>CANCVE010000043.1 GCA_947381435.1 Chitinophagaceae bacterium
ACCTTTATATCTATCCTTTTAAGATGCTCTTCAAAAACAACTTCCTTAATCTCCCAATCAGTTCCCAAGGGCAATAAATGCTGTAATACCGCTGACATTTCCATATGCAAATCTCAATATTCTCACACAAAATTTAGAATAACCAAAAATATTTATTCTTTGCACTATTCCATAGGTAAGACAGTTTATTATAACCACGGTGGAAACTGTGAATAATCGATAACTCATTTGAATGAACTCCAATCTGAGGACCTCTTCCGTCAACTTCATATTCTGCTGAACTGTCTATGATTTCAAGCCGATTTTGTATTATTTTAAAAACATAAATTTTTGTAGAAGGATCATCAGTTGAACCCAGTTTAGTCGTATCAGAAACAGAAACTATTATCTCTTTTTGCCCATCTTTATCAATATCTATGGAATTATATGAAGAATATGCGCGGTCTTCTTTCAACAAAACATAACTTGGGCTAACTAACCTATTTATCTGATTTGCCCATCTGTAAATTTTAGTAGAGTGTTGGATTACACTTTTCCAATAAACCTTTGTTTGGGCTAATCCAACAAAGGAAATCAGTATAAAAGTCAGGCAAAGGATTGATTTGTTCATAACAGCTATTCTTAAAAGTAAAAATAAGCACCTGCATTCAATAATTGTTCTACCATCTGAAATAGGCGTAAGGATTATGGCTTTATAACACTTTTATTACTTGTAAAAATCAATAAAACTAAACTTCAAGCTGCCATTACTACATTTAGGAGGGCTCCTATAAAAATTAGGAGGGCTCCTAAAACAATTAGTTACGCACCAAGAACAATTAGGTGGCTACCTAAATGAATTAGTCGCAGGACTAAAACTGTTTGTACTCGTAAAACAAGGAAGCCTACAGTTATTTCCTATTTCATTTTGCAGCATTATTAGACTGTTTATCAATTAGTAGAAAAAAAATTTGTTACAAAACATCGACTCCCCTATTTTTGCACTCCGCTTTTGAAAAAAGGCAATAAGGATTGGGTTATTGTGTAATGGTAGCACTACAGTTTTTGGTTCTGTCTGTCTAGGTTCGAATCCTGGTAACCCAACCAACAAAGAGCCGTGATTTAATTATCACGGCTTTTTTGTTTCTATAATTTTTCGCTATCCAATTCTCTATAAGGCTGTTATTTAGCCAATATTATCACAAATGACAACGATATACTTAGTCTAAAAAAACTTCACTGCCTACGGGTAATATCATTTCCGATTAACAACTTAATAATCGCTAACATTGCAGAATGGCAATTTATATAGAGGATGTCGCACTAAAAAAGAAGCTCACAGAAATTTATGATCAAAAGGAAGCTAACAAGATTACAGAGTTGGTTTTTGAGCATATAACAAAAATGACTAAAATAGAACTGGTTTCTGGACGCTATCGAACCATGACGGAACCAGAAAAGTTACAGCTAGTAGAAATTACGGAAAAGTTATTGGCACATTACCCTATTCAATACGTTATTGAAGAAGCTTGGTTTGGTGGACTGAAATTTTATGTAGATAAAAACGTGCTAATACCGAGGCCAGAAACGGAAGAACTTATAGATTTAATAACAAAGGATAAGGCATCATTGGTAGAGAATGCAGAATCGTTCAAAATAATTGATATTGGTACAGGAAGCGGTTGTATACCTGTATTGCTTAAAAAGAAGATGTTTAGAGCCAAAATAACGGCAGTAGATATTAGTGAGAAGGCATTAGAAGTTGCAAAGAGAAACACGGATGCCTATCGTGCATTTATTGAGTTTAAAAAGGTTGATATACTCGATGAAAAAAAGTGGGATACACTTGATGTTTATGATGTAATAGTAAGTAATCCTCCTTATGTAATGGAAAAGGAAAAGGAGGCAATGCAAAAGAATGTGCTTGATTATGAACCTGGTATAGCACTCTTTGTTCCAGATAATGATCCTTTGATATTTTACAAAAAGATTGCCGCCTTCGGTTTAAACCATCTAGCCGCTAATGGACATATTTATGTAGAAATAAATGAAGCCCTAGGCAAAGAAACAAGCAATGTATTTAAAGCGGCAGGCTATATTACCGAAATTAAAAAAGACATGCAAGGAAAGGAACGGATGATTAAAGCAAGAAAAGGATAGGGGGTGGCTAGTTGTTTAAAGTATATCCCGGGTTATTAAGAAGATTGAAGATATTAATTAGGTACTAAGTTGAATTTATATTGACTCTTACTTAGAAATATTATTCTTATAATTTTCATTAAGCCTAAATAAAAGCAATTTTAACCCAATATAAATTTCAAACTTAATATTTTCAGGGTCATCATTGCGGTAGGTTTGATTCAAATATTTTTCTAATTCTCTAGCATCTTCCTCAAATGATTTTAATAATTCTGGTTGAGCACTTAAACTCTTTTTTATATCAGAAGCATGTGGTCCTTTAATGAATTTTCCTTCGTCAGTAATTATACACAAAGAATAATCCCTTGAAGAGTAAGGTGTAGAAGCTGTGGCTATAGCACCTCCAGCTGTTGCAGCAGCAACAACTGCACCGACCAATCCCAAACCGGGTAATAAGACTACAGGAGAGGAACTTCTATCCCTGTAAGAAAAGAAAGAACAACGACCTATATGAAGTTTCAAAAAGGTGCTTGTTACAGTTGTGTTATTGTGTTTTACATAAACATCTTTTCCGTCGCAAAAACCCCAAACACGACCTGTGTGCTTTGAAGAATCTAGCAAAGTGTAGTCAACTCTAGTGTCGAGTGTATCATTCGTATCTTTACTTAGATTGGTAATAGTAAAGTCGTAAGTAATAGATGGTGAATTGGTGATAAACTCATTATAGTTTTTGTAGAACCCTTTTTTATACTCTTTACAGTTGTAGATTTTAATTGTATCAATTTGGGCGAAAGACGAAAAGGAAATTGAGAAGATTAATAGGGAAAGAAGATATTTCATTTTAATATTTTTTCAATGAGAATGACCTGATAAAAATAAGTGAATATTTCCGAACCTAATATTCTTAAAGAGAAGTCTATATACAAAAGACACCTTCCCAGCCTTCACAATATTTTTAAGTTCATCTTGATAAATCCTTTTAGGCAAAGGATTTATCAAGCGAAGACTAATTGTTAACCCATACTCATAACTCATAACTACCTTAAAGGTACCTCCCTGTATAACTCTCTTTAACCTTCTTTATCCCTTCGGGGATGCCTGCATAAACTAGGTTACCACCTGCATCACCTGCTTCCGGGCCTAGATCTATCAACCAATCAGCACATTTTATTACGTCTGTATTATGTTCTATCACCAATAGCGAATGTCCTTGCTCTATCAGTTTATTAAAAGATGCCAATAGCTTTTTAATATCATGAAAGTGAAGCCCCGTAGTCGGTTCATCGAATATAAAAAGAATATGCCCAGCTCCTTTCCCCTTACCTAGGAACGAAGCAAGCTTTACCCGTTGGGCTTCACCACCACTAAGTGTATTGGACGATTGCCCTAGTTTTACATAACCCAAACCAACATCCTGCAAAGGCTGAATGGCTTTGGTTAGGTTCTTTTCATCCTCGAAAAAAGCAATAGATTCATCCACACTCATCTCCAAAATATCATGAATACTCTTGCCCTTATACATTACCTCTATCACCTCTTCTTTAAATCTTTTACCTCCACAAACTTCGCAGGTAAGGTGCACATCAGCCAAGAATTGCATCTCTACTATTTGTTCGCCTTCACCCTTGCAGGCATCACATCGCCCACCATCCACGTTAAAAGAAAAGTGTTTAGGCAAGAAGCCACGTATTTTACTAAGCGGTTGTTTGGCATATAAATCCCTTATCTCATCATAAGCTTTTATATAAGTAATGGGGTTGCTTCGCGATGATTTGCCGATTGGGTTTTGGTCAATCATCTCTATTTGAGAAATATAATCTGCATCTCCTGTAATGGCTTTATGCAGACCTACTTTCTCCGAAAACTCTCCTTTCATCTTTTGCAATGCAGGGTATAGAATCTGTTTTACCAATGTTGTCTTTCCACTACCACTCACGCCGGTAACTACACAAAGAATGTTTAAGGGGAACGCTACTGTAATATCTTTTAGGTTATTTTGCCTAGCACCTTCTACTGTTATACTCCTGTTCCACT
Source organism: Chitinophagaceae bacterium (assembly GCA_947381435.1). Taxonomy (GTDB): domain Bacteria; phylum Bacteroidota; class Bacteroidia; order Chitinophagales; family Chitinophagaceae; genus Parasediminibacterium. The sequence goes on from CANCVE010000043.1 coordinate 4,153, forward strand.
TTCTAATAGCCTTCGGTACATCAATGGTCAATTCTCCTTTTAAGTATCTTCCCGTAAGGCTTTTGGGATTATCTATCAGTTGCTGATAATTGCCTGCTGCCACTACTTCACCGCCTAAATGCGATGCCAATGGACCCATATCAATTACATAATCAGCTTCGCGCATCATCATCTCGTCGTGTTCCACCACCACAACCGTATTGCCCAAAGCTTTTAATGACTTTAATACGCCAATCAGCTTCTCCGTATCTCTACTATGCAAACCAATAGAGGGTTCATCTAGAATGTACAAGGAATTAGTCAGGTTACTTCCTAGGCTACGAGTAAGCTGTATTCGTTGACTCTCGCCTCCACTCAAGCTATTTGCCAAACGATTGAGGGTTAGATATCCTAAGCCAACATCAATTAAAGTCTGTAAGCGTTGATGAACCTCTATCAATATACGTTTAGCCACTTGTCTGTCATGTTCGCTTATATTCATTTTGTCGAACCAAACCTTTAAATCCTTTACTTGCATTTCGCATAGTTCACCAATATGTTTGGTGTCTACTTTTACAAAAAGAGCCTCTTGTCTCAAACGATAGCCCTCGCACACAGGGCATTTTGTTTTGCCACGATACCTGCTAAGCATCACCCTGTATTGAACCTTATACAGATTGGCTTCTACTTCCTTAAAGAAATCATCTATGCCTTGAAGGTATTTCGCTCCCTTCCATAGCAACTGATATTGTTCCTTGGTCAGATCCATAATAGGTTTATGTATCGGGAAGTTTGCTGCACCTGCACCACGCATAAAAGCCTCCTTCCATTCGCCCATCTTTTCTCCACGCCAGCAAGCAACAGCCCCTTCATACACACTCAATCTCTTATCAGGAATAACCAAATCCTCATCTATTCCCAACACCAAACTAAACCCTTCGCAGGTTGGACAAGCACCATAAGGATTGTTGAATGAAAATAGATTGGGCACAGGCTCTTCGAACTGTATTCCGTCCAATTCAAACTTATTACTGTAATGAAAGAACTCTTTCCCATCCAATTCTAAATACATCTCACCTTCGCCCTCATAAAAAGCAATCCCAATTGAATCACTCAATCGGTGCAAATCATCTTCATCAAATTCTTTGGTAACTATACGGTCTACCAATGTATAAACCCCTACACCCCCTGAATGGGGTTTTGGGGTCGCCTTAGGAGTAAACTTTTTCTTTAATTCTGCATCAGTCAGTTCTAATAATTCTTCTATTCGCACAGGTTCCAGTGCGCCACCTTTCACAGTATTTGGGGTCGCCATCCTACTAAAACCTTTTGCCATCAATATGTTGAGTTCTTCCCTTATCTCCCTGTTGGCATGTTGTTTAAACTTTACGATGATAAAAACGCGTCTTCCTAGTTCTAATGCCTTTATCGCTTCCACTACATCTTGCACATCATCTTTCTTCACTTCCCTTCCACTTATTGGCGAAATCGTCTTGCCTACACGTGCATACAACAAGCGCAAGTAATCATAAATCTCGGTCATACTACCTACTGTACTTCGTGGCGTACGTGTAATAACTTTCTGCTCTATGGCTATTGCAGGACATAATCCTTTTATATAATCTACATCAGGTTTTACCATCCTCGCCATAAACTGACGGGCATAAGAGCTGAGGCTTTCTGCATATCTGCGTTGACCTTCAGCAAATAAAGTATCAATGGTTAAAGAAGACTTTCCACTACCACTCACTCCCGTAACAACAATAAATTGATTACGGGGAAACTCTACTGTAACGTTTTTAAGATTGTGTGTTCTGGCACCTTTTACCAATATGTTATTGTTAGTCACCAAAGCTTGAGTATTGTTCTCTTGTTGGATACTTTTCTTCTTTTTTTCTACGCTCTTTTCCATATTTGAAGCAATATAAACAGAACCTTTAAACTAATGTTTATAAAATTCAAATTACTCAAAATAAAATAGTTTTTTTGAAGGATACTAATACCCTACAATGTAGTATAGTAGTACATTCTAGCTAATTTCCCCTTTGTTTTTGTGAATAACCATAAATTCCTGAAAATACTTTTTAACAATTCAGTTAAAAGTATTATGTGTAGGAGAAATATTTCTAACATTACATCCGAATACTTATGTCGATTCATATTGTCGTATGTATGTTTATTCAATATCCTCGTTTTTTTGTACTTGAATTATACATAAACCCATTGTTATGAAGTCATTTGTTGATGCAACAGATACGCAGTTAATTAGCGTATTTCAGAAGGGAGATAATCAGGCGTTGGAGGAGTTAATCCGACGTCATAAAGATTCTGTGTACACTACCATACTTTTTATGGTTAGGGATATGCACCTTGCTGAGGATTTGTTTCAAGAAGTGTTTATTAAAATCATTGATACAATACGCACCAATAGATATAACGACGAGGGTAAATTTCTTAGTTGGGCTTTACGAGTGGCGCACAACCTTTGCGTAGACCACTTTAGAAAGGTTAAATACATTCATGACATTGGAAACAATGATAAAGATATTTTTGAAGGTCTAGGTGAGGTTGGCGATTTTGCCGATGCTAAAATTATGAGGACTCAAAGCCATGATAAAGTAAGAAGACTGCTAGATCATCTACCTGAAGAACAAAGAGAAGTAATTGTGCTTAGACACTTTGCCGATATGAGTTTTAAAGAAATTGCGAGCATTACGGGTACAAGCATCAACACTGCTCTCGGAAGAATGCGTTATGCATTATTAAATCTTCGCAAAATGATTGAAGAAAAGGAAATAGTATTATAGAGAGATGGTTATTGTCTATAAAATTAGGCTATAACCATTTCTTATTATGTAGCTTTTGTTTCACTAAGCTATTAAATATAAAACCAAAATTAAATCACTTTATACGACTAATAGCCAATCTTTCTAGAAAACTAGACTTACCTTAATGTTCTAATTCCACAATTTTATCATATTCTTGTTAGCTTATTAATTCAATACGGCAGACTGTGAAGCCTTATATATAAGGGTTCGAACGCTTATATAGGGTTATTGTTGATCCCCAAACAAAAACGCCTGACTCAATTACTTGAATCAGGCGCTAATAGTTTATTTAATAACTATCCTACAGCTTCACTAGCCATGCTCTTAGATGTTTTCTTACGTTCATCTTCATTCAATATTACCTTACGCATACGAATGTTTTTCGGAGTTACCTCTATACACTCATCAAATTGAATGTACTCCATGCACTCTTCTAGTGTCATCAATATCTTCGGAGTAATACGTGTAGCATCATCACTTCCGCTTGCACGGTGGTTAGTCAATTTTTTAGCTTCTGTAGCATTCACCACCAAATCTCCTGGTTTAATATGCTCAGCAATTACTTGGCCAACGTATACTTCTTCATTTGGATCAACGAAGAAACGACCTCTGTCTTGTAATTTGTCTATCGAATATCCTGTTGTTCGTTCAGTACTCTTAGCTATCAATACACCATTACTACGTCCAGGTATTGGGCCTTTCCATGGTTTGTATTCCAAGAAACGGTGTGCCATTACAGCTTCACCAGCAGTACCTGTAAGCATTTGAGAACGCAAGCCAATCAACCCACGAGAAGGGATTTCAAATTCTAAGTGTTGCATTTCACCCTTACTTTCCATAATAAGCATTTCCCCTTTACGTTGTGTAACAAGGTCAATTACTTTACCACTAAATTCTGAAGGCACATCAACAACCAAGTTTTCAAAAGGCTCATGTTTCTTGCCATCTATTTGTTTTACCAAAACCTGAGGGTTACCAACCGTAAGTTCATAACCTTCTCTACGCATTGTTTCAACCAATATACCCAAGTGCAATATACCACGACCATAAACTAGGAAGCAATCCGCACTATCCGTATCTTCTACCTTCAAGGCAAGATTCTTTTCTGTTTCTTTCATCAAACGATCACGCAAGTGACGAGAAGTAACAAACTTACCATCCTTACCAAAGAAAGGTGAGTTATTGATGCTAAACATCATACTCATAGTTGGCTCATCAACGCTGATGATTGGCAATGCTTCAGGATTTTCAATATCGGCAATCGTATCTCCAATAGTAAAATCTTCAATACCTACCACTGCACATATATCTCCTGCTACAACTTCTGTAACTTTCTTCTTGCCTAATGATTCGAAGATGTACAACTCCTTAACGCGAGATTTTTGGATACGACCATCAGTACGCATCAAAGCAAAAGGTTGGTTTTCGCTTATTTTACCACGAGCCACACGTCCTACTGCAATACGACCTAAGAAAGCAGAATAATCTAAAGAGGTAATTTGCATTTGTAATGTTCCATCTTCAATCTTTGGCGCAGGAACATATTGGAGGATACCATCCAATAAAGGAGTAATATCATCGCATTGTTCGTTTTTACTATTAAACCAACCATTTTTACCACTACCATAGAAAGTAGGGAAATCTAGTTGTTCATCTGTTGCATCAAGGGTAAAGAACAATTCAAATACTGCATCATGCACTTCATCAGGGCGGCAGTTTGGTTTATCTACTTTATTGATAACAACAATAGGTTTCAAATTTAATTGTAATGCTTTTTGCAATACAAAACGTGTTTGAGGCATTGGTCCTTCAAAGGCATCCACAAGCAGGATAACGCTATCCGCCATTTTCAATACACGCTCTACTTCACCACCAAAGTCACTGTGACCTGGGGTGTCAATAACATTAATCTTTACGCCTTTGTACATTACAGAAGCGTTTTTAGAGAAAATAGTGATACCGCGTTCTCTTTCAAGATCGTTACTATCCATAATCAATTCTCCTGTTTCCTGATTAGCACGGAAAACGTTGGTTTGATGTAAAATTTTGTCTACCAAAGTTGTTTTACCATGGTCAACGTGTGCAATAATTGCGATGTTTCTAATGTCCATTATTAAATTTTTTGCTAAGAAAGTGTGCTTGTAATTCAATCCTACAAAGGATTTCAATAAAAAGATGACTTTCCTCAGCTTTTTTTTAGGCTGCGAAAGTAAGGTATTGCCTCCTAGGGAACAAAATAAAAGCCAATGTTTATAATTAGTTAATGGGTTTGGCGATGGGTTTCAGACATTTTCTTACTGTTTAGTATATAAATAGCGGTAAGACTACCAGCTATTGAGCAATTTACTGACATCTTCTACATAATCTTTGCGTCTTTGTAATATAAGGAGAAATCTAACCAACTAAAATCAGCATTATCATAATACAAGGCCTCCTATCTTTACGTGAACCTGTAGAGACGGATGATAATCCGTCTTATTTGCAAGGCAAATTCATTATGCACTTTAGACGGATTATCATCCGTCTCTACAGCGATTTGGGAAAGTTTGCTTTTTCTAAGATAAATCATTCCTGTTTTTTTCTGGTGTGACAGATGAGACAATAGAAAGGACTTTCACTTATACAAAAGCGTTTAAAGATAAATTCTGAACTTTGTGGTAAAAACGCCCCCGAGCAACTTTTCTTTTTAGTTTTACGAAAATTTTCACATGAATAGATTCTCTAAAATTGTTATTGCTATAGTTCTGTTTTTTGCGTTTTTATACTTCCTCGGCCCACATCCTTCTACTCCTATATATAATAAGGTACTCCCTTCTATTCCTTTATGTTCAGACAGTTTAGAAAAATATATTAATAGTGTAGAAAGTAAACACAAATTAAAGTACGATAATCAGGCTAGGGTAGTTTGGATTGATGATAGTACAAAACAAAAAACAGACTATGCCATTGTCTATTTACATGGGTTTAGTTCTAGTCAGGGAGAAGGTGCACCAACACATCGCACCATTGCCAAAGAGTTTGGGTGTAATCTATATCTTTCTCGTTTGGCTGAACACGGAATTGATACCTCAGAACAATTAATGAATCTAACCGCCGATAATTATTGGGAGAGTGCAAAAGAGGCACTAGCCATTGGCAAACAAATAGGCAAAAAAGTGATATTGATGGGTACCTCTTCGGGTGGTGCATTGGCACTACAGTTGGCAGCAGCCTTTCCTGATGATGTAGCTGGCACCATATTATATTCTCCTAACATTGCCATCAACGATAAAAGTGCTTGGTTATTAAACCAACCATGGGGTTTGCAGATTGCCAGAATGGTAATGGGGGATAAGTACTTAAAAGGCACACACAATGATTCGCTGAATAACCGCTATTGGAACACGACATACAGAATTGAAGCAGCCGTTGCCTTACAAGAAATAGTTGCTACTACGATGAATGAAACAACTTTCAAATCAGTTCACCAGCCAACACTTGCTCTTTATTATTATAATGATGAAGAACAACAGGATAAAGTAGTAAAAGTATCGGCTATAAAATCAATGCTCAATAGTATTGCTACACCAGATAGTTTGAAAAGGGGGATTGCCATGCCCAACGTAGGCAATCATGTAATGTGTTCGTCTATAAGGTCTAATGATGTGGCGGGCGTTATTACTGAAACAGAGAAGTTTTTAGTAGAGATTATGCATTTAAATAAGTTGTAAAATTATGACTTTGATTGCAGAGTAGGTTTTTAATAAGAAATAGTAATCTGTGTTAAACTTTGTACTAAAACTTCTCGTAACAAAGCTACAAAAGTCTAAAACTTAGCAAATATTGCCTTAAGCTAAGCATGTAAAGTCTTCTGCAAGGCTTTAATAGTCTTAAGTTGTGCCTAAAAAGTCTTCTACTTCACAGATAATGCCCTCAGCAAGGCTTGATAAGCCCTCAGCTAAACCTGAAAAGTCAAGCAAGGGGCTTGTTTTGTCTTGCTAAAAGCTATTTTAGCTATACAGTAAACTAATTTACCCTAGCTGAAAGCTTTTCCAGCCAAGCCGAACACTTGGTTGCCCAAGCTGAGCACTTTTCTAGCCAAGCTGAAAACTAATTTAACTATGTTTAAGGCTTCGCAACCCTTATAATAACCATATAATGGTTTCAAAAGCCCTATATAGGCCACTTAATCCCATAAAAAAGGTATCACAACACATTTTATATTCCTTTAAATTATTAATTGTCAATTAATAATTATCAATTACGTTACTACTCAGAGGGTATTTAAACACTAAGAACACTATGCATTTCACCAGTCGAATAAAAGTTTTTCGCTTTATAAATTATGTTGCGAATGTAGAGACGCATATCAATGCGTCTTAAAAGCGAAAATCTGTTATGCACCCTTTCACCAAGACACAAGGATTGAGGTGTATTATTGTTGTACAATTACTAATTGGGGACATGAAACATTTAGATCCATTGTTTTTCTTGATGAACTAAATAGTAAAGTTTCTGGGAAGCAATAAGTAAAAAACTTAACTTATTAATATGACCTTTTTAAAATATTTTGGAGGTAAATAAAGTTCTTCTAAATCAAAGTTCAAGCATGTCAAATAAAACCAACTTTACATTTGTACTCTATTTAAGCCACAACCATAAGACTAAAACACTTAAGTGCTTCTAATTCAATTGCGCCATTACTTTAGGCAAAAATTGCAATAATTCTCAATAATTATTCGGTTGTTAACATTGTTATAAAAAGAAATTATAAAAAAGTTTTTTTATTGTGTAAAAAATACACATCTTTGTATTCGAATGTGTAGATGATACACAATCAAAAACGCGATTGCACAGAAAAAAGCTTTTATGAAAATTAGATTGATGCTAGATTGTTATCTGCCCCGTTTGCATTTAGATCATTTAGGTAATTCGCCTACAATAACTTCCTCAACATATTATAATACAGATACGTAGCATATCTATTTAGAAATTTAAATCTACAATTATTATTAAACTTTTTTACATTAACCAGTAAATTTTCTATTATGAATTTTAAGCGATTAATTGCCTTGCTGTTTATGATGAACTTCGTGTTTGGCATAGCAGCATTTGCACAAGAAAGGGTTGTTACCGGAAAAGTAACCGACTCCAAAGATGGAACACCTTTAGCCAACATCACCGTACAAGTTAAAGGGAGTAAAAATGCCACACAAACAGCGGCAGATGGTACTTTTAAAGTAAAGGTTTCTGGCGATGACGCCACTCTAATTGTAACTTCTATAGGTTATTCCAAACAAGAAGTTTCGGCAAGTGGAACACCTATTTCAGTGAGCTTAGTACAATCAAACTTTACATTAAATGAGATCGTAGTTGTAGGGTATGGAACCGTAAAAAAGAAAGATTTGACTGGTGCGGTAACAACTGTATCAGCTAAAGACTTTCAGAAAGGCGCAATTTCAACTCCAGAGCAAATGATTTCAGGTAAAGTTGCGGGAGTTTCTATTATTTCAAACAGCGGACAGCCTGGGGCTGGTAGTACAATTCGCATCCGTGGTGGCGCTTCTTTAAGAGCTAGTAACGATCCTTTGATAGTGATTGATGGTGTTCCATTAGATAACGATGCAATTAAAGGTGCAGGTAATCCATTAAGCTTTATAAATGCTAATGACATAGAATCTTTCACTGTATTAAAGGATGCTTCTGCAGCTGCAATTTATGGTACTAGGGCTGCAAATGGGGTTATAATTATCACAACAAAGAAAGGTAAATCTGGCGCATTGAAAGTAAGCTTTAGTTCTGTAAATTCACTTTCAAGCTTAAAGAAAGAGTTGCCTGTATTAAATGGTAATCAAATTCGTTCTATTGTAACTGCAAATGGGACTGCAGCCCAAAAAGCCATGTTAGGAAATGCAAACACTGATTGGCAAAAGGAAATCTTTCAAAATGCTTTCTCAACAGATAACAACCTTACAATTAGTGGGGGATTTAAGAAATTTCCTTACAGAATTTCATTAGGTTTTCAAAACCAAGATGGAATACTAAAAACTGACAACCTTCAAAAAACAAGTGTTGGAATTGCAGTAAACCCTACATTTTTTGACAATCATTTGAAAGTAGATTTAAACTTAAAAGGTAGTACTCAAAGTACTCGATTCGCAAATACAGGTGCTATAGGTGCTGCTGCAGGTTTCGATCCAACTCAAAATGTTTATTCGAATAGTAAAAGATTTGGAGGGTATTATGAATGGTTAGATCCAAGTACACCAACAGGTTTAAATTTGAATGCGGGTAGAAATCCTGTTGGGCTATTAAATCAACAACTAGATAAGAGTACTCCACAAAGAAGTATTGGAAATTTGCAACTTGATTATAAGTTTCATTTTTTACCAGACTTACATGCCAACTTAAATGCAGGATATGATATATCTAAGGGTGAGGGTAATAAATATATCTCAGATAGTGCGGCATCTAACTACATTGCAGGAGGTAAGGGTGGTCAAAATAATTACTATAAATCTACAAAGCAGAATACCCTTTTTGAATTCTATCTTAATTATGTAAAAGAGTTTAAAAAGTATAAGACTCGTATTGATGCGACTGCAGGATATTCTTACAATAATTATTTGACCAAAAATTATAATTATGCAGAGTACTACGCAAAAGGAACTGTTTCAAAGGCTGCTTCTAAGTTCGCTTATGATGAACCTGAACATAGCTTAATATCATATTTCGGAAGAGTTAACTTGGGCTACGATGATAAGTATTTATTAACTGCAACAATTCGTCGTGATGGATCTTCAAGGTTTTCTCCAAATAATAGGTGGGGAATGTTCCCATCCGCTGCATTTGCTTGGAAAGTAATAAATGAACCATTCATTAATAACAGTAAAATTATTTCTGATTTAAAACTTCGAGTTGGATATGGGATAACTGGTCAACAAGATGGTGTAGGTAATTATGATTATTTATCATACTACAATTATAGTGATGTAAACGCGTCTTATCAATTTGGGAATGTTTTTTATCAAATGTATAGACCAGGGGGCTTCTATGCCAATCGTAAATGGGAGCAAACTGCAACTACAAACATTGCTGTAGACTTTGGCTTATTGAAAAATAGAATTACAGGTAGTGTTGATTTATACATGAAGAAAACTAGTGATTTATTAAATGAAGTTGCTCAGCCAGCTGGCACCAATTTCTCTGCATATACTATTGCAAATGTTGGTAACATGGAAAATAAAGGGATAGAAGTAACTTTAAATACGATTCCAATTAAAGAGAAAGATTTAACATGGGACGTTGCATTTAATGTTACTTATAACAAAAATGAAATCACAAACTTGACAGTAATCCCTAACGATCCCAATTATCCAGGTTTTTATAGTACAAATATTTCGGGTGTTCAGGGGTTTGCTTACTTAAATGCAGTTGGCAGTAGCAAGAATACATTTAACCTATACAAACAAGTGTTTGATTATAAGACAGGTGCACCTATTGAAGGTATGTTTCAAGACAGAAACAGAGATGGCATTATTAATGAAAGTGACAAGTATAAAGGTAAGAGTGCTGACCCTAAAGTTTTCTTAGGCTTCTCTACTAATCTGAGTTACAAGAATTGGAATGCTGGATGTATTCTCAGAGCTAGTTTTGACAATTATGTCTACAATAATGTATACAGTAACAATGGTAGATTAAATCAAATAATTGGTGGGGCTACAATTAGTAATGCATCGATAAATTATCTTACAACACATTTTGTTGGTTCTACAGATAAGCAATTACTAAGTGATTATTATATTGAAAATGCTTCTTTTTTAAGAATGGACAATCTTAATATTGGTTATAACTTTGGAAAAGTGTTGAAAAGTATAAATTCTCTAAGAGCTAATTTTAGTGTCCAGAATGTGTTTACAATAACAAAATATTCTGGACTAGACCCTGAAATTAGTAATGGAGTAGACAACAATAACTATCCAAGACCAGTAGTTTATACTCTTGGAATAAACTTAGATCTGTAATAAATTAAATGAATAATATTATGAATAAGATTAAAAATTTTCTTCCGATACTTTTTTCCTCATTAGTTTTTGTAGGATGTAGTAAGAAGCTTGATTTAACCCCAACTAATGATCTTACAGCTTCAAGCGTTTACAGTTCGCCGTTAGGTTATAAACAAGGACTTGCTAAAGTGTACGGTTCGATGGCGTTAACAGGAAATACAGGTGGAACTGGTAATGCTGATATTCCTTCGCAAATCATTTCAGATGAAGGTAATTCAGACTTTTTAAGGCTATTTTGGGATCTGCAATGCATTTCTACTGATGAAGCTGGTTGGACTTATTTTGGGAACACAGATCCAGTAGGAATTCATCAAATGCAATGGTCTTCTGTTAATCAAACCGTTGCAGGGTTATATTATAGGTCCTATTTTCAAATTACTTTGTGTAATGAGTTTATAAATCAATCATCAGATGCCAAATTAGGCAGTCGTGGAATTACCGGCAAAAGTGCTGATAGTATCAGAGTTTATCGTGCAGAGGCTCGTTTTCTTCGCGCCTATCAATATGCGATATTGATGGATTTATTCGGAAATCCTCCTTTTGTTACTGAAGCGTCACCAATTGGTTCTGGCATACCTCCACAAATAAAAAGAGCAGATTTATTTAAATACATAGAGTCAGAATTAAAAGCAATAGACCCATTGTTAGTAGCCCCAAGAACAAATGAATATGGTAGGGCTGATAGAGCGGCTGCATGGTCATTATTGGCAAGAATATATTTAAATGCTCAAGTGTATACTGGTACATCCAAGTATACAGAAGCAATTACTTATGCCAACAAGGTCATCTCATCTGGGTTTACTTTGCATCCAAATTATAGTGAACTAATGTTAGCTGATAATAACCTTAATACTGATGAATTTATTCTAACAATTCCTTATGATGGCACACATACTCAAAATTGGGGTGGCACAACTACATTAGTTCATGGTCCAGCCGGAGTTCCTGCGAGTGTTTCTGGAACAAGTGGGAGTTGGGGTTGTATTAGGGTTACACAACAGTTTGTTGGTCTTTTTGCTAATTCAGATCCAAGAGGTCAATTTTGGACAACAGGTCAAAGTCTTAATATGGATACTTTGTTAGGAACTTCTACAAGCGGATATTCTTCTACTAAATTTAGGAATGTGACAAGAACAGGTGCTCCTGCACCACATGCTGATCCAGCTGGAAATTGGGCAGATGTTGATTTTCCTATTTTCAGACTTGGAGAGATATACCTAATTTATGCTGAAGCTGTATTACGTGGCGGCTCTGGTGGTGATGCCAATACTGCACTTGGGTATATAAATCTATTAAGAAAAAGAGGGTTTGGTAATAACTCTGGTGATATCAATGCAGACCAATTAACTACTAGTTTCATTTTGGATGAAAGGGGAAGAGAATTGTTTTGGGAGTGCTTTAGAAGAACTGATTTGATTAGATTCGGAAAGTTTACCACTTCTGATTACTTATGGGCTTGGAAAGGTGGAGTTCAATCTGGTACATCAGTTGGAAGTTACTTAAATTTATTTCCTATACCATCCACTGATTTATCTGCTAATCCTAATTTAAAACAAAATCCTGGATATTAATCTCTAACAATTAAATAAATTTTTATGAAAAAATATTTGAATAAATTATTAATAACAGTTGGTTTGGGGATGTTCATCCTTACATCTTGTAAAAAGCAGGTTGCTGAGGTTTATTATCAGGGAGGTATAAATCCAATTTTAACGGCAAACTTACAGGATACCATACCTCTTATTGCCAATGACTCAAGTAAAGTAGCAATAACTTTTAATTACACTAATCCTAATTACATATTTAGTGATGGAATAAGTTCTCAGAATGTTGTTTACACGTTACAAGTTGACACTTTTGGGGCAAACTTTACTAACCCTGCAATGCAAACAATTACTGGTGATTTGAGTTTAAGTAAATCGATAACTGGTAATTTTTTAAATCAACTATTAGCAAGTAAACTTGGCTTGTCGCTTGGTCAAAATCATAAAATCCAAGTTCGGTTAATAACTTCAATTGGTACTAATAATCAAGCTCAGTTAATTTCGAATGTCTTAACATTTAATGTAACTCCATTTGCTCCTCCGCCACTAATTACTCCGCCCTCTACTGGTACGCTTTTTATAGTTGGTAGTGCAGTTGCAGGAGGTTGGAGTAATCCAATTGACGTTTCCAACGTAACTTCCCAGCAATTTACACAAATTAGTAATACAGAATTTAAAATAACTATTTCCCTAATTGGTGCTGGAGAGTACAAATTAATTGGTAAAAATGGTGGTTGGGGTGAACAATGGAGCGTTGCTATCGCTGATGATCCTGCTGCAATTTTTGGAGGTGCTTTTGTGTCCAATGGAAATAATACACTCGCTCCTCCTAAAAGTGGGATTTATGATATAGTTGTAAACTTTCAAACTGGTAAATTCACAGTTACCCTACATTAATTTTTAACATAATTAAATTATATTTATGAAACATATAATAAAACACCTGATTTTATCAGCAATTCTTATCGGGTTGATAACTAGTTGTGATAAAAAAGATACTATAACTTTTGCTTCCGCAGGTACTGCAAGTATATTAAGCTCGTCTGCAACTAAAATTGCTCCTGTAGCTGCAGATTCTTTAAAACCTGCGCTTATTTTAAAATGGACTAGCCCGTCTTATGCTACGGATTCCAGCTCCGTAAAGTACTTAATACAAATAGACTCATCTGGACGGAATTTCTCAAAAGCAGCTTCGTTTATCGTAACCGGTGCATTAAATGATACTCTCACTGCAAAACAATTAAATGATGTTCTATTGAGCTTTGGCTTCCAATTTAAGGTAGCTTACAATGTTGATATTCGTTTAGTTTCTTCTTATGCAAATAATAATGTATCACTTAAGTCAAATACTATTACTGTAAACATGACACCTTATGTTATCCCTCCTGTAATTGCTCCACCAACTTCTGGAACACTGTTTTTGGTTGGAGATGCCACACAAGGTGGATGGAATAATCCAGTGCCAGTTCCAACTCAGCAATTTGCCAAGATTGATTCTGTTACCTATGTTGGAGTATTTAATTTGATAGGTGGTAATGGCTACTTAATCTTACCAGTAAATAGTAGTTGGGATCAAAAGTATGCTATAGCAGATGCTACAGTATCAGGTGTTGCAAATGGAGGAAGTTTTCAATATTACACTTCTGGTGGTTCCAATTTTGTAGCCCCTTCAACATCAGGTTGGTATTCAATAACTATTGACTTTCAACATGGTAAATATAAAGTTACTCCTTACACAAGTACCTTCCCTACCAACTTATATATTGTAGGAGATGCTACAGCTGATGGGTGGAATAATTCAAACCCGCCAGTAAACCCTACATTTACACAACTTAATGCAGCTCAATTTCAGTTAACAGTACCATTAATTGGTGGTAAAAGTTTCTTGATGTTACCTGTTGCAGGAAGTTGGACAAACAAATATGCTGTTGCAAATAGTAATGTTCCAAGTTCTGGTGGTAGTTTTGGCTATAATCTAAGTACTAATTTCAATGCACCAGCTACTAGTGGTACTTACACAATTACTGCTAACTTTTATGATTTTACATTTACTGTAAAATAGAAAATAAAACATTAATTCACACCCTACAATCGGCTTTGCTTATGCAAGGCCGATTTTGTTTTATATCTTATTGCCATTTCATCTATTTTTACCCACTTTATTAAAACATAAGTACTAATAGTGCTTCGCTATTTTGTGATAGAACTTAAGAAACAATTGTAAAATGCTTTATTCAATGACAGGTTATGGTCGCGCTGAACAATCAATAGGCGACAAGGTTTTTCTAATAGAGTTACGTTCACTAAATGGAAAACAATTCGATTTGCGTATGCAGTTGCCTGCCTTATTGAAGCCTTACGAATTCGACTTAAGATCCATTATCAATGAAGGTTTAGAACGAGGAAGTGTTGAATGTTTTATTACTATAAAACAAAATGGTATTGCCAAGCCTGTAAGTATAAACAGTGATTTATTAAAGGCTTATTATAATTCTGTTGTACAAATAGCCGATGAATTGAATGCAGATAAACAACAGATACTTGCATCAATATTAAGACTTCCTGAAATAGTGGTTTCATCGGCTGAAGTGATGGACGAAGTAGAATGGAACCAGTTTAAAATTGTTTTATCAGCAGCTATTGCAGATTTGAATGTTCATCGTTTGGACGAAGGGAAATCTATAGAAAAGGATATGCTGATCAGACTTTCAAATATTGAAATACAGAGTGCTACAATTGTTACTCTTGAACCCAATAGACGCCAAAAAACTAAAGATAACCTTACTAAACTATTGGAGGAAAGAGTAGGAAAGGAGAACTATGATACCAATAGGTTAGAACAAGAGTTGATTTATTATATAGAAAAAATTGATATCAGCGAAGAGCAGGTTCGTTTAAAAAATCACATAAGCTACTTTAAAACAATATTA
This sequence comes from Chitinophagaceae bacterium, assembly GCA_947381435.1. GTDB lineage: Bacteria > Bacteroidota > Bacteroidia > Chitinophagales > Chitinophagaceae > Parasediminibacterium. Next base: position 19,479 of record CANCVE010000043.1, read on the forward strand.
GAAGAAAAGGACAAAAGCAAAGGAAAGCGTCTTTCTTTCTTGTTGCAAGAGTTTGGTAGAGAAATAAATACTACGGGATCTAAGGCTTACGATTCTGAAATTCAGAAGTGCGTTGTACTAATGAAGGATGAATTAGAAAAAGCAAAGGAACAAGTGCTAAATGTACTTTAAGCAAGTCATGAATTATGAGTTATAAATTATAAACAAAAAGAACAATCCACAAATTGATAACTTATAATTTATAATTCATATCTACTTCCTCAATGCTTTCCACAATTAAACTACACATTTTGCGTAGTTCATCTTTTGTAATGATAAGTGGCGGTGCAATTCGCATACTTTTATCATTAAATAGAAACCAATCGGATATTAATCCCTTTTCAATACACTTTTTAATAACTGAATGATTGGTATTGAAACTATCAAATTCAATTGCCATCCATAAACCACAACTTCTTTTTGCAACAATTGCTTTATGATGAATTAAATTATTCATTAACTCCTCTTTTTCCTTTATTTCCTGAATATATTCTCCTTCTAGCAATACTGCCAGTCCTGCTTTGCCCGCTGCACAGCTTACAGGATGCCCACCAAAAGTTGTTATATGCCCAAGTACAGGATTGTTGGTAAAACAATCCATCAGTTTTTTATCAGCTATAAACGCCCCAATAGGCATTCCTCCTCCCAAAGCCTTGCCCAACAGTAATATTTCGGGTATTACACCAAATTGTTCAAAGGCCCAAAGGCTTCCCGTTCTTCCAAAACCCGCTTGTATTTCATCTAATATCAGTAAAACACAATGTTCATCACATTTCTTTCTGATAGCCTTTATCCACTCGGCATTGGGTTTAATAATTCCAGCTTCTGCCTGCACTGTTTCCATAATTACACAGGCAGTTGTACTATCAATTGCTTCAATTACCTCATTGCTGTTATAATCGAAATGAAAAACATCAGGCAATAATGGTCTATAAGCATTTCGGAAGTATTCGTCGCCCATAACACTCAAAGCGCCATGTGTACTGCCATGATATGATTTATTAAAACTAATAATCTTACTTCTATTGGTTATTCTTTTAGCCAATTTTAAAGCACCCTCAGTCGCTTCGGTGCCACTATTTGTAAAATAAACGCAGTTTAATGACGGTGGAAGTAATTCTGTTAGCAGTTTGGCATAAGATACTTGTGGTTGCTGAATATATTCTCCATAAACTATCAAGTGCATATACTTTGCCGCCTGTTCTTGAACTGCTTTTACAATCTTAGGATTGCTATGGCCAATGTTTGCCACACTAAAGCCGCTAATCATATCAATATACTCCTTCCCGTCGGTATCATAAATGTAAATACCCTCGGCTCTTTCCATTTCTAAGCCAATAGGAGCGGGGGATGTTTGTGCAATATGCTGTAAAAATTGATTACGAAGCGACAAGTCTTTAGATATTAGTTATAAGTGATTAGTTGTTAGTGGTTAGTGGTTAGTGGGAGTTCGGTTGGGTAAATGACTTACTATTTTCATTAACCACTAATAACTAACCACTTATAACTAACCACTAATCATTGTGTTAAGCTCTTTCCATTGCTCTCAACCAGCGTTCGGGTATCTCGTTATTACAGGCTATTAGGTAATCTTGCTTGCTACAAGCCACAAAATGACCATCATTTACCTGCATCCACCATCTTCCGGTCTTTTTACTTTGTAAAAAAACAGTTTCTATCTCGGCAAAGGCCATAGTAAATTCAAAAAAGTCGTCCCTATTTTCCAAAAGAGCCTCTTGTTTTCCTTTATGAATGCCATCCATAATATACCAAAGCATGTGGCTTATTTGTTTGGCAGTTAAAGCATCAGTATCAAGGGAGGTATTGTAACCATAAATACCAATGCTGCTAACATTGTTACTCATACCGGCATATTGCATTAAAGTACAAGCTTCTTCTCCCGTAAAACCATTGGGACTCAACTTATTTGCAGGGGCATGAGCGTGCTGAATGGCAGCAATATCAAAGCTTAACAGGTGGCTATTACGCATTGGTGGCTCCATCTCCTCAATATTTTCTTTAACCTTCCCCACCCTAAAACAATCAAAACGCAAACTATCTATCACTTCCAGCATCTGAGGGTGAACAAAGTAGCTTTGAAAACCAATGTGGTTATAATGCTTGATAAAGTTGGGAACACCTGTTAAAAATTCCATCAAAAAGTTATCCGATGGCAGCACACTATCCATATTTAGGTCTATACGGGCATCAACACAAGTGGCTTCAATTATTTTTTCCAGAGAAATATACGCGCCATATTGCGCCATCGTAACATCGTGGCTGCCTCCCAAAATAACTACGCGCTTACCAAGTTCTAATAGTTCGCTTACCGTAGTTTTTAATGCCGCATACGTGTCTTGTATGCTCGCCCCCATCTTTACGTTGCCAATATCTGCTACAATTACGTTTTTGTGCCAATGAAAAAGGTTATAAAATTCTGAACGCACGGCATTAGGGCCATCCGTATTGTTAATACCTCCTTCGCCACGCATTTCACCGCAACCTACAAGCACTAAATCGGCATTTGATATGTCTGGAAACTCATCTTCATACGCATTAATGTGTCGGCCAAGCTGAGTATCTTTATAACCTATATCATTACTCAGTTCATAACGGTTAATAGGCTCTAAAAAATCGATAATACTGTCTAAACTCATATAAAGTTGTTAGGAAACAAACATACTTTAATACTTTATTAAATTTAGTAATTGTGTGTAAATAGTAATTTAACGACTGGTTATACCACAATTGGGATTCTACCCAATTTTCATGTTTAAGGATTTCGAGATTATTAAAATTTTACGCTGATAAAATCCCATTCCCTTTTTATTCAATTTAAATTGTACGATAATTGTTTTCTTGTGATTGCTTTTGGCAATGTGAAAGGTAAAAGTGTTCAAAACATACTTAATTCTTGCTTAAATATCAAGACTTTTTGCTTGAATGTCTTTAAGTCTTGCTAAAACATCTAGACTTCTGAGTCGAATGTCTTTAAGTCTTCGTTAAACATCAAGACATTTGTCTCAAAAGTCTTGATGTCTGAGCCAAACATCGAGAGATTCGACTTAAAAGTCATTAAGTCTGAGTCAAACATCGAGACGTTTGTCTTAAAAGTCTTGAAGTCTGAGCCAAACATCGAGAGATTCGACTTAAAAGTCATTAAGTCTGAGTCAAACATCGAGACATTCGTCTCAAAAGTCTTGAAGTTTGATGAAGACTTAAAGACTTTTAAACAAGATGTAACCATGTTTTAATGAGAAGTAGAGATGTTTTGCGCTAATTTGGGTAAATTTTGAACTAAAACACAACCAAGAAAGTAAATTTATGGAGAAAAGATGATGCTACTTTCCCTAATAAATTTATCTAATAACGATCAATAAAAAGGGTAGGGGTGGATATTACTATTTAAGCAAACCTTTTTTAAAATTTAGTACTGATGAAACGCCATCTTCTACTACCTAAACTGTATTGCTTTAATGGGAGATAATTTTTTTACGGTTAATGTAGGGATAATCAACGCCAAAAAACAAACTAAGGCCGTACCAACACAAAGCAATGCCACTTGCCAACCAACAATTTGGATGGGAGCATAGGAGATGTAGTACGAACTTTCGTCGAGGTGAATAAAATGAGTGGATTGTTGTAGCCAACAAAGTGATAGCCCAGAAATTAAGCCTATCCCTACGCCAATTATGGTAATTACGCAGGCATGAAAAAGGAATATTTGCTGAATTTGCCAGTTAGGCGTGCCAATTGCCTTTAAAATACCTACCATTCTTGTTCTTTCTAATACCAAAACCAGTAAACTAGTGATGAGATTAATAACAGCCACGATACCCATGATGATAAAAACTACATTTCGGTTTACATCTTGAATATTTAGCCAATCAAAAATGTTGGGATAGCTTTCTTTGGTGGTTTTACTAACCCAATCCGTTGGCAATTGATCAACTAATTTGTTATTAAAGTCGTCTATGTTTTTATAGTCGTCAATATATATTTCATATCCACCTATTTGATTAGGTTGCCAATTATTTAAATGTTGCAATAAGCGTATATCGCTAATCACAAATAGTTTATCATACTCTTCAATCCCAGTTTTATAGATTCCAGCAATAACAAGCTTTCGATAAGTACTATTTTCTCCTTGTTTAGTGCTAATAAAATGCATTCTAACGGTGTCCTTAACTTTCAATTTGAGAGAATTTGCAATAGGTTCAGGAACAAGTATCTCTTTGCTATAACTAATATCGTTGAAGTTAATGTTTCGTCCTTGTTTTAAAAATGATTTAAAGCGAGAGAAGTCATTTTGCTTACTAATACCCTTAATCAATATGCCTTCTATGGCATTGTTTTTTTCAATCACAGCACTTTTGGTGGCATAAGTGTAAGCGTTTAGCAATCCTTTCTGTTTATGGATAGTTTGTAGAATGGTATCGGTTTCTAAAATGGGGGTTTCTTCAGTAACTAAAGATTTACTGGCCGAAAAATGCTGTACATGCACGTGACCCCAAAAGCTAAATATCTTATTACTAATTTCTTCCTGAAAACCATTCACAAATGCAAGGGTAGCAATCATAGCAAGCACACTTAGTGAAGTGGCAACAATAGAAAGCCGTATTATGAACTTAGAAAATGAATTTTGCTTGTTTAAAAGAATACGTTGCGCTATGATCCAACTGATGTTCAAAATGAAAAAAATTAATATTCGTCAAAGTAAAGGCAAATCAAAGAGGATATTGAAAGTTTACTAAAAATGGGAATAAAAAATACCTATTTCTGTTCTGAATTTACCTAACATTTAGTAAATTTTTAATTTACATTTTTCATTTAGTGCCGTTAAAGGATGAGCAGTTTTTTACATATTCTTTTGTTATTTGGGTTGAAACCCCTATTTTCGAGGCTAATTTCAGTGGTTAATTGTGTTTAAAATTCTACATTTCAGGGTATAATAATAGAGAAGAGCTTAAGCATTAATTTTTTGTTTACCCATTATACTTAAAGTCAAATAATTAATATTGTTACATTTAGTAAGAGTAGTTTTTTATAAGTTAGTGTGACTTACTAAGCGAAGCTATTTTTAACAGTGATTAAATAGAGGTAATTAAAAATTTTTTATGAAAAAAAACAATTATGGTCAAGTCTTTCAGATTTTTTTTTCAGTTATAATTCTTACACTATTTATGGATTCTTGTGTTTCTTACAAGAATATCCCATATTTTAAAGATGTACCAGATTCTCTTTCAACAAATACGACTATACAAACTTTCACTGAACCTTTAATACAGTATGATGACATACTTTCAATTTCAATAAACACATTGGATTTACAAAGTAATCCAGCACTAAATATGCCTACTCCCGTAAACGCTTCAACTGGTGGGAGTGTTTCATCCGCCTTAGGCTCTTCCACTTCGGGACTAAGTAGTTTGTTACTTATTCCTGCATCTTCAACATATCGGGTAGACAAAAGTGGAGAAATTGAAATTGCATTAATTGGTAAATTTTCAGTAGGTAGCTTGACTACTAGTCAAGCTAAAGATTTAATTCAAAAAAAGTTGTCCCAATATTACAAAATGCCAACAGTTGATGTGCGATTTATTAATTTTAGAATAACAGTATTGGGTGAAGTACTTAAGCCAGGAACATTTGCTATTGCAAATGAAAAAGTAACTATTTTAGACGCATTAGGTTTATCAGGAGATTTAACAATTTTTGGAAGAAGGGATAATATAATGTTGATACGTGATTCTGCCGAAAAAAAGCAAATGGTGCGGCTTAATTTGAATTCTAAAAATTTAATAGCATCGCCTTACTATTATTTAAAGCAAAATGATGTACTATACGTTGAACCTACAAAAGCAAAAATTGCCAATCTTGATGCCGTTCAAAATAGATACATAGCCGTAGCCTCATCTGTATTGTCTATTCTTATAATATTAGCAACCCGTTTAAGATAAAATTTAATTATAGTTTAATGGAATCGAATAAAGTGAAAAATACTTTAGGTGACGAAGGGCTTGAATTGAAGAGAATAGTTTCTATTTTCATAGAAAATTGGCCATTATTCTTTGTTACAATATTAATAAGCCTATTTAGTGCATACATGTATCTTAGGTACACTATTCCAATGTATAAAGTTAATGCAGAGATTTTAGTTGCTGATGCAGATAAAGGAAGCTCGCTATTTGGATCAGCAGGTGGTAGTATGATGAAGGATTTTGGGGATTTATTAGGCACTAAAAGTAGTGTAGATAATGAAGCTGAAATTTTGAAGACACATGATTTAATGGATCAAGTGGTTAGATACATGAATTTAAATATTGAATATACTAAAAAGGGGAGGCTTCATGATTTGCCATTGTATGAAAAGAATGCTCCATTTAAAGTTAATATAATATCATATCCAGATACTCTGGAGAAAAGAATAAGAATTGATGTTGACTCAACAAGCTACAAAAGTCTTCGACTATCATACAAAAAAAGTGGTTTTTTTAAGAATGATTCTACTTTTACAATTAAGTATGGGGATACCGTTTTATTAGCAGGTACTCGATTTTTTATTTCCAAAACTATTTATCCTTTTGCGTACAATAAATTTAATTTTTCCATTTCTTCAATTGACGGAACAGTTGAACAGTACATGAAAAGTATTGATATTTCAGTTACCAGTAAATTGGTAACTACAATAAGTTTAGTTTTAAAAACAAACTTGCCTCAAAAGGGGGAGGAAATTCTACAACAACTTATAAATAAATATATACATTTTAATGTTGAAGACAAGAATAGAACTGCCGATAGTACAATTACATTTATTAATGATCGGATAGAAATAGTTGGGAAAGAGCTTTCAGAAATTGAGCAAAAAATACAGGAGTTCAAACAAGGAAACAAGCTAACAGATATTTCTGAACAGAATAAAGTATTAGTAAATAATTACTCCGAGGTAAGAAAGGAAGGCGATAAGGTTGAGTTAGAAATAAATGTAGTTGAAAGCATGGAAAGTTATTTGAGGAACCCAAAGAATAACAATAGACTGGTTCCTACAATGGTTTCTGATGATCCTACATTTTTAGTATTAGCTGAAAAGTATAATTCACTACAGAGCCAAAAAGATAGATTAGCAATTTCAAGTACTGATAATAATCCAATTTATGAAAATATAACTTTTCAAATTAATAATTTGAGAAATGATTTAATCACCAATTTACAAAACCAAAAGAAATCACTTTCTATTGCGAAAGATAAAAACGAAGTTCAAACCTCATTATTTAATAGTTTAAGCAAAAAAATTCCTGATCAGGAACGATCTTTCCTTAATTTGTCTAGAGCTCAACAATTGAAGCAAGCTTTGTATCTTTTTCTTCTCCAAAAGAGAGAGGAGTTGGCTGTATCAAAAGCATCAACTATCTCAAGTGCTCGAATGATTGATAGTCCTAAATCAATGGTTAAACCATATAGTCCACAAGGGATAGTTATTTTTATTACAGTTTTTGGATTTGGTTTAATATTTCCTTTCCTTGTAATTAGTGTTAAGGATTTGCTTAACACTAAAGTGAAAAACAGAAAGGATATTGAAGATAACACTTCTTGCTCTATACTTTCCGATATTTCACACAATAATACTGGAGAATCAATTGTAATAAATGAATCTAGTAGGTCAATCATAGCTGAACAATTTAGATCATTGAGGACAAACATTCAATTTATTGTGGGCACTAAACCCAATTCCACAATATTAATTACTTCTGGAGTAAGTGGAGAAGGAAAATCCTTTATTGCTCTAAATTTAGCAACTGTTTATGCTGTATCAGGCAAGAAAGTACTTCTCATGGAACTTGATTTGAGGAAGCCAAAAATATCAAGTAGTTTGGGTATGGAAAATGTACAAGGATTTTCTAATTATATCAGTTCTAATATCAACGTTGAAGAATTTTTAAGACCATCTGGAATAAATGAGAATTTAAATATTTTCCAATCTGGTCCAATACCTCCCAATCCGGCGGAATTATTAATGAGTGAAAAAGCGAAAAAGTTATTTATCGAATTAAAAGAAAAATTTGATATAATAATTTTAGACTTACCTCCCATTGGTTTGGTAGCTGATGCTCAAATATTATCTTACATTGCTGATGTATCATTGTATGTAGTTAGACAATCATATACATACAAAAATCAACTACTAACTTTAAATGAATTGATTGACAATAAGAAACTAAATGCACTTTACTTGATTGTAAACGACGTAGAAAAGAAAAGTGGTTATGGTTATGGTTATGGTTATGGTTATGGTTATGGTTACTATACCAACGAAGACAAAAAAGGGGTAAAGAAGAATGTTAGAAAGAAAAAATAAGAAAACATACATAGTCAGAACTACAGTAATTAATATTTAAAATGTTTAGGTTAGTCGTAGTAATTTTTGTTTTCTGCTCGTTCAGCAGTTATTCACAGAATAATTGGTTCGAGTTAGGAAACTTTAATGGAGGGATTAAAGCAATTTATACTGATAGATTGGGAAACTTATATGCTGCAGGCTATTTTACAAATGATAGTGGTTATTACTTTGTGGCTAAGTGGGATGGAATAAAGTGGTTTGAACTTGGAGGTATAAATAGTCTTGCAGCAAACAGTTTAATTCTATCAATTACTGGGGATAATTTGGGGAATATATACGCAGCTGGGAATTTTACAAATAGTAGCAGAAAAAATTATGTCGCGCAATGGAATGGTAAAAATTGGTTAGAACTAGGCGGTACAAATTCAATGTCTGCCGATTGGAATATTAAAAGTATTTGTAGCGATTCAATCGGTAATTTGTTTGCAGTTGGTGGGTTTTCAAATGGGAATGGCAAACCGTATGTTGCCAAATGGAACAAAGCAAGTAATAAGTGGGTTGTGTTAAAAAAGAATAGTGGAATTGATTTTAATGCAAATAATACTATCAATACGATTATCACGGATAACACTGGAAGCGTATTCGCTTCTGGTTCATTTAATGATTCAGGGGGAAATTATTCGATATCAAAGTGGAATAATTTAGGCACTTGGGATCTTAATGGAGTTAGTGGATGGACTGCAAATGCTCCAATTAATCAAATTTGCAAGGATAAAAGTGGAAATACATACGTTTGTGGAAGATTTACAAATGGTCTTGATTCTGTAAATGGAAAGTTTTATGTTGCAATTTGGAATGGTAAGAATTGGAATGAATTGGGTGGAATTAATGCTCTGGCAGCAAATGCTTCAATAAACTCAATTTATTACGATGAACATTCTCATAGTTTAATCGCTGCTGGAGATTTCACCAAGAAAACTGATTCTACTACATATAATTATGTTGCTAAATGGGATGGTGCAAAATGGAGTCAATTGGGAGATAGTGTTAGGCTGAATGGAGTTGTAGAAACTATTTGTGGAGATTCGGTTGGAAACATTTATGTGTCAGGTTGGATTAAGAATAGTTCAGGAAAATATTATGTAGGAATATACAGGTCTAACATTGTTTTGCCCGTAAAATTATCATCTTTTATTGCAGTTGAAAATGAGAGAAATCAAATATTCGGTAGTTTTCAAGCAACTAATGAATTTAATGTCCTTTCTTATACAATTGAAAGAAGCTATGATAGTAATCATTTTGAACCAATTTCAACATTTAGTGTAAAAAATGAAGGTGAAATGAGTAAATATTTATTTGTTGATAATAGTTTTGATAATTCAACAAATGTTATTTACTATCGTGTCGCCTCGCTTCATAGTAATTATATAATACATTACACTTCTTTGGTTAAAGTTGTTAGAAATAAAATTGAAAGTTGTCAAATAGTCCCTAATTGTATTACAAACAATAATCTGAGGTTAAGAATATTTTCTAATACAAATAAGTATGCTTCTGTTGCAATATTTAATGAAAATGGGAAGCTTATTTTTAATAAAAGGCTTACCGTATCCTCAGGAATTAATTTTATTAATATTGTTTTGCCCAATATTTCAGTTGGATCTTATTTTCTTACATTAGATGGTACAAACAAAATAAGTAGGTTCAACATTTTAAAATAGTCAATCGAAATGAAAAAAAGCATATTTATTTTTTTCTTATTTTGCTTTAATTTGTCCATTATAGGTCAATCTGTAAGTGTAAAACAATTGGATAATATTAATAATGAACTATGGAATCGTTTCATTAAGAAATGGGGGGTAATTGATGATTTTACAGACAAATATGGAAATATTAGTTGGCCAACAACGGAAGATATAAAATTAGGCAAACCAAATGCATTAGGGTGGTGGACTCCAATTGAAAACGGCTCAATGTTCGGTGGGATATACATGGATGGCTTAATAAAGCGTTGGCAACATACAAAATCTCCCAATGATTCTATAAAGATTAAAAAACTTGCCGAAGGATTAATGTTATTGGCTAATGTAAGTTCTATAGAAGGATTCTTTGCAAGGGGTGTCAGTAGTGATGGAATATCACATTATCCAATGAGTTCTGATGATCAAGCAGGTGGGTGGTTATTCGGAATGTGGCGTTATTTGCAAACTACACTTCCCTCGGATGCTGAAAGACTTTCAATTCGTAATAAATTTATCAATACTTCAAAAGTCTTTGTTAAATTAAAGTGGGTTTTACCAGCCGAAATTCCTTTTAAACATCATACATCATTAGCATTATTTGATCACAGAGCTGCAAGCTTATTATTTATCTGTAAAGCTTGTTTTTTGCTTACAAATGACATTTATTGGGATAGCCTTTACAAATATTCATTATTCGAATTAGGTGGTTCATCAAATTTATCAAGATTGGAAACTTTGAAAAAAGGGTTTTTGCCTGGATTTAAAAATTATACAACTTGGCACGAAGCTCCAGCAGAGGGTTGTTTGAGATTGTTATGGGAGTTGGAGACAGATAGTTTATTAAAAGAAGCTTACAGGAAAGGGCTAGAAATTAATGCTAACAATGCAATGATTAGCATTTTGCAATATAGTAGAAAAATGAATTATAATGATACTTCATTGTATTATTCAGATTGGCGGTTTTTAAATACACTTTGGCGTCCGCAAAATTATGATACTATTAGTGAGAATGTTGGTTATGCTCAATGGAAGCTCTTAGATAAAGCTATTCCTAGATGGGGTAATGAAGCAAAGTTTGTGAGAGAGCCTTGTTTTGCGGCTTGGTATGTTTCTCTAGCGCCCGACAAGTTGATTTTTAGGCATAGAGCCGCTGATTTACAGCAATTAGTAGATTATTATAACGTCAAAAATTTATGCCAGGTTTGGTTTTTCCCTTTAGAAGCAGTTGGTTGGTCTTTGCAAGATTTGTAAATAATTTTAGTTATATAAGTAAATTTGAAGATATAGGTATATCCTTCTAATTTTTTCTCTCTTTAACTTCATTGATATAATAGGTTTTCAATAGTTCATTTAAAAGTAGTGTATGCAAGCTGTAAACAGAGTAGTATTTAATACTATTGTTACTTATGTAAGAGCAATTTTCACGGCTGTTGTGTCATTATATACTACTAGGATAGTTTTAAATGCCCTTGGTGCAGAGGATTTTGGTCTATACAATGTAATAGGTGGGGTAATTGTAATGCTTTCTTTTCTAAATTCAGTAATGACAACTTCTACACAAAGGTTTATTTCTCATAGTTTAGGTGCTGGTAAACAAGACTTACTAAAGAAGATATTTGCAAATAGTGTGATAACTCATTTTTTAATTGGTATTATTGTCTTAATTTGTATTGAACTAGTTGGTGTTTATTTTCTTAAAAAGAAGTTAACAATAAATCCTAATAGAGTTTCTGCCGGTTTATTTTTGCTGCATTGTGTTGCCTTATCTACTTTTATTACTATTATTTCTGTTCCTTATGATGCTGTAATTGTTGCACATGAGAATATGGTATTTATAGCAATAGTTAATGTTATTGAATCTTTTTTAAAATTGGCAATTGCTGTTAGTTTAACCTATTCCCATGTTGATAAATTGATGCTATACGGTTTTTTAATTATGCTTTGTACCATTATAATTCGCATAATTAAACGGGTTTATACCAAGCGGAGGTATAAGGAATGTGATGTTAATTTAAAAAGCGAATTTGATAAAAAACAAATAAAAGAACTGAGCTCTTTTGCAGGTTGGCAACTTTTTGGAAATTTGGCTGCATTAGGTAGAAATGAAGGAATTGCCATAGTATTAAATTTATTTTTTGCTACAATCGTCAATGCAGCTTATGGAGTTGCCAATCAGCTGAATGGACAAATGATGTTTTTTTCAGAATCAATGCTTAGTGCTACGCGCCCTCAAATAATGAAAAGTGAGGGGGCAAGCGATAGGGAAAGAACAATTCGTTTGGCATTAACAGCCAATAAATTTGCTTTTTATTTGTTTACTTTTTTTGCTGTGCCTCTTTTCTTTGAAATGCCATTTATCTTAAAACTATGGCTAAAAAGTGTTCCTACTTATTCTGTTGAGTTTTGTCGGTCAATAATATTATTAACTATGATAAGTCAAATTAATCAAGGGGTAATAACTGCTGTCCAAGCGATAGGGAAAATTAAAAATTATCAAATGGTTGTTGGTGGAATTTTGCTTCTAACCATTCCAATTGGTTACGTTTTTTTAAAGAACGGGTATCCACCTTATTCTATAATTATTGTAGCTTTTATTTTAGAATGTATTTCAACTCTGTTTAGAATTTTTTATTTTAACCATTTAACAGGTTACCCAATAGTAAGTTATTTTAAAAATGTTATTTTAAATGCTTTTATATGTCTTTTATTGACATTAATACTCGTTTTATATGTAAAAACACATTTGGAAGAGGGTTGGTTAAGTCTAATAACAATTTTATTTGTTTCATCAGTTTCGTATTTGTTTTCAATTTATTTTATTGGATTAAATGATAGCGATAGAAAAATTGTTAAGGATTTGTTTCAATCCCTGCGAAATAAAGTTGGTAAAAAAGGCAAAATTTACTAAAATTATTTTAAACATATTGTTGTGTTTGTTATAGTTTAATATACACATGTAATATTTATAATCTTCTAAATTAAAATATAATAATATAAAATATTAATATGAAAATTGGGTTGTTGACATTACCATTTAATAATAACTATGGTGGGTTTTTGCAAGAATTTGCATTGAAAACTGCGCTGAATAATTTAGGTCATGAGGTTTGGT
>CANCVE010000044.1 GCA_947381435.1 Chitinophagaceae bacterium
GGAATTGCACCGTGGTTGGCACTTGAAGGAGGATCGGCAGAGGAGGTAAAACTGAGAAATCAGTACAGAGAATGGGCAATAAAGGCTACCGAAAATGCTGTTAATCCGAAAGCAAAAGACTATGTAGAATGGAGTAAAGGAGGGCAGCCGCTAGTGGATGCTTCCTACTTAGCAATTTCTTTTTTGCGTTGCCCTTGGTTATGGGAGCATTTAAACGACACCACAAAACAGCAAGTAATAGAGGGATTTAAGCAAACTAGAAAAGTAACCCCTCCATTTCAGAATTGGATATTATTTACAGGAATGATTGAAGCCTTTTTTTGTAATTACCACCTTGACTGGGATGGTGTGAGGGTAGAATATGGGCTGAGACAATTTAGCCAATGGTATGTGGGTGACGGGGTATATTCTGATGGACCCGAGTATCAGTGGGACTATTACAATAGCTATGTGATGCACCCATATCTGTGTAAAATATTGGAGATTGTGGGCAAGAAAACGCATCGTTATGACAGTTTGAAAGTTGAGGAAAAAGCAAGATCAGAACGCTACGCAATAATACAAGAGCGATTGATTGCACCGGATGGCTCCTACCCTGCTACAGGAAGATCGATAGTATATAGAGGGGCAGCTTTTCATCATTTAGCAGATTTGGCTGCTAGACAGAAGTTGCCAAAAGAGCTAAAACCTGCTCAGGTTCGGTGTGCATTGACAGCGGTAATAAAGAAAACAATGGAATGCCCGAATACCTTTAACAAAGAAGGGTGGCTAAACATAGGTTTATGTGGTTTGCAGCCTGACCTAGCAGACATTTATAATAATACAGGTAGTCTTTACATCTGCTCGAATGTTTTTCTTCCATTGGGTTTACCAGAAACGGATGAGTTCTGGGCAGCTCCACCTGAAAAGTTTACCTCACAAAAGATTTGGAGTGGCGAAGATGTAAGGGGTGACCATGGGATTCATTGAGTGATGAGATATGAGTTATGAGTTATGAGTTGTTAGAAATCAGTTATTAGTGTGCAGTAGTAACCTGAAACTACTATATTGCATCTATTAAAAGATAAAATATGACAAAGAATATAATATTGATAGCAACGTTTTTCTTGGTAACTAATGTTGCTTTTAGCCAACCCATCAAAAAGGTAAAGATTGCCGATGTGTTGCGAATGGCAGATACTTCATCAGTTCCTATTGTTATGAATTTCTTTGCCACATGGTGCAAACCTTGTGTGCAAGAGTTGCCTTGGTTTGAGAAGACTGTCCCCAATTATAAAGGTAAAGAGGTAAAATTATTGTTGGTGAGCCTTGATTATGCGGAGGACTACCCTAAAAACTTAGCTTCATTTGCCAGAAAGAATAACATTGCCTCACAAATAGTATGGCTTGATGAATCGGATCCTAATTCTTTCTGTCCTAAAATTGATAAACGTTGGGAAGGCACTATACCCGTAAGCTTGATGATTAATAAAGCCACCAACTTCCGTGCATTCTTCGACCATCAGTTGCCAGAAGGCCAATTAAAGCTCGCTTTAGATAAGTTGATTGGTTTGTAGTTGAAATATTGCGTATTCAAAGAAGTGGCTACCAAACATCCATTATTAATTCCATAATTCAAATATCCTAACCTTCAAACAACTATTTACCCTACTTTTAGCGATGTTTCATTCACTAAAAAACACTGTTTATGTCAATCTTTTCTAAAATACCCCTAGTATTGTCTATGGCTGCCCTACTATCTTTTTCCAATGGCGATCCAAAACCTGGTACTACCAAAAGTATATTGCCTGCTACTAATCCGTTTAGTAAAATAAGTAAACTACCTTTTGGCGTGCCCGATTTCAGTAAAATAAAAGATGCTGATTATCAGCCTGCACTAGAAGAAGGTATCAAGCAGCAGCTGGAAGAGATTAAACACATTGCCGATAACATAGCTCCACCCACTTTTGTAAATACATTGGTGGCTTTAGAAAAAAGCGGACAATTGCTTGCTCGTGTGAACAATGCTTTCAATTTAGTTTCTGGGGCAAACACAAACCCTGTATTGCAACAATTGCAAGAGGATATTGCCCCAAAACTAACTGCACTTAATGATGCTATTTATTTGAATGGAAATCTATTTAAACGCGTTGAAAAATTGTATAACAATAAATCAAAACTTGCTTTAGATAAAGAATCTGCGAGATTGTTGGATTATTACTATCAACAATTTATAAAAGCTGGAGCTAAGCTTTCAGATGATGATAAAACAACATTAAAGAAACTAAACGAAGAAGAAGCATCATTGGGAGCCAAGTTTGGTAATCAATTATTAGCTGCTGCAAAAGAGGGTGGCGTTGTTATAAGCGATTCATCTGAATTAGCTGGATTATCTCAAGCTCAAAAAGATAATTATGCACAAGGAGCTAAGGCTAAAAACTTAGTAGGCAAATGGTTAATTCCTTTAAAAAATACTACACAACAACCACCATTATCATCATTATCTGTACGATCTACCAGACAAAAGCTTTTTGAAGCATCATGGTCTAGAGCAGAAAGAGGAGACTCTAACGACACACGCCCTACTATTCTTAGAATAGCAACCATACGTGCACAAAAAGCAAAGTTGTTGGGCTTTAAAAGCTACGCAGCTTGGAACTTGCAAGATCAAATGGCTCAAAACCCAGAAGCAGTAGAACAATTCTTTGCCAAGTTAGTACCATCGGCTATTGGCAAAGCCAAAGAGGAAGCAGCTGATATACAAGCCTTAATAAACAAACAAAAAGGCGGTTTTGAAGTACAGCCTTGGGATTGGGATTATTATGCAGAACAAGTAAGAAAAGAGAAATACAACCTAGATGAAAGCGAGATAACACCCTACTTTCAATTAGATAAAGTATTGGAAAAAGGTATCTTCTATGCGGCCAATCAATTGTATGGAATTACTTTTAAAGAACGCCATGACATTCCCGTTTACCAATCCGATGTGCGCGTATTTGAAGTGTTTGATAAGGACGGAACTTCCTTTGCTTTGTTTTACTGCGACTATTACAAAAGAGACAATAAAAACGGAGGCGCTTGGATGAGTAACCTCATGGGGCAATCTACTTTACTGAATAGCAAGCCAGTTATTTATAACATCTGCAACTTTACTAAACCTGCTAAAGGCGAACCAGCGTTAATAAGTTTTGATGATGTTACTACTATGTTCCATGAGTTTGGACATGGTTTGCATGGTTTGTTTGCTAGTCAGAAATACCCAACTTTATCAGGAACAAGTGTGGCTAGAGATTATGTAGAGTTCCCTTCACAATTTAACGAGCACTGGGCTTTGGATTCTAAAGTATTGAAACATTATGCTGTTCATTACAAAACAGGAGCAACCATTCCGCAATCATTGGTTGATAAAATAAAGAAAGCGAATTCATTTAATAAAGGCTATAGTCAAACAGAGATATTGGCCGCAGCTTCACTCGATTTAAAGTGGCATAACTTATCTGCAACAGATGAAGTAAAGGATGCTGATTTATTTGAAAAGAATGCATTGCAAAGTTTAGGATTCACATTCGATGCTGTTCCATCACGTTACCGTTCTAGTTATTTTTTACATATATGGGGCAATGGTTATGCGGCAGGATACTATGCTTACGAATGGACAAAGATGTTAGAGGAGGATGCTTATTCTTGGTTTGAAGAGCATGGTGGACTAACAAGAGAAAATGGACAACGGTTTAGAGATTTAATACTTTCTAAAGGAAATACGGAAGATTATAATACTATGTTTAAAGCCTTCCGCGGGCATAGGCCAGATCTTAAACCAATGGAAAGGGATTTAGGTTTGCCTGTGAAGTAAACGAAAGCCGGAAGTCGAGAGTTGAAAGTAGATTAATACCAATTTACTTAATAAAAGTCTTATTAATAGCCGTTCAATAAGTGGTCGTATGAGTTATTGCTTTTATCAACTCCGAGTCTACATGCTTTTGAATGATATTGTCCATGAATTCCTGTAAATCCTCAAGTGACTTGTCCTAAAATAGGTTTACACTTTAAAAAATTAAAAAGGTGTAAAATGGACAAGAAATCTTATTTATTAAGAAATTATCATGGACTTGAATTAAAACTTCCCGCTTTTGCCTTTAAAACAAAGCAAGGTATGAAGAACAACCCAACCACGTTTATCCCTGCAAATATTCCAGTTGGAGATGCCGCATTTGCCACCTTGATAAAAAATGATGAGGAAGCGTATGCTAATTGGAGAGCAGGTGTCAGCCAGAATTACTTCTTTTTGTTACAGCAAGACAATTGCTTTTGGCAGCATTAGATGAAAATGCCGACTATGTAGATTTAATAGCCGATAGCGAAGCAGCTATCATAAAATTGAGCGGCTTTTCTGCCTCATCAGTTACGGACTTTAAATAAGTTATACCCGTACAAATAAAAACAATCACTATTTCTACCGGAGGTACTTTATTGACTGGAAGAATGAACGTAGAATGTGAAAAAATAGATGGCGCATCAGCTTAAGGTTGCATAGTTTGCGAAGGCGGACCACTGCCCGATGGTTATATATTAAATTTACAAGGGCAATTAATTGCCCCAATAGGTAGCTTACTAAGGGTATTTAACGATGTTAACCTTCAGCGTAAAAAATATTTATGGAATTTAATAAAAGGAACAGGCTATTACTTTTACTACTATGCCATCAACGCAATTGGCGTAGGTCCATTGAGTGAATATAAAATGAGAATGTGCAACTAATCTAGTTATGAGTTATGAGATATGAATTGAAATCAAAAGTTGATAGTTTGTATTATAAAGAGAGGGGTTTGAAAAGAATTATCTTTTTGACTCCTTCTCTTTTTGACTTTCGACTCTCCGCTTTTGACTTTCGACTCATATCTCATAATTCATATCTCATAACTAAGCAACTTTCCTTATGTTTGTCCTTTATTTGTCACATTAACACTTATCATTAACTTGCCTTCAAATTATTGTATGAAAAAAGCAATCTTGGGTTCACTCCTATTAGCTTCTGTATGCTTATCAAATGCACAGAATACGGCTATTTTAAAAATTGATTCAGCCAAGCAGGTAATCAACAAACACATTTATGGTCATTTTGCCGAACATTTGGGCAGGTGTATTTATGACGGATTTTATGTAGGCGATACCAGTAAGATACAAAATACAGCCGGCGTTAGAAATGACATTATTGATGCACTCAAAAAACTAAAGATCCCTAACCTACGCTGGCCAGGGGGTTGCTTTGCAGATACTTACCACTGGAAAGATGGCATTGGCGATAAAGCCAAACGCCCATCAATAGTAAATACTAACTGGGGCGATGTAACCGAAGACAATAGCTTTGGCACACACGACTTCTTGAATATGTGTAAACTATTGGGTTGCGAACCATATCTATCTGGTAATGTAGGTAGCGGAACAGTGCAAGAATTGGCAGACTGGGTGCAGTATACCAACTTCGATAATGTATGCCCAATGAGCCAATTGCGCAAACAAAACGGGCAACAACAAGCTTGGGGAGTTCGTTATTGGGGCATTGGCAACGAGGCATGGGGTTGTGGCGGTCACATGACACCTGAACATTATTCAGATTTATATAGGCAGTATGCTACGTTTATGAATAATTCTCCCAAAGCTTCCCTATTTAAAATAGCTTCTGGCGCAAGCGATAATGACTATAACTGGACAGAGGTATTGATGAAGAATATTCCTAAGGGGATGCTTGGCGGCGTGGCAATGCACCACTATTCTGTAATAGAATGGAAGAAAAAAGGATCTGCTACCAACTTTACAGAAGCACAATACTTCACCACCATGAAATCTGCGTGGCTAATGGACGAATTAGTAACTAAGCACAGTGCCATTATGGACAAGTACGATCCTGCTAAGAAAGTAGCATTGGTTGTGGACGAGTGGGGCGGATGGTATGACGGTGAGCCAGGCTCTAATCCACATTTCTTATACCAACAAAACACTATGCGTGATGCCTTGATAGCCGGCATGACCCTAAACATATTTAATAACCACGCAGAAAGAGTGAGGTTAGCAAACCTTGCACAATGTGTAAACGTATTGCAAGCGGTGATATTGACCAATAAGGAAAAAATGATTCTTACGCCTACTTACCATGTAATGCAACTGTATAGCGTACACCAAAATGCCACAATGATTCCATTGGACATTAAGAGTAACAATTATCAATATGGTGCTGAGACTTTACCAGCGGTATCCGGTTCGGCATCTAAAGATTCAACAGGGGCAATACATATCAGTTTAACAAACATTGATACTAAAGTGTCGCAGGAAATAGCAATTGATTTAGGAGGAAAGGTTTTCAGCAAATCTTCTGCACAGATAATAACATCCGGCAAGTTGCAGGATTATAACTCATTCGAAACTCCAGATAAGATTAAACCTACACCTTTTACTGCTTTTTCTATTAAACAAGGTAGTCTTATAGTTAAGTTACCTCCGTTTTCTGTAGTAGTATTAGAAATTAAATAGATAGTAGAAATGAGATAGATATTAATTGCTAATTCCTCCTCTATATCTACTATCTCATATCTACTAACTAAATTAAAAATCCCTTGAAATATATACTTCAAGGGATTTTTTAATACCCAACCATTAATAACTAACAACTAGTTACTATCCTAAGTATGCTTTTAATGCATTGCTATAACGTGCTTTTTGTAAACGCTTGATGGCACGTTCTTTAATTTGGCGAATACGTTCCTTAGTAAGATCGTATTTAGAACCAATTTGTTCGATGGTAACACCAGCTTCACCATCTAATCCAAAATAAGCATTTACTATTTCAGCTTCTCTAGGGCTCAATGATTTCAATACACGGCGAATTTCATCCCTCAAAGAGTCTTTCATAACATCTTCATCGGTATCATCGTTTCCTTGTAGCAAATCCCCCATAGCTACGTCTTCTGCCTCGTGCACAGGTGCATCTAGTGAAGTGTGACGGGTGTTACTTTGGAAGATGTTGTTGATTTCAGTTTCGCTCATTTCCAAAATGTCACTCAACTCTTCGGTAGAAGGTTCACGCTCATGTTCTTGTTCAAAAGCCATGTAGGCTTTGTTAGCTTTGTTGTAAGTGCCAATTTTGTTTTGTGGCAAGCGGACTAATCTGCCCTGCTCTGCCAACGCCTGTAGTATAGATTGGCGAATCCACCACACAGCGTAAGAAATAAATTTGAAACCTTTAGTTTCATCAAAGCGTTGAGCCGCTTTAATCAATCCGAGGTTACCCTCGTTAATAAGATCGCTAAGAGAAAGCCCTTGGTGTTGGTACTGCTTAGCAACAGATACCACAAATCTTAAATTGGCCT
Organism: Chitinophagaceae bacterium; assembly: GCA_947381435.1. Taxonomy (GTDB): domain Bacteria; phylum Bacteroidota; class Bacteroidia; order Chitinophagales; family Chitinophagaceae; genus Parasediminibacterium. The sequence goes on from CANCVE010000044.1 coordinate 7,344, forward strand.
GAACCAACTTGTCTAAGGCTCTTTGATTACCCATTTTGATTTTCTGCGCCAGCGTTGTTTCCTCTTCGGGAGTGATCATCGGAATTTTAGAAATTTCCTGCAGATACTTTTCTACGGCCTGTGAATCTCTGTTGGTAATCTGTGTTGCAATTTTGAGCTGCCTCATATATGGTGTTTATGCTTATGTGAAAGTTACTAAACGTTGATTAAGAGCATTAGTTGAGAGAAAATTAGAATTATCAAACAACGTAAATTTTAAAAGTCGGCGAAAATACAACTACAAAGTTGAATAGCCTATTTTTTAATTGAAAAAATCTTGCCAATTAGAACATTTCTACCTATAATTTGGAAATAATTAAGTAAAAGTATAAAAATGAAAATAAATGTAACGGTAGAGACCATGGGAATGGCAAGAGTTTGAGCCTAAGAAACAAAAAAGGCTATCCAAAATAAATTGAATAGCCTTTTTTAAATAATATAAAATGAATATTATCTTGGACCAATATATTCTAGAGTATCATAAATCTCTTGGTCGGGTCTACCATTTTGTTGCATAATATATGCAACATAAATAGTTTTAGTAGCAGGATCATACCTACTATCTGTAACATTAGGATTCAACTTGAATTTACGCCCCCTTCCATCATCTGGAGAAAGGTTAGAAACATCGGTCAATTTATCAGTTGCCAAATCGAATGTATATTCTGGATGAGTTGCACCAAAACTAGTCAAACTTTCGTCTGTAGTATAACCTGGTTGATTATAAGCACCTCCAATGTTTATCACAATAGTATTAGGACCTGTAGTTTCTACTCCAACTTCACCCCAATCATGCGAATTATCATCTGTAATAATCCCGTAAGCACCCCATCCTTTCATTTTGAATTTCAAATTATAAGTACCATCATATTTATTTTTAATGGCAACTTTATATTGAACTGAAGCTCTTGTATCACTAATCAATGCTCCAACTGGTGCACCAACAACTTTATAAGAAAGCATATACTCAGAGAAGAGATCAACTTTATCACTGTTAACTTTGACAACTAAGTAGCCAAACTTCTGACCAGCAGGAATTACAACTGTTAATGGAGTAGTTGTAGTGAAAGTAGAATCTGGAAGAAATTCAAAATTAGAAGAACCATCAGCATCATTATAAGCAGTAATGGCAGCGGTATCCTTTGCTAAGGTTACTGTAACGTCATTAGGATAAGTACCAGAAGTTGTATTTAAATATACTGGAATCTTCAAAGTTTGAGGTGTGCTAGATATATCAAATGAAACAGAATATACCCTGTCCGCAGCACCCAAACTAGGGTTTTCGCTAGGGGCTAACTCAATTAATTTACGACTCGGTATGTCCCCGAGGTTAACATCATTTAGACTCTTCAAGCAAGAGGACAATCCAAATGCTGCAAAAAGAGCCAGTACTAAAAAGTATGTATTTTTCATGTTTTTCTTTTTTAATTATGAAGAATTAAATTATTTTACCCAGAAAATCTTACTGTTAAGGGTGATAGTACCCTGAGCAGAAACATTATCAGGATTAGTGTTAATCTCAGATTGAGGGTACAATAACCTTGAAGGTATTGGACCTACGCCGGCAGCTTTAGAACCTGGAATGTCAGCAGGTATTTTCGTTCTCCTATAATCTGCATATACTTCCAACGGATTGATAGCATTGATGGATGCCCATTTTTGAGTAAGTATCGTAGTTAAGGGGGTTGCGGAAGAATCTATATTTACTAAGTCACTAGCTTGACCATAATAAGTTGATGCAGCAGTAGCATCAGTAATACCGCAGTAATAAAAAGACTCTTCTAATGCAGATTTATAAAGGGCTTTGTAATCACCAACAATTAAACCTCTTTGAGCAGCCTCAGCTTGCAAAAATAAGCTCTCAAATGAAGTTAGAACAGGAGAAGACTGAGAAGGAGAATTGATAATGCCTAATCTTGTTGATGTTGCTAATCCAATACCAGAAGTAACATTATTAGGATTACCTTGAATACCGAAATCATTACCCGCATATTTACCAGTAGCATATGGAGCGTAGAAATATTCAATCCTTGGGTCATTAGTATTACTATAGAAATCTACACCATAAGAATTAGCACGGTAATAACCATAGTTAGTTGCCTGATTTCCAGCAGCATTAAATCCATAATCTGCATAAAATGGGTTTAGATTATCATTTAATGCATTTGAATAACCTGGATTTACCAAGGCATCTTCACCTTCTACTAAAAAGCCACGAGAATCACCCTTTACAATATTCAACTCAGTTGCATAATAACTTGGTTTTGCTATATCCGCAAATCTAAGAAGCAATCTTAACTCGAGAGTATTGATAAATTTAATCCACAAAGTTTGTTCTCCATGATAAATAATATCTGAAGACTTAGATGGTGCTTCTGTTTGACCATTCCAACTAGCAATCAATGTTCTAGCTGAATCTAATTGTTTGAACAAACTAGCATATATTGTTGCAGCACTATCGTACTTAGGCCTAGGGTATTTGTCAATTTGCAATGCTTGACTGTAAGGAACATTGCCATACAAATCAACTAAGTTGTGATAACAATATACCTTCATAGCCTTAGCTATACCTGCATAAAACTTATCATTACTCGCATTAGCTGCATTTTCTACATAGTTTAAATTATTAATAGCATAATAAAAATTGCTCCAAACCTCCTGGTGGTAAGCGTTACTAAATTTGTAGGTAACTTCAGTAATATTTGGTGCATATCCACCACTCACAGCCCAAATACCCATCCAATACTTGGTATAATCTAAACCGTCGGTAACATTTGCTCCAATAGAATTTAATGCAGCTGGCAAAACCAATTGATAACTAGCAGATGGAGTTAAATTCGGATTACTGTTCACATCGAAGAAACTCTTTTTACAAGAGGAAACCGCAATTAACAAGAAAAACAAAGTGCTTATATAACTTATTCTTTTCATCTTTTATGTTTTTAATATTTTATTAATTAGAAATTAAGCGCTAAGTTGAAACCCCAGAAACGTGTAGGCGGAGTTTGATTTGCAGTAGTATATCCTGAATTATTAAATGACTGTGTGAAATCATTAGGTTCCTTACTAACATCATTATTAAATTCTGGATCAGTCCAAATATTTTCTTTTGGTCTGAACGTTAGTAAATTTCTGCCAAATACGCTAATTGTAGCCCCCTTAATAATCTTTGTATAGCCTAAAACTTTGTCAGTTATTTTGTAGCTTAAAGAAACTTCTCTCAATTTCCAGAAAGAAGCACTCGTTACATAAGGAGTTCCGACTCTATTGATGTTACCAGACCAAAAGTTATAAACATTACTAATAGTTTTTGTTTTATTGGAAACATATTTACCCGTACCATCATCATACACTGAATTTGGGAATACGAATTTCTCTCTATTCCCATAAGTAGAATGAGCAGAAATACCAGAGAAATCAAGGTCTTGTCCAATAGCATTAAAAATTATTCCACCACCCCTGTAATCAACTACAGAAGCAAGTGAAAAGCCTTTGTAAGATAATGTAGTATTAAAACCAATTCTGTAAGGATTAAAAGAGGAGCCTACATTCACCAATTTAGAACCTCGAGAAGGGTCACCGTTTTCATCTACAATGACCTTTCCAGTTGCAGCATCTCTATTCCAATCATAGACTTTTAAACTTGGGTATGGCTTTCCAACTATCGCATAAGAAACATTACCCAAATTTATATCTGCCCCTCCAGGTAATGAAACAACTTTATTTTCTATGTAGTTAAAGTTGAAACCAAAATCCCATCTAAGTCCAGACCTTGTATCTAACAAAGGTGTAAATTTTAAATCTGTTTCTACCCCAATGTTTTGCGTTTCACCTTGATTAATTAATGTTTGGTTAAATCCTGTTGCCCAAGATACCTGCGATGGAAGCGTTTGATTGGTAGTATTTTGTTTATAAATGGCGCCTGTGAAGTTTATTCTGTTTTTTAGTAAGCCAACTTCAACTCCAAACTCACTTTCAGTGGTCATTTCCGGTTTAATATTTCTATTATTATTCGTTGTATTCAAAGAGAACCCAGATGTATTTCCGTAAGGAAATCCACCAGCAGGGTTAAATGCATTTGCTACATTATATGCACCAAAAGGTGTAAGATTATCTAAGCTTACATTACCAGTAACCCCATGTGCGACCCTTACTTTTAAAAAGTTTACTATGCTATTGCTAAATGTGTTTGCAAACGCATCAGATAGTACAAAAGACACATCACCAGAACCAAAATTAAACTCACGATTTTCAGGAGCTAGATTAGAATACCAACTTTTCCTAAAAGCGCCATGAACAAACAAATAACCTTTATACCCAACAGTCGCATCGGCAAAAGCTCCTTGTATATTTCTTTGAAAATAACTTTCAAAAGCAGTAGGATTGCCAATTCTTGTACCGATGTTGTAAAAATCATTGAAATTAAGGGCAGTTGCACCAATGCCTAAGAATTTAAGATAATCAGATTGAAAATTTTGACCAAGGATTAATCTAGTAGATAAATCCTTAAATTTCTTATGTGCTGTAACTAATAAATCACCCGTAAGTTTTGAACCAAATACATTGCCTTCATTCATTGATGCATTAGTTTTCTTTACACTTGCCGCAAGATTAGATACCCCATAAGGATCAGAAATTTCGTAAGCAGAATACTGAACCCCATTAATAGTTGACTTGTACATATTTTCATGGCTTGTATAGCCAATTCTATAACTAGCGTCTAACCAATCAGTAACTTTTGCTGAAAAATTTAGATTCCCAATTAGGTATTCATCCCTGTCAGTAATTCTAGAATTATTTATCTGCCACCAAGGATTTGGATAATAGGCATTGAAATAGTTATTTACATGTCCAAAAGAATTTGGATCTGATGTGTTTTGAAAATCTCTTAAATCAATATGAGCTGGTGTATTTAACACAGCGAAATACAATGGACGACTCTGAAAAAAACCAGGACCAGCGATATTCACATTACTCTGAGTATAAGCAGCAGAGTATTCAACTTTGAATGTACCAAAGTCTCTGAACCCATTGATGTTACCGTTATTTCTCTTATACATATCATTTGGAACGACACCTTCTGTATATACATTTTGCAATCCAACAAAAACAGAACTCTTTTCATCACCACCTGCTAACGATACATTATTTTGAGTAGTAAAACCTTTGTGCCAAAAGTCTCTCTTTGCATTCTTTAAACCAGAGTACTTACGCATTAAGGTAGAATCGAAAAAAGAACCATCGGCTCTGTAAATACGTTTAGGAGTACCAAGTGCAACCATGCTTCCATCATATTTAGGACCAAAACTTTGGTTCTCGAATGGAACATATTTAGCCTTACCTGTAAGTGCATCTATATAAGAACCTCCCTCACCACCGTAAGAACCGTAGTCTGTTTGCAAATCAGGCATTATTGAAACACGTTCAAATTGAATATTTGATGAATACTTAACCACCAATTTACCCTTTGTATCTTTCTTTGTGGTTACAACTAATACACCGTTTGAACCATCGGAACCATATAAAACAGAACCTGCAGAGCCTTTGATTATTTGAAAATTATCTATATCATCAGGATTAATTGAGGACAAATACGCACTAGGCACAATCGCCCCATCTACAACCAATAATGCCTGATTATTCCCAAGTATAGATCTGTTACCGCGAAGATTTATTTTAACATCAGGGTTAACACCATTATTAGTAGTTTGTATTTGCAAACCAGACACTTTACCAGTTAACCCTGTAGCTGCATTAGTAACGTGCGCTTGAGTCAGTTCCTCTGCATTAATTTTTTGTGTAGAGTAACCTACCTCTTTTGCTTGTCTTTTAATTCCATAAGCAGTAACAACTACTTCGGAAGAAGCTTCTTGAGCTTTAGGTGTTAGAGAAACTTTTATAGTTCCTGCAGCACCAACTTTTACAATCACATCTTCAAAACCAATAGAAGAGATTACTAAAACATCACCCGGTTTTGCTGTAACGGTGAAACTACCTTCCGCATTTGCGGCTGTACCACCTTGCTTCCCCTTGACCTTTACGGAGGCCCCCTCAATTGGTCTGCCATCCTTGTCCGTAACTTTCCCTGATATGGGCTTTAATTGGGCAATGGCTGCCGCAGATAAGCCCACAACCATAACCATAAATAGTAGGATTTTCTTCATGTTCATTATAATTTAGGAAGGCAAAGTAGTACATTTCATTTAAACGTTAATTAAATATTAATAAAATGTTAGCTTTTAGTCAATAATTTTAACAATTAAGCAAACAAAATCACAATATTTTTCCTTTTTAGTTAAATCAAGGTCTAAAAAAAGATTTATTTTCAGGTAAACTATAAATAATAACCACCCTAAAATCTTGCTAAAAGTACACCCAATACAATTGCTCTGTAAAGAATATAGTTACTATACGCCTAAAATACACATTTAGCAGTTTAAAGTATACTTTTTTACACAATTTAGATATCTCTATAATCCTAAAAACAAAATTTAAACATATACTCGAATTGTAATTTTGACTTTAATGTAACTTTCTAATTGACTGAGTGATTCAATGATTTATCTTCGCCACCATGATACTATTAGATGGCAAAGTAGCTTCCGCAGCTGTAAAAGAAACTATCAAAAAGGAAACCGCGGTGTTACTTGAAACCAATAAAAGAGCTCCACACTTGGTGGCAATATTGGTTGGTAACAATGGCGCTAGTGAAACTTATGTAGCTAGTAAGGTAAAAAACTGCGAGGAAGTGGGTTTCAAGTCAACGCTTGTTCGCTTTGATTATTTCATTGATGAAAAGATTCTACTAGAGAATATAATAGAATTAAATAATGATTCATCAGTTGATGGCATTTTGGTTCAACTCCCTTTGCCGAAACATATAAGTGAGGCCAAAGTAATACAAACCATCGCCCCTACTAAAGATGTAGACGGGTTCCACCCAATTAATGCAGGAAAGCTTGTTCAGGGGCTTCCTTCATTTATTCCAGCTACACCTTATGGTATCATGTTAATGTTTGAACACTATAATTTACAGACCAAAGGAAAACATGCTGTAGTAATTGGACGTAGTAACATTGTTGGAAGACCAATGAGTATATTACTAAGTAGCAATCTACCTTTTGGAAACTGCACAGTTACAATTTGCAATTCTCACACCTCAAACCTTAAGGAAATTTGTTTGCAGGGCGACATTATTGTTGCGGCGCTCGGAAAGCCAGGTTTTGTAAAAGCAGAAATGGTAAAGGATGGTGCTGTAATTATTGATGTTGGCATTACTAGGGTTGCAGATGAAACTGCAAAAAAAGGATTCAGAATAAAAGGCGATGTATCGTTTGATGAAGTTTCAACAAAAGCGTCTGCTATAACTCCAGTGCCAGGAGGAGTAGGATTGATGACTATTGCAGGATTATTGAAAAACACTTTGCAAGCGTACAAGAACAGTAATCAGTAATCAGTAAGCAGTTATCTGTTATCTGTTATCAGTAAATATTTATCAGAAATTGGATATTAATTAGTAGTAGTACACCGTACTTCTACTAATTAATTACTGTTTACTGCTCACTGATAACTGTCAAGGTACATTAATATATTTATGCAGCTGTAAACTCAATTCCCACTTGGGATTTGACTTAATGTACTCAATTATTAACGGAGTTACAGTAGCGGCTTTGTCCCATTCGGGTTGAAAGTAAAGTTTACATGTTTCAGAAACTTGTTCCGCATACGTTTCAGCCCATTCAAAGTCATGCTTGTTAAATATTACTACTTTAAGTTCATTAGCAAAAGGAATAACCTCTGGCAAAGGTGCTTTGAATTTTTTGGGCGATAGACAAACCCAATCCCATGTTCCACTCAAAGGAGAAGAGCCAGATGTTTCAATATTTGTTCTAAACCCACTTGCTTTAAGAGCTCTAGTTAATTCATCCAGATTATGCATCAACGGCTCACCGCCAGTAACGACGGCAATTATATTGTGATTTACCGATGACAGTTTATCGTTGATAGCAATCGGTTGACGGTTGACAGTTAACTGTAAACTATCCATTGCTTGAGTTAGTATCTGCTCGGCTGTAAACTGCGGATGAAGAGATGCATCCCAACTATCTTTTACATCGCACCAAACACACCCTACATCACATCCACCCAACCTGATAAAATAGGCAGCACTACCCTGATAGTAGCCCTCACCCTGAATGGTGTAAAAGCTTTCCATTACTGGAAGTGTATTTTTATCCTTATTTATCATGTATAATTTTTTATTTGAGGGAAGAAGGGAATAGGAAAAGAGGCAATGAAAAAGAAACTATTTAAACTATATCCTCTTTTCTTATCCCCTCGTTGCCTATCTACTTAAACTCATATCCAATATCCTTTCTGTAATTAATACCCTCAAAATAAATATTCTTTAATATCCCAATTGATTGCTCTACCGCTCCCTCAATAGAGTTCCCTTTGCTTGTAACGGCTAATACTCTTCCACCATTGGTTAAAACAGTATCCCCATCTTGTTTGGTACCCGCCTGAAACAATAATGAACTATTTGGTATCAGTTGGTCAAGTCCTGTAATTGGTATATTCTTTCTAAAGTCTCCGGGGTAGCCTCCACTTACTGCAACAACTGTAGCAAAGTGTCCATCTGCATAATTTATATTAGCATCCGCCAATGTGCCATTATCCATTGCAGCAAAAAGACTGAGCAAGTCTGTTTCCAAGCGAGGCATTACTACTTCAGTTTCAGGATCTCCCATACGACAATTATATTCTATCACCTGAGGGGCACCATCTACATTCATTAATCCAAAAAAGATAAATCCATTATAGATAAGTCCTTCTTTTGATAAACCATTTATAGTTGGAATAATAATATTTTGCTCTACTTTCTGCATAAAAGCACTATCCATAAAAGGAACAGGCGTTACACATCCCATGCCTCCAGTATTCAGCCCCGAATCCCCTTCGCCAATCCTTTTATAATCCTTCGCATGACCAATAATAGAATAATCAACACCATTCGTCAACACAAAAACACTTACTTCTATGCCTTTCAAAAACTCTTCTACAACTACTTTGCTGCTTGCCTTTCCAAACTGTTGATTAATAATCATGTCTTCAAAAACCTGCAATGCTTCAGCGTGTGTTTCGCTTATTACAACTCCTTTGCCAGCAGCTAAACCATCCGCTTTTAAAACAATAGGCAAACTGTGCTTACCAATGTATGCCTTTCCTTCCTCAAAATTATCTCTTGTAAATTCTGCATAACCAGCTGTAGGAATACCATTTCGCTGCATAAATTTCTTCGAAAAAGCTTTACTTCCTTCCAATTGTGCGGCTTCCTTAGATGGACCAACAACAAAACCTTTCCAACCATTTTCTTTTTTGGCGCGCTCCATAAAATCATAGATTCCATTCACTAACGGATCTTCTGGTCCAACAACTAATGTATCAATTTTATTATACAGGCAAAATGACTTTATCGCTTCAAAATCATTCACCCCTATATCAACATTAGTAGCAATTATTGCAATTCCAGGATTCCCTGGTGCAACATATAATTTATCGCAATGATGACTTTGGGCAATTTTCCAAGCTAGTGCATGTTCCCTTCCACCGCTGCCAAGTATTAATACATTCATTCTGGGAGATTACTTTATTTAGGCTGCGAATGTACGAGAAACAGGAATCAGAAAAAGAGTGAATTGGAAGGAAAAATTAATATTTTAGGATGATTAAATTTCAATTTGAAGCATAGGAACCTTGCTTAATTAATAATGCTATTGCTTTTGAAAGCGTCTTACATGCCAACCTTTACTATCCTTTACCCTCACATAATAAGTTCCACTTTCCCATAAATCTGTATATAGAACATCGGAAGCTGAAAAACTTTTATTTTCATACATCAACTTACCTGAAACATTATAAGTACTTATAGCGACTTTACTACCCACTGGAATAGATAAATGAACAGCACCTTTACTTGGATTTGGGAATATCGATAACTGCTTTGTATTTTCCGTTAGTATTAATGTGTTACTGTAATAGGTATGTCCAGTGTTATCTAATTGTAGTATTCGATAAAAAACTGATTCATTTGGAGCAAAATTGTCCGCAAATGAATAGTCATTAGCACTATTTGCATTTACTTGTCCTACATTAATAAAATTATTTCCATCTAAACTTCGTTGAATAATGAAGGTCTTTGTATTATTATTATTTTCTGTAATCCAATTTAAATATGGCCTTTTATCCTGCCATGAAGCAATAAAAGTAGTTATTTTCATAGAAAGTGGTGAATCTGAATAGTAGGTTGCTTCCCAAGTTCCCGTTTGATTCGTGGTGGAAGAAAGTTGGAGTATTGGATGATGAATGCCAACAACACCAAAGTCGTAAAAAGTCTGTTTAGCTTTTGTAACAGATTGTCCATTAAAATAAAGAACCAAAGTTATAGTCTGGTTTTGCCTGAGTACATTTTTAAAAGTATACTTAGGCAATTTCAAAGTTCCATAGGCATCAATTTTAATTGTATCATACCCTTTTACAGTGTATCCTGCGGGTAAGCTTGGATCAGAATAACTAAAAGAGTCTGTGTAAACACTATTATATTTTAGTGGAAACTTGGTTCTGGTAAGTTGTGGCACGTATGAGTTTAAACTATTAAAAAATGTATCAAATTGCCCTACTTGCCCAAATGAGTTACTATCTACGTGATAAAAATCATAAAAGGTTTGTGTTGAGTTTAGCAAAGCAATATTAGCAGTAGGGAAGTTCTCGACACCAAACAATCCCGTAGGAGACAAAACAAAAATATTGAAAATAGACAAACTATCTATCATCTTACTATAATCCCAACTTACATTAGCCCCACCCACACCGGGGTCGTTATAGCTGGTTGTACTTGCATATTGCAAATTGAATACATCGCCAACAATAGGACTAATCTGATCGGAAGTAATAATAGGTTGTGCTTTAGTACTCATTACACCTAGAAGACAAAACAAAAGGAAGTTTAGTTGTATTATTTTCATAAATGAGCGTTTGCTAGTCAGTTTATTCTATTACAATAATAGAAATAAATTTAAATAAAATCCAATTGCTAATTTATAAAAAGATGAAATTTTATAAAACTTGGATTTTAAATGGTGAAAAAAGGGGTAAATTCATTACAAGAAATTTAATTTATTGCCTGCCCTCTCAATGTTTCGAATAATTCTTTTTGTTTACTAGTCAATTTCTCTGGAATTACTACTTGCAGTTGGATATACAAGTCCCCATAGTCGGTTGGTTTTAAATATACAGGCATTCCTTTGCCTTTTAATCGGATGTTTTTTCCATTTTGTGCACCTGCCCCAATCTTTACTTTTACATTTCCAGAAAGTGTTTTAACTACTACTTCCCCGCCCAATACCGCCGTATAAATATCAATAGATAGGGATAAAGACAAATCATTCCCATTACGTTGAAACTGATAATCTGGTTTAACTTTTATGTTTACTAACAAATTACCATTATACTCCACACTACTTCCCTTGGCCCCCTTACCCTTTATGTTCAATAACTGACCATCATAAGAACCGGGTTTGGTGGTTACCCTCAATTTTTCGTTTTCCAACTGAATAATCCTACTTGTACCAATATAGGCTTCCTCCAAAGTAATTTCCATTTCAGTTGCATAATCGCCACCTTTAAATGCATCACTTCTAGTTTGAAATCTATTGCTGCCAGTATTGGAAGAAAAAAAATGTTCAAAAAAGTCAGAAAAGCCACTTTCACCCCCAAACGCATCGGTGTCATTTGCACCAGAATAATAACCAGTATTCCCTCCTCCAAAAGGATTACTTTTTTGTTGATTTCTATCACTAGTTTGATGTTCCCAGTTTGCACCTAATTCATCATACTTTTTCCTTTTTTCGGGGTCACTTAAAACCTCATTGGCTTCATTTATCGATTTAAATTTCTCTTCAGCTTCTTTGTTTCCCGGGTTTTTATCCGGATGATATTTTAAAGCTAAAGCCCTATACAATTTTTTAATGTCGGCATGGGTTGCGCTTTTTTCAATGCCTAATACTTTATAATAATCTTTATAATCCACAACAAATAAATAAGGAGTTAATAATAAGGAGGTTTACCACAATACTCACAATTACACAAATGTTTTGAGTTCCCTATTTTACGATTCTAAACTAGTAGTATTACATAATACTTTGCTCCATGTGATTTCCTTCGTGTGCGTTTTGTTAAAATATCTCTTTGTAATAACAATGAATAAAAATGAAACAGTATCTTAACCTCCGTTATCTTCTTCAAGGTCATTATGTTCGTCGCCGCCTAAGCTGTAATAATTATTCTCCTCGTCCTCGCTACCAATTTTTTCCTCCTTATCATCTAGTTCAGCACCGGGAACATCTAGTGCACTTTCATTATTAGACAACCCTTTTCCCTTTATGCTATCTTTCTTTCGTTTCGTTATATCTTCAGGATCTATTTCTTGGTCTTCTATTTTCTTATTGTAGATGTCATCACGCTCAGGATAATTGTAAGTTGCCATATCATATTTATCGTGTTCATTATCTACTTTTCCCTCTATCTCGCTTTTAGTATTCTTAATCATAACGTATGTTTTATTTATTTTTTACAACATTAATGCTATGTTTATTTGCCACTTCCTCTTCCAGAATACGCTTCCGCTCCCTATATTCTTCCGTTGTCATTTGTCCCATTGCATAACGCTGTTGCAAAATATCAAGTGGCGTATCTTTTGTCTTTCTTTGGCCGGGCACATCGTATGGTGTTGCAAAAATCCAGAAGAGCATCACCATCCAAATTAGCCACCAAATAGCATTCATTCCCCAATAATAATTTGTATAAACCATAGCATTATAATTTAAAAAGTAAAGAAATAATTAATTGTTGTTAGTCAAAAACAAGGCCCCTTGTTTAATCAAAAGTTGTTTTTCGGCATTATGATTAACCATCGCTTCTAGATACTCATTATCTCTTCGATAATTAAGAACTTTTAGTTTCAGTTCATCAGAAGATATTTTTTTTGCTTCTGGATTGGTGATAATTAATTTTAATGACATAATTCATATTATAATTTGTAACTGATTTATTACGGTGTAAAGGTGGCAGTGATTAGAGGAAATATCATTACACAATTAATGATAAAATTTATACCATTAATAGATAATTACAACAGGGCGTGAAAAATATATTTGTTCTATATTCGAAATCTTTTCAACAATTGAAAGCCAAGAGTAAACGCTAATAGAAAGCTTTGTTAACTGAAAAATAAAGTAGATAGAATTGAAGAAGGACTAAAAGAGTTGTGAGAGTGTTTTTTATACGGGCTAAGGATAATACCACTGTTCTTGAAAAGATTTGTGGTACATAACAGTAATGATTGATGGCAAATGTTGTGATAGTTATTAGATATGAATTATTTTAGATAGCCTATAAAGGAAATTTACACTTTACTCTATTTGTTCTTCCATATGGCTTCTTGAATTGGAAAATGTCAGGCGTAACAATGTGTTAACCGCCTGCCAGGATCATCCAAATAAATCATAATGTTGCTATTTCTTTTTAGAAGTATTAGCAGCATACTTAAGAATCGCGTCTACAGAGCTTTGGCTCGGAGACTGCTTTTTAACCTTACTGACCTGCTTGATAGTACGTTGAAGTGATTTGATTTCTTTCTGTAATTCCAAATCATCCAACATAGCTTTATCGATAGCCAATTTTAAGAGCGGGGAACATTCCCCAAACAGGTACTGAATAAGTTGTTCCTGCGAAAATTTCTGCATAGTATAACCAGTAAAATGTGAAACAATAATTGCTTCAACAGGTAGGATGATATTAAAACGCTTTAATGTGGATATTATTGTGGATAACTCAATTTTTTCTTTGAATTGTATCCTCAATAATAAAAATTTCTTCTCCATCTCGCTTCATCAAATACTTTTCGCGGGCAAACTTTTCAAGTGCAGTAGAATTATTCTGTAGATCGGTCAGTTCTTGTTGGGCAGTAGCAATCTCTTGTTCGTAGTAATGTTTCTTAGTTAATAAGTTGTTAAGGGTTTTCTTTTGATCTAAAGTATTGAATAAATCTCTTTGATCAAAAAAGCTCATCCATACAATAAAAGCTAATATTGCTATAACATATTTGTTTGTGACGAATGTAATTATGCTTTTCATGTTGAATTACTTTAATGAGAAAAGGTTGGTGGTAAAATTATCAAAATGATAATAAACCACCAACCTTTTTATTTTAGCAAATATTACTTACCAAACTTAATCTTTCCAGCAGGGAATATACCAGTGCTTCCTAGTTCTTCTTCTATGCGGATTAATTGGTTGTATTTAGCAATACGGTCAGTACGGCTAGCAGAACCAGTTTTAATTTGTCCGCAGTTTAAAGCTACAGCCAAATCAGCAATGGTAACATCTTCTGTTTCACCACTTCTATGACTCATAATAGTGTTGTAACCATTGTGTTGAGCCAAAGTAACTGCATTGATAGTTTCTGTAACAGTACCAATTTGGTTTACTTTAACCAACAAACCATTGGCAATACCCTTATCAATACCTTCTTGCAAACGCAATACATTGGTAACAAATAAATCGTCACCAACTAATTGGCATTTCTTTCCAATGGTATCAGTCAAGTTCTTCCAACCAGTCCAATCATCTTCTGCCATACCATCTTCTATAGAGATAATAGGGTATTGGTTAACCCAGCTTTCCCAGAATTTAACCAACTCATCGCTGCTCATTTCTTTTCCAGAACTCTTATGGAATACATATTTGTTCTTCTTACCATCCCACAATTCGCTGTTTGCAGCATCCATGGCAATAGCAACTTCAGTTCCTGTTTTATATCCAGCAGCAGTAATTGCTTCTAATACAGTTTCAATAGCTTCTTCATTGCTTTGGATGTTTGGTGCAAAACCACCTTCATCACCCACGTTTGTACTAAATCCTTTTTTCTTCAACACACTCTTCAATGTATGGAAAATTTCAACGCCCCAACGCAAACCTTCGCTAAAGCTAGATGCGCCAATAGGCATAATCATAAATTCTTGGAAATCTATTTTGTTATCAGCATGAGCACCACCATTCAAAATGTTCATCATTGGGATAGGCAATGTTCTTGCATTTGTACCACCTATATATCTGTATAAAGGAACGCCAGCTTCTTCGGCAGCAGCTTTTGCAACAGCCATACTGACAGCCAAGATAGCGTTTGCCCCAAGTTTTCCTTTGTTTGCAGTACCATCCAAATCTAGCATTGCTTGGTCGATAGCAGCTTGTTGCGTAATGTCAAAACCAGTGATGGCTTCCGAAATTATTTCATTTACGTTGTTTACAGCTTGTAAAACACCTTTACCAACATAAACTTTTTTATCGTTGTCACGAAGTTCAACGGCTTCATGAATACCAGTACTAGCACCACTTGGAACGGCAGCGCGACCTAGCGCACCATCATCCGTGGTAACATCTACTTCTACTGTAGGATTGCCACGGCTATCCAATATCTGACGGGCATGTACTTCAATAATGTAACTCATAATTCTTACTTGTTTTTGTTATTAAAAAATGTTAACTAATTTATTTTCTGATCGGCGTAAAAGTAATGACTATTTCGTTTGAGTAACATGTCTAAAAACATCTTCTAGGTTGATATTACTTTCATTTTGCAAAGAAACAACGTTGAGGTTGTGTTTTAGCACTGTTTCCATCAGTTGTTTGCGCAATATTTCTGGGCTATCAGTAGTAAAAATCCACTTATTAGCCGAAGCCTTCATTGGAATTGTCATTCCTTCAAAGATATTGGCATCCACCACTTCTTGTAATTCTATCACCACATTATTAGATGGTTTATTGCCCGTAAGATTGCGTAATCTATCATCTGCCACAATCTTTCCTTTATTGATGATGATGATTCTATCGCAAATAGCTTCTACTTCTTGCAATATATGCGATGAAAACAAAACCGTCTTATCCTTGCCTTGTTCTTTTATTACGTTACGAATCTCTATTATCTGGTTAGGATCCAAACCACTTGTAGGTTCATCCAATATCAAAACTTCTGGACTATGAATTAATGCCGCCGCCAATCCTACTCGTTGTTTATATCCTTTAGATAATTGTCCTGTTTTCTTGCGGCTCTCAAGCGTTAGTCCGGTTAAGGTGATAACCTTTTCTACAGCATCCTTTACGTTGGATAAATTATGCACACCAGCTATAAAAGCTAGGTATTCGCGCACATACATATCATAATAAAGGGGATTAGCTTCAGGCAAGTAACCTATCTTCTTCTTGGCAGTAATGGGGTTCTTGGCTACATCTATTCCACAAACGGAAGCAGTACCAGCATCAGCAGCAAGGTAGCCTGTAATTATCTTCATGGTGGTACTCTTGCCCGCACCATTTGGACCGAGGAAACCAACGATTTCTCCTTTGTTGATACTGAGCGATATACTGTCCACCGCCTTTTGTGTTCCGTAAATTTTAGTTAATCCCTGTATGATTATAGACATGCTGCACTGATAGAGTGCTACAAATGTAATTGTTTTGAAACTGTGCTTGTAGAGTATCTCTTTTAGGTATGTTAAAATGAGGTTATCTTCATTCTTTGTGCATACTAGCTGGTTTAATATCCTGCCCCCATAAACCAATCATACCCTTCTATTTTCTTATACTCTTTTGGAACAATATTTAAGTGTTTCAATACTTTGGATCTGTCTTCATAAGGTTCTTTATCGGAAATTATTATTTTCCCTGTCTTCTCATCCTTTTCATTTTTTTCAAAAGAAACATATTCTAAAGTATCAATCTTTTCTCCAGCCCATTTATATTTATACATCTCAGTTTCACCCGGATGACCATAACAAACACCTCTAATTATTTTCTCTGCTGGTGAGAATGTTGGATTTATGAACTCAATGCTATTTGAAAATGATTTTTTGTCTGTTCTAAGTATATAAATTGCACTAAAAGCCTTTAGACAACACCCATTGTTCCCATACCAATTTACAACAAAATCCTTTAGTCTATCACCATTAATATCACGAATTGTATCACTTACATAAGTCGTAGCGCCTTGTTCGAGCGAAATTACTTTTTCAAATTTACCATTCTGTTTGGCATATATATCAAATAAAACAGAACCGGGTACTTCTCTACGGATTATTAAGTGCGAAAAGAGATCACTAAAATAGTAACCTAATTTGATTTTAACTTTTGCCCTGTATTCAGTGTCAGGTGTTATTTCATATTCTGTTTGAAAAGTGTCCTTATCTATATTTTTATTTGATATTTTAATAGCTTCGATTAAAATGTTTTCAAGTCTTATGCTATCAATTTTATCCTGCTCTTTTATCTTATTCAATTCCTCAATTTGTTCTTTTGCTTTTTTATCTAAACTTGAACTATTAGTATCATTCAAAGAAATTGAACTATTCTTTTTTTCATTTACGTTTTTGCATGAAAAAAAGAAAATTAGCCCTAAGGTCAATATGTTTAATAGTCTTTTCATAAGATGAATGCTAACTCATTAAAGTAATGAAACTACAGTTCCTCACAAATATGTGATATAATCTTATTCTCCCTATTTGTACTTTCTTAGAAAGATATTTAACTACAATTATCCTCCAACCTCCCCCTCTTCCCCCCTCAATCATACACCCTCCCGCCCCCTTCCCACTCCAAAATCCCACTTATTGCCAATATTGGCATACATATTTGATCAATTATATGCCCCGTTAAGTCTAACGGCATACTTATCTGATCAATTATATGCCTCGTTAAGTCTAACTGCACACTTATTTGGTCAATTATATACCCCGTTAAGTCTAACTGCACACTTATTTGATCAATTATATGCCCCGTTAGACTTAACGGCGCATATAATTGGTGCCTTATTTGGATGTCAATGAAAAAAGGGTCTCCTTTTAGCCATCAATTAAACGGTACATCTAGTTTTAAACTGATATTCCTCCCCATATTATAAATGCCATCTACACCCGTTTTTGGATTGGGGTAAGAGTAAAAGTATTTCAACCTGCTAAGGTGATCTTGGTAAGCCACATCAAACAAATTGTTGCCCATGAGGTAAATACTGAATAGTGTTTTGTTGGCCTTGTTGGTAATGCTGCCACCCACACCCGCATTAAACAGGGTGTAACCAGGCGTTGCTGTCTCGGTATTGCAAGCCAGATACGCCCTGTTTTGCGCCCCAAAAAACTCTAGCTGTGCCTTGACAAATCCTTTTACGATGTGTAGTTTCTTGTTACTAAAATCTAACCGTAACTCGGTAGTGCCATGTGCAGGCGAAATTTGTGGTAGGTATTTGGCACTATCCGAAACTGGCTTGCCCGCCACACCTTTATTCTCTGCATAAACAAGAGAAATACTGTTTTCGAAATGAAGGGACTTTATAGGATGAATGTCCACACTACATTCTCCCCCATACAAATGTGCCCTTGCTGCCTGAAATTGGAAAGTCTGATTGCCTAGAACAAGCTCCAAATCGCTACCATCGGGATTGGTAAGCTTTTGGTTGTAGATATAATTCTCAATATTATTATTAAACAAATCAAGAGAAGCCACCACATATTTTCCAGAATAAAGAATGCCTAAATCTTGCTGCCAGCTAAACTCTGGCTTAAAGTCTGGATTGCCCAACTGATAAATATTTGTTCCTGGATGAACGCCATTGGCAGAAACCTCTGCAATGTTTGGCGCACGATAGCCTCTACCAATATTTGCTTTGATAGAAAGACGAGAAGAAAAATTATAAGTGGCACCGAGGCTACCCGAAAAACCAGAGAAAGTTTTGGTGTAATTAGAAAAAACCTTTGTGCCGCCCACCGTATCTGCACCATAAACAGGCATATCGAAACCTGTGATAGGGTTTGTTTTAGCATAGAGTTCATCGTTTTTAAAGGAACGCATATCAAAACGAACGCCACCAGCCACATCTAGTTTGCCATACGATTTCTTTGCAGTAACAAAAGGACCAATATCAAACTGCTGATAGTTAGGCACAATAAACTCTGTACCATCGGTTGCCTTGTTGTGCTGGTTCATACCATTAATGCCCGCGGTAATATTCCAATCATTAAATTCTTTGAAAGAATATTTTATGTCATAATTAAAAGTATTCAGTTGCAAATACAAGGCTGGGATGTCATTTAAAACAGGATGACCATATTCTCGGCGAATACTCTTTTGATAACCAAGATTCACGAGCAAATGATTGCCATCTCCCACTATCAAATCATTACTCCAATAAACCCTAAAATGCTGTACATGCTGATGCAATTTCTCGATAGTGTAACTCTTTAGATCATTATCCGAAACTATTTGGCGGACAGTATCTTCCTCAGTAATCTGCCTCGTAAATCGATGTGTGGCACTATCCCTGCTGCCATCGGGTATCTCTTGCAAATCATTATAGACAACAACATTCAGGTGAGAAAAGCCCCAATTGCGGTGAATACCAATGGACGCATTAGCATCTGTTTCTTTGAAACCTGTACCAAATACACGACCATCATATCTGTTTTGATAATCTGCCGCTTGCTTGTGCGATATACGCGCCTGCCATTCCAAACCATTCTTGGTCTGGCTTAAATAAGCAGAACCACCAATGTATTTATTGTTACTTTGATAATCTAATACCGCATTGCCCACCATCTTTCCATCTGGTGCAGGCTGTGTAGGAATGATATTCACCACACCAGCCAATGCATCCGAGCCATAACTTAAACTCGCAGGGCCTTTAATAATCTCCACCTTTTCTTCGCTATACTGATCTACTTCTATGCCGTGTTCATCGCCCCATTGTTGCCCCTCTTGCCGCACACCATCATACAAAGTAAGGATTCTGTTGTAACCCAAA
The DNA here is from genome assembly GCA_947381435.1 of Chitinophagaceae bacterium. Classification (GTDB taxonomy): domain Bacteria; phylum Bacteroidota; class Bacteroidia; order Chitinophagales; family Chitinophagaceae; genus Parasediminibacterium. The sequence goes on from CANCVE010000044.1 coordinate 27,286, forward strand.
CCTCTAATAAACGGCTTAGAAACATTGGGGCCAGTAGTAACGGCACGCACACCCGGAATCTTTACCAATGCATCGATGGCATTAGTAGCAAGATTAGTAACCAGATAATCGTGACTAACAGAAACAATTGGCACAGGATTACGCTTAATAAGGGTGGCTTTAGATACGCCGGTAACTACCACTTCACCTTCGTCTACAAAACTTTCAACCAATTGAAAATTGAAATGAGCGCCTTCTGTAAGATTAATATTTTGCGTGATTGATTTATAGCCTACTAGTTTCACCTCTACCAAATACTTTCCAGAAGGAAGATTGGTGAATTTGTAATGACCAGAGGTATCAGTGGCTTGGCCCTTTTTTAAATCGATAATACTAATAGTTGCTCCGTATAAACCATTGTTCTTGCTGTCGGTAACTGTGCCCGATAAGGAAGCATTGCCTTTGCGAGAGGTATTGTTTTGAGATATTCCATGTATGGAAATCAATATTGCGAATACGCAATAGAATAATTTATTCATTGTATAAATTTAAGAGTAGGCAATTGCAACAGTAATAGTGCAATAGCAATCAGAAATTTGGAAGTAAGTGAGAATTAATCAATCAATTACAAGGAAAAGAATTCCTTTAATTATGAATTATGCGGTGGCAGGCGGTCCCCGCAAATGTGTGGAATATGTGGGGGATGTATAAATACTATTGTATCTATACGATGCAATAGTAAGGATATAAGTAATGTTTGGCAGAGGCAATGAAGATTCTTCTACCTGTGCTAATGGAATAAAGAAATCATCTAAGCAGCCACAATCCTGTTGAGAGATGAACTTGCCATTTAATTTGCTTTTAGAGTTTGAAACACTGGTTGTAGTTTTGTGATAATGGGTATGGAAGAATAAACGCAACCTCACCTTCTCTATAAATAGAAAAAGAAGTAAGACCGCTATTATTTTTCTTGCCGTACCACGCATATTGCTTTAGGGATTGCCGCAAATATAATAATTGCAACTTTGTTACAAATGTATGTCTTGCTTGAGTGGCTTCTCTCCACCGATTGTTTGCAATAGTCCATCTATCTCATTACATTTACGCATGATTTCTACGCGTCATGAAGTATTCTTTCAGGTAGCCACAGAGAAGAGTTTCTCTAAGGCGGCACTAACTTTATTTATATCGCAACCTGCCATCAGTAAGCATATAAAGGCATTGGAACAAGAATATAAAACCAAATTATTTGAACGAAAGGGATTGCATATAGAACTGACCGAAGCAGGAAGTTTACTCTACGAAAAACTATTGGAGGTAAAGAATATTCAAGAGCAAACCATTCATGACTTATCCATTTTAACCAATGCCTTACAGGCCGAAGGCAAGTTGAAACTAGGGGCAAGTACTACGGTGGCACTATATATATTGCCCAAAGTATTATCCATGTTTCATAAGCGCCATCCTAATATAGATATTACTTTATTGAACAGAAACACTGAAACGGTTTTAGAAGCACTCATCAACAAAGAGATTAACCTTGGCATTGTGGAAGGGCATAGCAAGTTATCTAATGTGGATTATACTCCATTTATAACCGATAGAGTAATTGCTGTGTGCAGTAGGAATAGCCCGATTGCCCAAAAGAAAAAGTATAAGATTACAGATATTGTTAATCTTCCAATTGCCCTAAGGGAAAGAGGGAGTGGTACATTGGCTGCACTGAAAATAATGTTAGAAGAACAAGGAATAAAAGAAAACAACCTACTGGTTAAAGTGAAACTTGGTGGCACAGAAGCGTTGAAGAATTTTATTATTGAATCGGATTGCTTAGGTTTTCTTCCACAACGCTCTGTGATCAAAGAGATAAAATATGGAGATTTGGTAGAAGTTTATTTTGAAGGATTGAAGATAGAACGAAGCTTTTATTTTATTCAAAGGCAAGGCGAAACGAGTAATCTTAATAAAGAGTTTATTAAAAAAGCAAAGACAATCTATAATTTATAGTTATAGTCCATAAATAAAAAGACGCATTTAGGTTATCTAACGGGCTGTACATTTACTGCATGGAACAGGTGCATTTAACACATTCTAGGGCAACTTCTTTATACTGTCCTTCTTGCAAAAAAGAGTATAACATTCATTCAATACAAAACTTTGCTACTTGCTGCAACCAACCTTTAGTAACTAATTACAACATAAAAAACGTTTCTAAAAGCATTATCGATATTACAGATTCATCTATGTGGAGATATGCGCAATTGTTGCCATTATTCAATAAAGACAATCTTGTTTCCTTACAAGAAGGCGGAACGCCAAACTTTCTTCTTTCAAAAGCTGCTTCTACGCTAAATATTCATAAAATATATCTTAAAGATGAAGGCGTTAATCCTACTGGTTCATTTAAGGCTAGGGGCATTAGTGTAGCAGTATCTAAAGCAAAAGAATTAGGCGTAACACACATAGTAATACCAACGGCTGGTAATGCTGGTGGTGCATTGAGTGCTTATGCCGCCAAGGCAGACGTTAAAGCAACGGTAATCATGCCGCGACATACTAGCGAAACCTTAAAAGAAGAATGTATGTTGTATGGTGCAGAATTGATATTGCTTGATGGATTAATAGACGCTTGTGGCAAAAAGGCTGCTCAACTAAAAGAAGAAAAAGGATACTTTGATATGAGCACCCTGAAAGAACCGTACAGGCTGGAAGGAAAGAAAACCCTTGGCTACGAAATAGCCGAACAACTTAACTGGAAATTACCCGATGTAATAATTTATCCCACCGGCGGTGGCACAGGTCTGATAGGCATGTGGAAAGCCTTTAAGGAAATGAAAGAAATGGGATGGATAAGCGGAAAACTACCCCGTATGGTAGTAGTACAAACAGAAAATTGTAACCCAATGATACAAACATTAAACAATGGCTTTATACCAGAAATGTATTTAGCCACACAGACAAAAGCATTAGGATTGGCAGTGCCAAAACCCTTTGCAACAGACTTAATTATTGATGCGGTACGTGCTAGCAACGGCATTGGCATCAGCGTTTCGGAAGAAGAAATGGAACGCGGCATAGAAGATATAGCCGGATCGGAAGGGATATTACTTTCTCCAGAAAGCAGTGCCACTTATGTAGGACTAAAGAAACTGATCGAAAAGGATTGGATTCATGAAGACGAAACCGTTCTTTTGTTCAATACGGGGTCTTGGTATAAGTATAGATAAGATATTTAGTTATGAATTATGAGATAGTTATATCTCATAATTCAAATCTCATAACTAAACTTCTACCTATCCTTATAAAGCGTTGCATTATCGTAGTCGCTCTGAATATCTTGCTCTGAATACTTTAGTGATAATCCCTTTTTGGCCTCTGCCCTATTGTAATAACTAGCCGCATTTGGATATATTTCTATCGCTTTGTCGTAGTCTTTTATTGCCTTTTGGGGTAAGTTTCTAAAAGAATACAACATTGCCCGATAGTTATAACTATTCCAATCTTTTGGATTCTTTCTTAAACATTGATTGAGTACTCGTTCTATTTTTTTGTCAGAATAATCTCCAGAATTGTACATAGTACAGGCAAGAAGAATGTAGTTTTTAGGATTAGAACTTAAACTAATTGCCTTTTTAATATCCGAAATTGCATTGGCAAAATCTTTATTCTTGTGGTAGTAGTTTGCTCTATCAATATAGGCGCTCGGCGAATCGGGGAATAGTTTCACGGCACTATCAAACACTTGCTTTATTTGCTCTCTAGAAAAATATTTTTTAACCCCCACAGAAGGATTTAGTGCATTATAGCCACTCAATTTCCATTCACCATATCCTACAAAATCACTGTTTCCTTTTAATGATAATCGAGTCATTGTAGGTATAAACTTTCCTTCTGTCAGTTTTTCTTCTTTCAGTTCAAAATACCTTAGTTTGTCTTTATAATCAGCTTTCAAAATGGCCGTGTCATAATCCTTGATTCCTTCTACGAGCATGCTGTAATTTATTTTGGCAGACCCTCTACCAACGTATGCATCTGCACTTTTAGGGTTTAGTAATACTGCCGTATCAAACATTTTTAAAGCTTGTTTTGCAGAGTCTCTCACCAACATTAAACGTGTACCCCATTGATAGTAGTAAGTAAACCCGTTATCAGTTTGTGCAAATAGCGAATGCACAAGTGAGAGCGTAAATAAAAGAATAAGCAGGATACTTCTTCGAATCATGTTTGCTGGGCTAATTTTCTTGGCTAGTGATATACTAACGCTCAATTCTCGCAACACAAATATATAGATTCACTTTAAATAGGTTACTACTTAAAAGAATTTATCATCAACTACATAAATAGTTACCAAAATATGCTACTTACAACTTACAAAAAGTGTATGGAACTTTCCTTATATTTCGCACTAATAAGGTACAATGTTTGGCATCAACGTCTACTACCTTTGCCATCAACGTCTACTACCTTTGGCATCAACGTCTACTCTCTTTGCCATCGACGTCTACTACCTTTGGCATCAACGTCTACTACCTTTGACATCGACGTCTACTTTATTTGGCATCCTGCCTACTATGTTTGCCATTCGTGTCTACTAGGTTTGCCATCAGCATCTACTCCCTTTGCCATCGGATTTTGAAAAAAGGCGCAGATAAACCAATTGTCTACCTGCGCATTGGGCTAAATTTATTGTAAGATAATCCTTCTTACATTAGTTTTTAATAAACTGCTTTTGTTGTATAGCCTCGCCTTTAATAACGACATAGCAACTTCCTTTTGTTAAGTTATCTATTGCTAATGAAACATTATGTGTAACAGTTACAAGCTGTACATTTTGGAGTTTTACCAACTTACCTACTATATTCATTATTCGTACTAATGCTGTTTCGCAATTAGCATTTACTACAGTAACATTCAAAGCATACTGAGCAGGAATTAAGAAAATGTTTAGTTTAATAGTGCACTATTCGACCAAATAATCAACCTCTTCAACTGTCATCCCGGAGGGATCTCACTAAAAATGGGCTGGTTATTTTATTTGCTAAAAATTGTCTGAATCAGGATATTTAGGATTAATGAGCTTTTAATCCTAAAATCTTGTAAATCCTGATTCAAACAATTGAAACAGGGCAAACGCATTTAATTTTTTTTATACCACATAGCCACAGTAGGCACATAGCTTTTATTATTTCAGGCAGATAAAACGCTTCGCTTTAAGTAAAAAATTAGGGTTACTGTTTCCAAGTTATATAACTTGCGTAGAGGCATCTTGC
>CANCVE010000045.1 GCA_947381435.1 Chitinophagaceae bacterium
CATAAACTTGGATTAACAAAAATGATTACTTCAAAATTGGAAAATTAGCTTTTGATTAGTAGACAAATAATCATTATTTTAATATCAGAATAGATAAAAAATATTCATATTTTACTAAAATTTTAAGTGTCTATTGGATAGCTACTTTATAATGCTTACTCCCTTTATATTTGCAGCCTTATGAGTACACAATCAGAGAATGTTTTTCAAGCGATTATTTCCCATGCCAAAGAATATGGCTTTGTTTTCCCTTCAAGTGAAATTTATGATGGTCTAAGTGCAGTTTACGATTATGGTCCAAATGGTAGTGAACTAAAAAAGAATATACGCGACTATTGGTGGAAAAGCATGACTCAAATGCATGAGAATATAGTAGGTATTGATGCTGCTATATTTATGCATCCCACTACATGGAAAGCTAGTGGACACGTAGACAACTTTAGTGACCCATTAATAGATAATAAGGATAGTAAGAAGCGTTACAGAGTAGATCATTTAATTGAAGCTCATGCCGAAAAGCTTGCTCATGAAGGCAAAAAAGAAGAAGAATTTTCCTTGCTAAAAAGTATGGATGAATTGCTAGCTTCTGATGACTTTGTAGGTTTAAAGAAATTGATTGAAGATAATAAGATTGTTTGTGCAGTAAGTGGGACTTGCAATTGGACAGATATTCGTCAGTTTAACCTGATGTTTGCTACAGAATTTGGTGCAATAGCATCCGATAATCCTGATGACAATAAAGTGTATTTACGTCCTGAAACTGCGCAAGGTATTTTCGTAAACTTTTTGAATGTTCAGAAGACAGCAAGGATGAAGATACCTTTTGGTATTGCACAAACAGGTAAAGCTTTTAGAAATGAGATTGTAGCTCGTCAGTTTATCTTCCGTATGCGCGAGTTTGAACAAATGGAAATGCAATTCTTTGTGCGTCCTGGCACAGAAGGCTTCTGGTATCAATACTGGAAAGAAGCTCGCTTGCAATGGCATTTAAGCTTGGGGCTTAGTGCTGAAAAGTATCGTTACCACGACCATGTAAAACTAGCACACTATGCTAAGGAAGCTTGTGATATAGAATTTGAATTTCCTTTTGGCTTTAAAGAAGTTGAAGGTATCCACTCTCGTAGCGACTTTGATTTGAGTCAACATCAACTTTACAGTAAAAAGAAACTACAATATTTTGATAATGATATTGATGAAACCACTGGTAAGGCTTATGGCAATTATGTGCCTTATGTTGTAGAGACCTCTATTGGTTTGGACAGAATGTTCTTATTGATTCTGGCTAATTCATACGAGGAAGAAACAATTACTAAAGAGGATGGCAGTACAGATAGTCGTGTAGTATTGCACATTCCAGCTAAGATTGCTCCAAATAAATTGGCTATACTTCCATTAACGAAGAAAGACGGCTTGCCTGAACTTGCAAGAGAACTGATGGATGAGTGCAAACCTTATTTTAAATGCTTCTTTGAAGAAAAAGATGCAATAGGTAAACGCTATCGTAGGCAAGATGCTATTGGTACTCCTTTCTGTGTAACAGTAGACCATCAAAGCTTAGAAGATAGGACAGTAACTATTCGCTATCGTGACAGTATGCTTCAAGAGCGTATATCGATGGATAAGGTTAGAGAATTAGTTTTGAGCGAGACGATGTAATTGAATACAATAACACAATATAAATAAAAAGCCCGCAAGAAATTATTCCTGCGGGCTTTTTATTTATATTAATATTTTAGATGGTAAAGCGACCAATCTTATAGCCCCTATCCTACCCTCTTATCTGATAAATCTCCTTAATGTTTCGTCCAAGACCATCATAATCTAACCCATAACCTAAAACGAACTTGTTTGGAATTGTAATACACACGTAGTCTATGTTTACGGGGTATGCTTGCGCCTCTGGTTTATGAAGTAATACGGCAACTTTTAGGGATGCTGGACGCTGATTCTCCAACTGAGGTAAGAAAGTATGCAATGTTTTTCCAGTATCTATAATATCTTCAAGAATAATAACATGTCTATCAGTTACGGCTATATCCAAACCAATAGCAGTAATCACATTACCAGTAGATTGAGTACCCTTGTAGGAAGCGAGCTTGATAAAACAAATTTCTGCTTCTACTGTAACGGCTTTAAACAAATCGGAGGCAAACATAAAAGCACCATTAAGTACTGCTATGAACAAAGGTTTCTTTCCTTCATAGTCTTTATTAAGCCTATCGGCTAACTCTTGAATCTTGTGCAGAATTGTTTCTTCAGCTATAAAGGGTACAAATTCTTTGTCATGTACAGTGATGGTACTCATTTGTGGTAGCATTTAATAATTAAATATTGAGACAAAGTTATTTGGAAAGACCATACGCAACGATAGGACGCAATAATATCTTATCCCCAGCTTTTACAATAGTTTCCTTTTTAAGTTTATTATATTCTAGAATTTTTTCAATTCTTACACCTTCTTGCTGGCTGATATCCAATAAACTTTCATTTGGTTTTACAATATGCATATCTGAAATGCCTTTTAATTGTTTTCTTTCCAAATAAATTAATTGAGGCTTAGTAGTAATATCAATTTCGCCCATATCATTAAATTCTAACAGTTTTGCTAAAGCAATATCGTATTGATTGGCAACTGATAAAAGACTGGTACCTTCTGAAACATAAATAACTTTTGTATGATTGATGGCAAAAACTCCTTTAGGATAATTTACTGTTATCGAATCTTTCACCTCTTCTTTCACCAAATTATTATTAATTATTGCAACAGAATCACCTTTTATCAAAATGGGAGTAGCAACAGTAACAGTGTCAACATGCCTCTTTACTGGGATGATTAGCTCAGCCAATGTGGTGTCTTTTACTATTATATTATTGCTTACAATCGAGGTTGTATCAGAAATTTTGGCAACATTTTGAGGTTTAGTAGTTTTCGCTAATTCGAAAGCAACAGAATCAATAGCAACTGGTTTGGCATTATTAATACTTTCAGTAGTTGCAGTAATAGTAGAATCATTACTGTAGTCTGTAACCTTATTAAGTGCCAAAAGAGTATATTGATTGAGGTTATAATCACTTATTACTTTGATCAATTTTTGTGGGTAATCTTTTTCAGTTGCATAGCCTGCTCTTTTAAGTCCCATTGCCCAAGAAGCATAATCGGCTGGTTCTAGTTTAAACAGAAAAGCGTACGGTTCCCTTGTTCTCAAAAAATCTGAATGATCTTTATAACTATCCTCACCCGACAAATAACTTCTAAAACATTCCTGCCGAGAGTCATCATCATGATATACTTTTCCTCCTGTCCAATCGGTTTTGCATTTAATACCAAAGTGATTATTACTCATTCTACACAAATCACCCTCACCACATCCACTTTCTATAAGACCTTGAGCTAAAGTTATTGCTGCTGGTACACCTGTACGTTGCATTTCGGCAATAGCTATGTCTTTGTATGTGTTGATATAAGCTTTTGCTTTTTCTTGCGCATTTAAGACGAGTATAGATAAGCAAAAACATATAACTAACAATTTCTTCATAATTCTTTCTTTTTAATTAACATTAGTCCATCTCTAAACGGCAACAGCACCTGTTCAGTACGACAATCATTTGCTACATGATTATTAAATAAATCAATAGCTTTTGCATTTTTTCCTTTCAATGGATTCTCTAAAACCTGACCATGAAATAATACATTGTCAACAATTATTAAACCATTTGGACTTAGGCTAGGTACGATCAATTCGTAATATTCAATGTAGCCCGTTTTATCTGCATCAATAAATACTAAATCCCATGTAAAGGGCAATTTAGGCAGTATTTGAGTAGCGTCACCGATGTGCAAATGTATTTTGTTCTTTTGTTTTGATTCGTTAAAAAATTGTTGAGCGGTATTTGCATCACTTTCCCTTAGCTCAATAGTATGTAATTCGCCATCATCAAGAAGCCCTCTACAAAGGCAAAGAGCACTATAACCTGTAAAAGTTCCAATATCCAATACATACTTTGGCCTAGTAATCATACTGATAAAAGACAGAAACTGCCCCTGTACCTTTCCACTAAGCATGTGGGCTTTAACGTGATTAGAAGATGTATAATCATTTATTTTTTGAAGTAAAGTGTCTTCCTCAGTTGTAATAGTATCTGCATAGGCCTGTGCTAATGGATTTACTATATCTATATTCATATAATTTATTTTGATTTTTTGGAAATAAGCAATAAACCAAGAAATGTTAATAGCCCATTTATTACTAGCAATTCCAAACCAATTTCAAAAGAGCCAAACCACTTCTTCTGGTAGCTATCTAAAATGTAGCAAAGTATTGGAGACGTAACACAAATAAATGGGACAAATTTGTCCTTTATATTGATGTGTGTTAGAATCCCAAATGAAAACAACCCCAATAATGGACCATAAGTGTATGCTGCAATTTTGAGTATCACTCCAATCATACTTGCATTGTCAATCCATTTATAAATCATTACAAATGCTAGAAAAATAAAAGCAAAGGTTAGATGAACTAAATGACGTATCCATTTCCTTTTTTCATCAGATAAGTTATTATTACGATTAATAGATAGGATATCAATACAAAAAGAGGATGTAAGAGCGGTAATAGCCCCATCTGCACTTGGGAATAAAGCTGAAATTAATGCTATTATAAAAATAACTCCTACAAAAGGAGGCATGTAATTAAGAACAATAGTAGGGAACAATTTATCACCTGAAACTGAAATATTTTGTTGTCCAGTAAAAAGATAAAGCAATCCACCAAGAAAAAGAAATAATAAAATAACAAATAACATAACAATAGCCATTGTTATTACATTTTTTTGAGAGTCGCCTAACTTTTTAACAGAAATATTTTTTTGCATCATCTCTTGATCCATTCCTGTCATTGTTATACTAATAAAAGCACCGGCTATAATTTGCTTCAAACAAAATAATTTGCTGTTGGGATTCGTGAAAAATATCTTGTTATACCCTTTCAATGACATGGCATTAAGGCTCTGACTAATATTTAAATTTAGTTTATTCATTATAAATATTACACAAACAATTAACCCCGTTATCATACAAACAGTTTGAAGTGTATCTGTCCAAACAATTGTTTTTACACCTCCTTGAAAAGTGTATAATACAATCATAATTAAGATGATAATCGTAGTTGCCCAAAACGGAATTCCAAGGTTTTGCAGAATTGCATCTTGCAATATTTTCACCACTAAATATAACCTCGCAGTAGCCCCTAGTGTTCTGGAAAGAATAAAGAAAGATGCACCAGTTTTGTAGGAAAAAATACCAAATCGGTCATTTAGAAAGTTATATATTGAAGTAAGTTGAATTTTATAATAAAGCGGAAGTAAAATAAAAGCAACAACTAAATATCCTAGTAGATAGCCAATGGAAATTTGAAAATATGAAAAACTATCTTTTAAAACTGATCCCGGAACACTTACGAATGTTACACCGCTTAAACTAGTACCAATCATTCCAAAAGCTACCAACATCCAATTGCTGTCCCTGTTTCCAATAAAGAAAGATTCGTTATTGCTGTTTCTCCCAGTATACCATGCTACTGAAAGTAGAATTAAGAAATAAAATAGTACAAAACAAAAAAGTATAAAAGGAGTCATTCTTAAAAAATATGGTGCAAAATAATAGTAATATAAAATAGAAGTTGGATTAAATATGACCTATAAAAATTTATGATTACTAATTTTAACATTGAACTTATTCAAACCTTTTATCCTTCCGCATTAATAGGTCAGAATGCAGTGAGCAAAATTAATAAGCAAAAATTAACTGTAAGTATATTGAGATTTCTTAATTAAAATCCCTACCAATCAATTGGAATTTCTAGATACGCTTCGCTTTAACTACTACGAGCGGCGTAATTATACTTCGCTTAGCTGATTGTTTTTAAAATCCATATAAAGTATTATTGTTTTCAATATAAAAAGCCCCCAATCACTTTTCAACAATTAAGAGCTAATATTCGAATTCCCAATTCTGTTGCCACTTCAAACAGACTCATCGCGTCATCTCCTACAAATATCTACACTAATTTACAATCAATTAGCATTAATTCATAAATAATGAAAGTATTGTGGATAGCTTTGGAGTGATTCTGGCTGGATATGCGCAAATAATAACATTTAGAGTAGTTCTCATTTAAGAATGCACTCTTTAACGTTAAGGGGAGCATCTTATTTATATATATATACTCCTTAACACTCTTTGGTGTATGTTTAAAATAAATAGACGAGCATAAATGCTACGGAGAACATATTTATTTGAAACATGCTCTCAGTAACGCAAAGTATTGAATGTTTAAAATAAAAATGCCCCCAGTAAGCCTATTTGGTGCATTCTTAAAAATAAGATGCTCCCAGTAACATCATTTAGTGTATTCTTAATATAGGAATGCTCCAAGTAACATCATTTGGTGTATTCTTAATACAGGAATGCTCCAAGTAACATAAAAAATTTCTTTTAGGGCTGTAATAAATATTTATTTTCATAACTGCTCTAAATACACTGTATTGTACTTTTAATAGACTACTTTCACCCAATAAAATTATCTAGATAAAGGACGACCTAATTGCCCGCCCCCACATTTTCCTAGTTTCATAAACATTTCAAAAGTTTTTTTCATTCTTTTAAATCGTTCATCATGGCAGGATTATTTGTTAATCATTTCGAATTAGCAACAAGGGGCAGCTCTACAGTAGCAGCTTATCTTTTTAAACAACACATAGACAGTTTGTTTGCCGACAGTGCAACAGTACCCATAGCAATGACCTGCTATAGCCGTGCAAATCCGTTGTACATCATTTACAATGAAAGCACCATTGCTCACACTAGCCAAACGGGCAAACAAAGTGGTAAAGTTTTAAGTATGGATACCATATTGCTATCCATGCCCGTACAGGTGGATGATTGGGAAGCAAAAATAAAAACGGTTTATACCGCTGGTTCGTCAGAGTTTAAAGCTTTATTTTCTAAGGGGAAAGCCCCGTTTAATACCGGAACCCAACAAAATAGGGTTAATGCAGTGGCTGCATTGATTTTAACCATTGGCACGGATGCTAGTTTGGCAGCAGTAAAAGTGCAAGTGCAAACTTTTTATACTACAATGTTGGCATCATTCAATACGAAGGGAGTATCTAAAAAATCTACAAAAACCGATAGTAAAGCAATAGAAAAGGCACGAAAAGATATGTGCAATGTGATGCAAGGAAATTTTGGCTTAATAACAGATGAGTTTCAGAATGATCTAACACAGGGCGAAAAGTATTTTGATGAGGCCTATATGGGCAACCCATTGCAGATGATTTTCCATTTAATCATCAAAATCTTATCCATCAAAAAAGTAATGAAACGCACATTTGCCAATCCACTCACTCAGCAATTACAAATTGTAAATAACAGCAATACCACCTTGTACTTGTTTTTATGTGCTAACAAATTGGGAATTATGGGAACCGAATATGTAACAATATTACCGCTTAGTACTTCCACTCATTTATTAACCGCATTTGGAGACCCTACCACCGAAACTTTCCTAAAAGCCCATAATACAGATGATAAGATAAAAGCTGATATTACGGTGAAAGTTTTATAAGGGTATTAAGAATTTAAAATCTATTCATACACTTAAAAGTCTCAAAGTCCGTATTATACACTAGTTATGATATATTTTTTTGTAAATTGTTCATTTTTATAAAAAAAAATATCATTATACAAGTAAAAGCAATACTTTCGTATTCAAATGGTCAGTTTACTATCCTCTCGAACGTTTTTAACGTAAATGATTCAGGGTTTTTGGTTACTGTTTTTACCATCTAATTATTTATTTTTAATTAAAAAAAGCATGAACATTTACGTTGGAAATTTAAGTTGGTCGGTGTCTAATGAGGACTTAACCGCACTTTTCGCCCCTTATGGCGAAGTAGCTAGTGCGAAAGTAGTTACTGACAAATTCAGTGGCGGTCGCAGTAAAGGATTTGGATTTGTTGAAATGGCTGATGATGAAGCTGCTCGTTCAGCAATTAGCGGATTAAATGACCTTGAAATAGATGGTCGTAAAATCCAAGTTAACGAATCTACTCCAAGACCAGAAGGAGAAAGAAGAGAAGGTGGATACCGTAAGAGCGGCGGCGGCGGTTATGGCGGCGGCGACAGAAATCGTGGTGGCGGTGGCTACGGCGGTGGTAATAGTGGTGGTGGATACGGCGGCGGCAATCGCGGCGGCGGTGGTGGATACGGTGGCGGCGGTGGTCGTGATCGTGGAAACAACGGCGGTGGATACGGTGGTGGAAGCAGATATTAATTACACTGTTCATACTGTTTAAAGTTCTGTACGATACTAGTATCGTACAGAACTTTTTTATTTATCGAAATGCGACAAGGATTTAAAATTTTAGAAATACATGAACATTGTAAAGGTTGGCACCATCCAAATGAGTTGCAATAGCTCAAAAGAAGAAAATTTAGAAAAAACTATTCTTAGAATAAAAGAAGCAGCAGAAAAAGGTGCACAAATAATCTGCTTACAAGAATTATTTTCTTCACTTTATTTTTGTGATGTAGAAGATCATGACAATTTTTTACTTGGAGAAACAATTCCAGGTCCAACCACAGATGCACTAACAATAATTGCAAAAGAAAATAATGTTGTTATTATTGCTTCACTATTTGAGAAAAGAGCACATGGGCTGTACCATAACACTACAGCAGTTATTGATGCAGATGGGACCTATTTAGGGAAGTATAGGAAAATGCATATACCTGACGACCCCGGTTACTATGAAAAATTTTATTTCACTCCAGGAGATTTAGGCTATAAAGTATTCAAAACCAAATATGCGACAATTGGGGTTTTAATATGCTGGGATCAATGGTATCCAGAAGCAGCGCGAATTACCGCATTAATGGGAGCTGAGATTTTGTTTTATCCTACTGCTATCGGATGGGCAACTCATCAAGATGAGGAAACTAATATTGAACAATATAATGCTTGGCAAACCATTCAACGATCACATGCAGTTGCAAATGGGGTTCCTGTTGTTTCTGTAAACCGTGTTGGCAATGAATCTGATATGAAATTTTGGGGTGGATCTTTTATTTCCAACCCATTTGGAACGCTTCTTTATAAAGCATCGCATGATGAGGAAGAGACTGTGGTTACAGATATTGATATGTCTAAATCTGAACGATATAGAACTCATTGGCCGTTTCTAAGAGACAGAAGAATAGATAGCTACTCCCCTATTACAAAAAGATATATAGATGAAGATGCATAAATTGTATTCTCAGGTTATATAAATTGCTACAAAAAAGAATAAATACAGTTACAAAGACTAGACTACTAATGAGTTTAAATACCCCAAAAGAATTAGGTTACTATTTCCCAGCCGAATGGCACAATCATACTGCAACATGGCTAAGTTGGCCACACAAAGAAGAAAGTTGGCCAGGCAAAATAGATACAATATATAAACCCTATTGTCAGTTTATTAAGGAGGTTAGCATAGGAGAGACTGTATGTATTAACGTTGTAAATGAACAAATGAAAGCTTTTGCTATTAACCATTTATTACTAGCAGGCGTTAATTTAACAAACATTAAATTCTACATTCATCCCACAAATGATGCATGGTGTAGAGATCATGGACCAGCATTTTTGATTAATCCAAATGCTTCTAATAAAAAAATAATAGTGGACTGGGGTTATAATGCTTGGGGAAATAAATATCCACCTTTTGATTTAGATGATGTTATACCAACTTTAATTGGAAATCAATATAATATTCCGGTTTATCATCCTGGGATCGTAATGGAAGGTGGCTCTGTAGACTTTAATGGTAAAGGAACAATACTTACAACTAAAGCTTGTTTATTAAACGAAAATAGAAATCCAACATTATCTCAAAAGGTAATTGAGGAATACTTATACAATTACTATGGAGTCGAACAAATACTTTGGCTTGGTGATGGAATTGTTGGTGACGACACAGATGGTCATATAGATGATATTACAAGATTTGTAAATGACGACACCGTTGTGACAGTTGTTGAAGAAAATAAATCTGATGACAACTATACTTTATTAAAGGAAAATTTAGAAACCCTTAATACGCTGAGGCTTTTAAATGGGAAACAATTAAACGTTATTGAGTTGCCAATGCCAAAACCTGTTGAATTTGAAGGGCAACGTTTGCCCGCATCTTATGCAAATTTCTATATTGCCAATGAGGTAGTTGCCGTACCGACTTACAGAGACAAAAATGATGACAAAGCCTTAACGATATTATCATCTTGTTTTCCAGATAAAAAAGTTGTTGGAATAGATAGTACTGATATTATTTGGGGATTAGGCAGTTGGCATTGTTTAAGTCAACAGGAACCATCAGTTTAGATGATATTATTACATTTAAAGTGCAAGTGTTTTATCAAACATGTGTTCCCTACCTCTTCTAAAATTAGTTTTGTCTGATAGTAAAGTAAATCTGCTTCAACATAATATTTTGAGTCAATCTATCTTGCTTTTTATTTCTTTCCAAAGTCTTTGAATAATATTTAAAAGAGGGAATCAGGTGGTAAAAAAAATAAAAAAAGGTTTCTTGAAGCCCATATTTCCTTCATTTCTATCGTTTTCTTTGACTTATGAATTTTTGCATTATCTAGTATCACAATTGTGCTTTTTTAATTAGAATGAAAACATATCCAACTGATGTATTATAAAATCAGTAGTAATATTTTCAGTAGTAGTATTATAGAAGAACTTGTTATATCTTGCCAACAAGCCAAAACAATAAATCTGGGTTGACTTTGATGAAACTACACGGGCATCCTCGTTCTTATACTGCCACCCTTAGGGTACATACTCTTCTTCTGATATTTGACTCTCATCTCCGTAATATATATCTATTTCTCCTTTATCAGACCTTTGTTCTAGTAAAGCCAACTGTTCAACTTTTGTAGTATAAAAATCTTTGCAGCATTTACCTTTCGGACGTTTCCTTATTCGCTTTTAACAGCAGTTATAACTTTTAAAAATGAGTTAACGTTTTTTGACTAAACTATAGATTCAATTTTTTCTAAATAATTACTTTAGCTTGAGATAGTCGCTGTCTTTCATTGGTAACCGCACATCTAATAATTGCAGCATTATCTTATTGCAAAATAGCCTTCCGACCTCGTCCTGATTATGTATACAAGCCTTCAATACCAGTCTTCGCATAACGACATACCCAAATATTTACACTTGCTTCGCTACAGCCTACCATCTTGCAAATTTCATAATAACTGTAGCCTTCTATTTTTAATAATATCATTTGACATCGCTGCCGTATACAATGCATTTTATCTGTTCTTTGAATATTCTGTAAAGAAATTTTATCTAATTCGTTAATTTGTATCATTTTGTTAATCTTGCCATGAATACATAAAAAATTAATGCAAACGAAATGTAATAATTACCTATTAAAGAATTTAAAGCGGATATTTCATATAAATTAGATATCCTCTTTTATATTGATTCAATATTGCGTTGTCAATATGTTTTGATTATTATTTTATAGATAGATACCACTAAAGGGCATTGAATTTGGGAAAACAATGCCAATTTCGATTTCTTAACCAAACTTTCTTAAAGAAAATCAACATACATTAGTATAAACTATATACTTTTACGCCCTCAAATTAATCATCAAATTAAAAAGCAGTTGAAAAATACAACTTCATATCTTAAAGCATCACAGTTTAATACTGCAATGCCTGCTTTTATTAATACTCCGAGACCACGTCCCGGTTTCTGATAGGACGAGCATATTGCCAAGTTGCCCCTATCAGTGAAATATATCCGAATAATTGCATTCTAACTTAAATGCAGACAAATCAACAATTATTTCAGAATACTATAACTTATTTATACGGTGGAACAACAAGATATTATTGTTCGTGTAGCAAATCACCTCGATACACATTTCTCAGTTAGAATTACCGACGAAATGGAATCCTCTGCGAAAGCAAGAGGTACTGGTATTGCTAAAAGAAGCCCAGAATATATTGCCCAAAAAATGCTAGAAGGAAAAGCAGTCATTGCAATGACTAGATTGGGACATTGGGTGGGCTTTTGCTACATAGAAGAATGGAGTCACGGAAAATTTGTGGCTAACAGCGGATTAATTGTAGCACCAGAATTTAGAAAAAGCGGTGTTGCAAAAACTATTAAACAACGAATTTTTGCTTTATCAAGGGAGAAATATCCTGACTCCAAAATATTTGGACTAACAACAGGGTTGGCTGTGATGAAAATTAATAGCGATCTAGGCTATGAACCTGTTACCTACAGTGAATTGACCGATGATGAAGTATTTTGGGCTGGTTGCAAAAGCTGCGTTAATTACGACATATTAATGAGTAAGGAACGCAAAAACTGTATGTGTACGGCCATGCTATTTGACCCAAAAGATCATTATGAGCCAAAAGAAACCGCCGATAACTTTAAAGAAAATTCGCAGGTGTATGAGCGTTTCAATAGCATCAAACAAAGTAAATTGCTAAAGTTGTTCTATAAAAAAGAAGGGAAAACAAGTGGAGGATTGTTGAAATCAATATTTGGGTTTCTTCTGGTTTTAACCATGATATTGCTTTACACAAAATAACTACATACAACTTATAACGTAAAACTTACAACGTATAATTTAAACAGATGAGTGAAACTAGAAAACAGATTGTATTAGGCTTTAGCGGCGGTTTGGATACTTCCTATTGTGTAAAATATCTTACTGATGACAGGGGTTTTGATGTGCATAGCATTATTGTAAACACAGGTGGTTTTAGTGAGGAAGAGTTAAAGCAAATAGAAGCACACGCTTATAAATTGGGCGTAAAAACGCACGTTACCATCAATGCAGTAGAAGATTATTACGATAGCATCATTAAGTACTTGATTTATGGCAATGTATTAAAGAACAATACTTATCCATTAAGTGTAAGTGCCGAACGTTTGAGTCAGGCATTGCACATTGCAGAACATGCTAAGAAATTGAATGCTACTGCTGTTGCTCATGGTAGCACTGGTGCTGGAAATGACCAAGTACGTTTTGATATGATTTTCCATATCATGATTCCGGGAGTGGAAATTATTACCCCAATTCGTGATTTGAAACTAAGCAGGGAAGAAGAAATTGCTTACCTTAAAAGCAAGAATGTGGACATGAACTTTGAGAAAAGCATGTACAGCATCAATAAAGGTTTGTGGGGAACAAGTGTGGGTGGTAAGGAAACATTGAATAGCAAGGGTATGCTTCCTGAAAGTGCATGGCCTACACAGGTAACCAAAACAGAGGCAGAAGAAGTAAAACTAACCTTTGAAAAAGGAGAGTTGAAAGCTATCAATGACCAAGTTTTCAGTCATCCTTCTTTAGCAATACAATACTTGCAAACTATTGCAGGTGGTTATGGCATTGGACGGGATATTCATGTGGGTGATACCATTATCGGTATTAAGGGTAGAGTTGGTTTTGAAGCCGCTGCACCAATGGTCATCCTAAAGGCGCACCATGCTTTGGAGAAACATGTTTTAACCAAATGGCAACTAAACTGGAAAGATCAGCTTGCGCAGTTTTATGGTAACTGGTTGCATGAAGGTCAGATTCTTGACCCGGTAATGCGCGATATAGAAGCTTATTTAACAAATAGTCAGCAGAACGTTACGGGCGATGTGTTTGTGCAACTGTTGCCTTATCGTTTCCAGATTATAGGAATAGAAAGCAACTACGATTTGATGAGTGCCAAGTTTGGTAAATATGGCGAAATGAATACTGGCTTCACAGGTGAAGATGTTCGTGGTTTCAGTAAGATATTCGGTAATCAGACTTCTATTTGGAATAAGGTGAAGGAGAGTAATGAAAAATAAGTCGTGAGTCGCAAGTAGTAAGTCGTAAGTGAAAAATGCTTGTGACTTACGACTTACGACTTATGACTTTCAACTTTTAGAAATGATAAGAGCAGGAATTATAGGTGGCGCAGGATATACAGGTGGTGAATTAATTAGAATATTGGTTAATCATCCACAAGTAGAACTAGCTCTTGTACAGAGTGGAAGCAATGCGGGAAATTTATTGAGTAAAGTCCATGCTGATTTGATTGGTGATACAGACATTAAGTTTGTGGCTACCATTCCTCCTCTTACAAAAGAATATGTTGATGTAATCTTCTTTTGTGCAGGACATGGAGAGGCAAAGAAGTTCTTGTTGGAACATGAAATTGCACCAGAAGTAAAGCTGATTGATATAGGAAATGACTTCCGCTTACAAGCAGATGCCAACATAAAAGGAAGAAACTTCGTTTATGGATTGCCTGAACTAAACAGGGAATTAATAAAGAAATCTGATAGCATTGCTAATCCTGGCTGTTTTGCAACCGCCATTCAATTGGGATTGTTACCTTTTGCAAAGGAAGGAGCTTTCCTGCAAGAAGATGTTTATACAACTGGCATTACAGGCAGTACAGGTGCGGGACAAAGTTTGAGTGCTACTACTCACTTTAGCTGGAGAGCAAATAATATTTCCCCTTATAAAACGCTTACCCATCAGCATAATGCAGAAATAATACAATCTTTATTGCAAGCAGAAACTGGTAACAGAGTTGAAGCCTTAGACCTAAACTTCGTTCCTTGGAGAGGAGATTTTACTAGAGGTATCTTCATCAGTTCCACTTTTAAATGCAATTGGGGTAAAGAAAAGATATTGGAAGTCTTTAAATCTGCTTACCCAAATGAACCTTTTACTAAAATATCTCTCGAACCAATAAATCTAAAACAAGTGGTAAATACCAATAAGTGTATTATCAATATTGAAATTGTTGGGAACAAAGTGGTTGTCCATTCAGCAATAGATAACTTACTAAAAGGAGCATCTGGTCAAGCGGTTCAAAACATGAATCTCATCTTCGGACTAGATGAGACTTTGGGACTCAAATTAAAGGCTGCAAACTTTTAGTTAACACTCGCATTTCAAAACTTAAAACGTATAACTAGAGATGAAATTATTCGATGTTTACCCATTAAACAACATTACGATAACTAGCGCAAAAGGTAGCACTGTTTGGGATGAAAATGGTGTGCAGTACTTGGACATGTATGGCGGTCACGCTGTAATTAGTATCGGACACACACATCCGCATTGGGTGAAACGCATTGAGGAGCAGTTGGAAAAGATTGCTTTTTATTCTAATTCCATCATCATTCCTATCCAAGCACAGTTGGCAGAAAAGTTGGGAAAGGTGAGTGGCAAGGAAGATTACCAATTATTTCTTTGCAATAGTGGTGCAGAGGCAAATGAGAATGCACTTAAATTAGCAAGCTTTCATAATGGCAAAAAGAAAGTGATTGCTTTTAGTAAATCCTTCCACGGACGTACTTCTTTGGCGGTTGCGGCTACAGATAATCCATCTATCGTTGCTCCGGTTAATGAAACTGATAACATCATTTTCCTTCCTTTTAATGACGAAGCCGCTCTAACGGAGTGCTTTGAAAAGCATGGCAATGAGATTTCTTCGGTTATCATAGAAGGCATTCAAGGTGTTGGCGGGATAGTTTCTGCCAATACTAGTTTTTTACAATTGATAAGAACGTTGTGCGATAAGTACAATGCGGTTTATATAGCTGATAGTGTGCAGTGTGGTTATGGACGGAGCGGACAGTTTTTTGCCCACGATTATGCGGGCGTTAATGCCGACATTTATTCTATGGCTAAGGGTATGGGCAATGGTTTTCCTATCGGCGGCATCTTGATTGCGCCTCATATCAAGGCTAAATATGGTTTGCTAGGCACTACTTTCGGCGGTAATCATTTGGCTTGTGCAGCGGCATTGGCAGTGTTGGAAGTGATCGAACAAGATGGGTTGATTAATTATGCAAAAGAATTAGGAGCCTATATTACAGAAGAATTAAAAGGCATTGACGGGATACAAAATGTTCGTGGCAAGGGCTTGATGATTGGCTTTGATGTACCCGAAGAATTGAAGGATTTGAAAAAGACTTTATTGACTGAGTTCAAAGTTTTCACCGGGGAAGCGAAACCTAATGTCATCCGTTTATTACCTTCTTTGGCTTTGACGAAGGCTCATACAGATGAGTTTTTGAGTGCTTTGAAAGGAGCAATTGAGTTGTTGAAAGCAAAATAGCAATTAGATTGTTTGGTGTCGCAAATTGCGATACCTACTTAAAAAGCTCTTTGGTTTGTAAAAATTGCATTTTCTAGAGGAGTAAAATTGACTCCTCATAGAGTGAAATTCATTCCTCCAAGAGTAAAATTCACTCCTACAGGAGAAAAATTCATTCTTATAGGAGTGAAAATCACTCCTCCTAGAGTAAAATTCATTCCTCTAAGAGTGAAATTCATTTCTCGAAGAGTAAAATTGATTCCTCCAAGAGTGAAATTGTTTCCTCTAAGAGTGGATTACATAATAAAAAGTATTTATCATCAAAATATGCCGCAGAAGCGGGTTTGGATTATGAAACAATTTATTTCGGTTAATGATTTAATAACGACTGCGCAACCAAATATTGGTGCTGCCATCAATGATTTGGCCAAAAAGGCATTGGCATATAAGGCCAATCCGATGATAGATAAGGCATTGGGGGCTAATAAACGTATCGGGCTTTTATTTCTCAATCCGAGCTTGCGTACAAGACTAAGTACTCAGGTAGCCGCTCAGAATTTGGGGATGGAAGCCATTGTTTTTAATGTGGATAAGGAAGGGTGGGCATTGGAGTTTGAAGAAGGAGCCATCATGAGCGGAAATACGGTGGAACACATTAAAGATGCTGCCCCAATAATGGGTTTATATTTTGATATATTGGCGATTAGAACTTTCCCTGGCTTGCAAAACCGCACGGATGATTACAGCGAAATGTATGTGAATCAGTTTATCAAATATGCCGGCGTTCCTGTGGTAAGTTTGGAGAGTGCTACGTTACATCCGTTGCAATCTTTCACGGATATTATCACGATTCAGGAAGATTTATTGGCTAATCCATCAACAAAAAAGCGTCCTAAAGTGGTGCTTACATGGGCACCTCACGTAAAACCTTTGCCTCAATGTGTGGCAAATAGTTTTGCAGAATGGATTAATGCTTGGGGCGAGGCAGACTTTGTAATTACGCATCCGGAAGGTTATGCTTTGGATGAAAAGTTTACAAAAGGGGCTACAATCAATCAAAATCAGGATGAAGCTTTGGCTGATGCCGATTATATATATGTGAAGAATTGGAGCACTTACCACGATTATGGAAAGATGCATACCAACGATCCACGCTGGATGCTGACAAAGGAAAAGTTGGCATTAACGAACAATGCAAAAGTGATGCACTGTCTTCCTGTGAGAAGAAATGTGGAATTGAGCGATGAGATATTGGATAGTCCGAATAGCATCGTTACACAAGAAGCGGGTAACAGGGTTTGGGCGGCACAAGCGGTGTTGGCGGAAATTTTGAGGACGAAGAAGTAGTACGTTATAAGTTTTACGTAATACGTATTAGGTTGTAGGTATTAAGTAGTAAGTAAAAGAATAGCATTGAAGAAATTATATGTCATAAAGATTGGAGGCAACATCATAGACAACGAAGCGAAACTTTCTGCGTTTATCAAGGACTTTGCTGCTGTTGATGGGTTAAAAGTATTGGTTCATGGCGGTGGTAAATTGGCTACTAAACTGGCTGCTGATTTAGGCATCGAGCAACAAATGATTGATGGCAGACGCATTACTGATGCCGCGACGCTAAAGATTGTTACGATGGTCTATGCTGGTGCAATCAATAAAAATGCGGTGGCGCAACTGCAAGCCAATGGTTGCAATGCAATCGGATTGACAGGTGCCGATGGAAATGCCATTAAGGCGCATAAGCGAGTATCACCCCCAAACCTTAAAGGGGAGCCGGGAATAGATTATGGTTTTGTGGGTGATGTGGATACAGTAAATACGGGGCTATTAAAAAGTTTGTTGGAGCAGAACATTGCAGTGGTATTAGCCCCAATTACCCACGATGGAAATGGACTATTGCTAAACACAAATGCAGACACCATTGCACAGGAAACGGCTAAAGCATTGAGTAGTATCTACGATGTTGAGTTGATTTATAGCTTTGAAAAGAGTGGTGTATTGCTGAATGCAGAGGATGATGGAAGTGTGATTCCTTCTATCAATCCAACTACTTACAGCGAACTAAAAGATACGAAAGTCATTTTTGCAGGCATGATTCCTAAGCTTGATAATGCGTTTGCAGCGATAAATAGCGGCGTGAGTAAAGTGATTATAGGTAAGGCAGAACAACTACAACAATTGATTAAGGGAGAGGCTGGAACAACGATTTTAAATAATTAAGCAATTCTCCATACACCCCTTTAGGGGATGGGGGCAAATACTTTATATGAAACAACTAACAGACGAAGCAATAAGGCTTTTGAAACTATTGATTGCAACTCCTTCATTTTCTAAGGAAGAGAATGAGACTGCCGAGATATTGGGCGCTTTCTTCGACGAACATGGTATTCCTTATTCTCGTGTAGGCAATAATATTTATGCTAAGAATAAGTCTTACGATGTAAACAAGGAAAGTATCCTATTGAATTCTCACCACGATACTGTGAAGCCCAATAAAGGCTACACAATGGATCCGTTTACACCGATAGAAAAAGATGGAAAGATATTTGGCTTGGGAAGTAATGATGCCGGAGGATGTTTGGTCTCGTTGATTGCTACTTTCTTGCATTATTATCATCAGGATAACCTTAAGTACAATGTTGTATTTGCAGCAAGTGCTGAGGAGGAGATAAGTGGAGTGAATGGGATTGAATTAGTGTTGCCTTATTTGGGAAATATCAACTTCGGTATTGTTGGCGAACCTACCAAGCTGGAAATGGCTGTCGCGGAGCGTGGTTTGATGGTGATTGATTGCACAGCACAAGGTCGCGCAGGACATGCAGCTCGAAACGAAGGAGAAAATGCTTTGTATAAAGCATTGGATGATATTAACTGGATAAGAAACTACCATTTCGAGAAGGTAAGTGACTTGTTAGGTGAATCAAGATTAACTGTTACCGTTATTGATACAGAGAACAAACAACACAATGTAGTTCCTTCTCAATGCAAGTTTGTGATAGATGTTCGTGTAAACGAGCTTTATACTTTTGAAGAAATACTAGAAGCTTTAAAACATAACTTAAAGAGTCAGTTTAAGCCTAGAACTACCAGGATGAAATCTACTTCCATTGCTTTAGACCACCCATTAGTGAAAGCAGGAATTGCTTTAGGTAAAGGCTATTATGGTTCACCAACTACGAGTGACAAAGCTTTGATGCCTTTCTCCACTTTAAAAATGGGACCAGGTGATAGTGCTAGAAGCCATACTGCAGACGAATATATTTTTGTAGCGGAAATTGAGGACGGCATAAGTACTTACGTTAAGTTGTTGAATCAACTAGTTCTCTAATCTCGTTATCATGAATAAGCGGATACAAAGTCTTACTTTAGCAAAAAATATATTAGTATGAAAACATTAATTACGGTAGAGGTTGAACGAAAAGAGGACTTGGCGGAATTAATGCCATTAGTAGCAAAACTAAAAGTTCCCTACTCAACCAAATATAGCACAGGGAGTGAGTTTAAAGAAGCTTCTGCTTTAGACTATAACGAGATCAAGAAAAAGCTCAACACCTTGGCTAGCAAGGTTAATTTTTCTTCATTTGGAGATGCCGCTGCTTATCAAAGAGAATTAAGAAAAGATCGTAAAATGCCTTTTAGAGACTAATGGATATGATTTTATTGGACTCAAACATTCTTATATATTGCTATCAAGAAAGATATGGTAGCCTTAGGGATTATATCTTTAATGCTGACAATATTCCAGGTATTTCTGCAATCACAATCTTAGAAGTACTAGGCTATTTCAACATATCAAAGGCTGAAATGCTTTATTATAATACTGCCTTAACATTATCAAATCTATTTAGTATAGATTCGAAGGTTATTGAGTTGGCTACTCAACTCAAACAGCAAAAGAAAATGAGTATCGGAGATTCTATTATAGCGGCTACCGCACTCATAAATAATCGAACATTATTTACACGAAATACCAAGGACTTCAAGCTCATTAAAGGTCTAAAAGTGGTTAATCCTATTATATAAAATCAACTCATTATTTATAACTCATAACTAATAACTACATTGAAACTCTGGCAAAAAGATATCACCTCGCTTAAAGAAGTAGAAACATTCACGGTTGGAAAAGACCGTGAAATGGATTTACTCCTTGCCCCTTTCGATGTATTGGGGTCTATTGCGCACGTTACCATGTTGGCTACCATTGGTTTATTGACCAATGAAGAAAAGGATATTATCGTTAAGGAATTACAGGCTATTTACAAAAGAACACTTGGTTCTGACTTTAAGATTGAAGAGGGTGTAGAGGATATTCATTCACAAATAGAATTTCTACTAACTGAGAAGTTGGGTGAGATGGGAAAGAAAATACATTCTGCCCGCAGCCGCAACGATCAGGTGTTGGTGGACATTAAACTATTCCTTCGTAATGAGATTGAGGAATTAGTCAATACTATCCTTCCTTTCTTTTCTTTATTACAATCTCAGAGCGAAGCGTTCAAAAATCATTTGTTCCCTGGCTATACGCATCTGCAACTGGCCATGCCTTCCTCTTTTGGTTTATGGTTTGGAGCTTATGCAGAGAGCTTGGTGGACGATGTAATTACCCTGCAAGCTGCTTATAAAGTAGTTAACAAGAATCCACTTGGTTCTGCGGCTGGCTATGGTTCTTCGTTCCCTATCAATCGTACATTGACCACCGAGTTATTGGGTTTTGATAACCTTAACTATAACGTTGTGTACGCCCAGATGGGAAGAGGCAAGGCTGAACGCATCACCGCATCAGCTTTGGCAAATGTGGCTGAGACATTGGCAAGGTTGAGCATGGATATGTGTTTATACCTCAATCAAAACTTCGACTTCGTTTCCTTTCCACAAGAACTAACCACAGGCAGCAGCATCATGCCTCACAAAAAGAATCCTGATGTCTTTGAACTGATACGTAGTCATTGTAACCGCATAAAGGCGTTGCCTAATGAGATAATGATGATGACAACTAACCTTCCAAGTGGTTATCACCGTGATTTACAACTATTGAAAGAACATCTTTTTCCAGCGTTTGCTACCCTGAAGGATTGTATCAAAATGGCAACGCTTATGTTGAGCAATGTAACGGTAAAAGAGAATATCCTAACGGATGAGAAATACAAATACATCTTCAGTGTAGAGGAAGTAAATAAGCTTGTTTTGCAAGGAATTCCTTTCCGTGATGCCTACAAACAAGTGGGGAGAGCAATTGAGAATAATACCTTCAATTATAGTATAAACATCCACCATACACACGAAGGAACCATCGGTAATTTGTGCAATGCAGAAATAAATTCGATGATGGAAGAAACGTTTACTATGTTTGGCTTTCAAAAGGTGCATGACGCCATCAATAAATTAGTTAATTATTAAACATTTACAAGTTAAAAAATGAAAAAAACAGGTCTAGTGTTCGCAACAACTATCGTTGCAATTTCCCTAAATGCTCAAGGAGTAAAAAAAGTTCCGGCACCAAAAGTAGCTGCGAAATCAGTTGTTGCTTTAAAACCCGAAGTAAAGTCAATAGCAACCATCTCCACATTTAAAAACAATACAGATACTGCTAGTTACGGCTTAGGTGTTCGTATTGCACAAAATTTAAAGTCGCAAGGGTTTGATGGTATAAACCAGGACTTATTGAAAAGAGCCATTAGTGATGTATTACAAAACAAAACATTGGCTATCCCCGATTCATTAATTGACGTTAACCTTGAAGCTTACCATAAGAAATGTATGGATTCAAAATCTTCTGTAGCAAAGAAAGAGGGTACAGAGTTTTTGGCTGCTAATGCAAAAAGAAAAGGTGTAACTGTATTGCCAGATGGTTTGCAATATGAAGTGATTAAAGCAAGTGCTGATACAACACATCCATTATTGACAGACAAGGTAAAATGTCATTATCATGGAACATTGATTAACGGAAAAGTATTTGATAGTTCTGTCGACAGAGGCGAACCTATTACCTTCCCATTAAACGGTGTTATTAAAGGTTGGCAAGAAGCAGTGCAGTTAATGACTGTAGGAAGCAAATGGAAACTATTTATCCCTTCTGATTTAGCTTATGGCGATCAACAAGCAGGCCCTAGTATTGCTCCAGGTTCTACATTGATTTTCACTGTAGAATTGTTGGGAATAGAAAAAGGCGGTGATAGTAAATAAATCATAAGTTAAGGTATAATATTAATGATAGGCTAATTGCAAAGTTGCAGTTAGCCTATTGTTTTTTAAAGATGATTAAATAATTGGTAGGATATTACAGTTTGATACATGAATAGAAAGTTCTCCATTCTTCAGGTTTATCGGGGTATTGCCGCCATTTTGGTGGTGCTGTACCACTTTACCAAACTTTTCTTCAGGAAACACAATGGACTCGTACTATTTAATAGCTTCTTCGACTTTGGTGGATACATGGGTGTGGACTTTTTCTTTGTGTTGAGTGGTTTTATCATTACTTACAACCATTACCACGATATCGGAAACCAAAATAAGCTTCTCCCCTACTTTATTAAAAGGTTGGTGCGGGTATATCCTATTTACTGGCTATTCTTTTGTGTTTATCTTATTCTTCTGGTCTTTACCCAACGTATGTTTTTTGCAGAACATGACCTTTCATACTTCCTTAAATCATTCTTTTTAATATACCAATCAGGCTTTCCAGTCATGATGGTTGCATGGTCATTATGCTTCGAAGTTTTCTTTTATTGCTGTTTTGGTTGCTGTATCATTTTATCCAAACGATTTGCAATTATTTTCAGTATTCTTTGGTTATCAGTCATTCTTATTTACAATATATGCTTTAAGGATTCCCTTCTAAGCTATCCCTTCTTTGTCTTTATATTAAACATTAATGTCGGCAGATTTCTTCTTGGTTGCGTAGCTGGATACCTTGTCTTGAATTATAAAACACTCGCTTCTACTTGGTTTCTATTGGCCGGATTAATAATACTTACCCTTTATTTCAACATAAATGGTAGCAATTGGAATGTAAATGCGCTTATAGAAACCATGAGTTTTGTCTTCATCATCATTGGTTCTACTGGGCTGGAAAAGAACTTTCCCTTCAAGAATATATTCATCAAAATTGGGGATGCCTCTTACGTTCTTTACCTGTTTCACGTTCTCCCAATTTCATTATTTAGCAGGGGGCTTGGCCTTTTCAATCTTTCTGCTATCAATTCATTCTATATCAACTGCTATTGCATACTAGGCTTGGTTGTTATCGTTTGCGTATCAATACTCATACACAATTGTTTGGAAAAACCATTGACCAATCGGCTAAAAACAATGCTCTTATCTATCCCCAAAAGTAATTAACCCTACACCGCTTTACTAAATCCTACCATACTTGTTTCGTCGGTGAGCCATTTAATATCAAATGCTTTACAGATGTTTCGCACAAAATTGAAACCTAACTTAGTTACCGTTAATGAGTGGTCATTAAGTTCCAGCAATCCATCAGCGGCCATATCTTTCAATAACGGCAACGAGTATTCATCAATAAAATACCTGAAATCATCAACAAAGTCTGTATGCCCTTTGCAGATTGTTTGAAGTATATATTGTTTAAAAACTAGATCGGTCTTATCCATAAAATATCCCTTCGTAGTAGGTATTTCATTGGCTTCAATACTGCGGTAATAACTTTCTAACTCCTTATGGTTCTGTGCATAAGCCACGCCAATATCACTTATAGCCGATACGCCCAACCCTATCAATGCAGCAAAATTAGTGTCTGTATAACCCATAAAGTTTCGGTGAAGCCTGCCGTACAACCTTGCTTTATACAACTCATCAGAAGGCAACGAAAAATGATCCATGCCTATATCTGTATAACCTGCTTCGGCAAACATTCGCTTTCCTGTAGCATACAGTTTAGTTTTCAATGCGGCATCGGGTAGATCATTTTCATCAAACAACCGTTGCACCTTTTGTTTCCAAGGCACGTGGGCATAACTGTAAAACGCCACTCTGTCTGGTTGTAATTCAACAGTTTGACGAATTGTTTCTTGCATGCCTTCTATTGTTTGAAACGGCAGTCCATATATCAAATCAAAGTTTACAGAAGTAAACCCAATCCGGCGTGCGGCTTCTGTAGCCCTTTTCACATTCTCTATCGGTTGAATCCTATTAATGGCTTTTTGTACAACAGGATCATTGTCTTGAACACCATAGCTTATTCTTCTAAAACCAAGATTATATAGTGTTTGCAAGTGATCTTCTGTAGTATTATTTGGATGCCCTTCTATACTAAAAGCATGGTCATCTGCAACTAAAGCTCCTTCTAATATCCCATTAATCAATTTTTCTAAGTTCTCCGGCGCAAAGAAGGTAGGCGTACCTCCACCCAAATGAATGGACTGGATTACTGGCACATTGTGCAGCAAATGCTTATACAATTGCCACTCTTTCAGTATGGCAGAAATGTACCTGTCCTCCACAGAATGGTTGGTTGTTATCCGTTTATTACATGCGCAGTAGGTGCACAAAGATTCACAAAAAGGTAAATGGATATAAATACTCAAACCAGCCTCGGTTAAGTTTATGCTATTTAAATGTTTTCCAAACCTATCTTTCCACTCAAGGTTATTCTCCCAATCTTTCCAAAAGGGTACTGTAGGGTAACTTGTATAACGTGGAACTGACTTATTATATTTTTCGATAAGCTTATTAAAATCGGGCATACTTTCATTTGTTGATGCAAAACTAATCCTAACATTTGTCATCGATTCTAAACAAGTGTCAATTAAAAACATGATTATTATCAGACAAGCAATTGCTATTCATTCCAATTAAATATTTAATTAAAATTTAGAATAAGTAGTACTTTTTAGCATTTAATAGTATCATTAAGACAATATTGTACTAGTTAATTCCAATGTTTTAACGAATACATTTACTTTTAACGCCTCTTACAAAATTTATTATGAAAAGAACAAATACAACTCTCAGTTTTAACTACCTCTTCCTTGCCATTGCTGTACTATCAATCCTCAGCTGCAAGCATAAAAAAGCTGACTTATCTGGCGATGCACCTGTAAAAGTCAATGATTTTATAGCAGTATTCTCCCCAATTGTTTTGCCTTATTCGGTGGCCGACTCTAACATAAATGCAGGTGCAGATACAATCACCATTGGTCACGCAGTACTTAGCCAATTCATTCCAGATAGTGTATTAGATCAACTAGTAAATGTAAAGAAGTCGTTCTCCATACATCCTGTAGGGCGTTTTGAAAAAGAAAAGGAAGTGTATTTATTGTTCAATGTTACTCAGAAAGAAGTTACCCAACAGGTTGTTGCTGTTTTTGATAAACAAAATAAATACCTGTCTGCTAAAGCAATATTAAGCAACGAACCCGACGAGGATGGTTATACACATTCACTATCTATTAATAAGGAACCAACTTTTACAGTTAATAAGGAACGTATTAATGCACAAACAAAACAAATACAGTTCTCTAGGGTTGGTTGGGTTTACAATACGGCAGGGGTATTTATGGTAGTTGTAAACGATACTAATGAAGATCCGAAAAAAGTAGGCGTTATCTTAAATCCGATAGATACCTTACCTAGAAAGAATAAATTGAGTGGAGAATATATTGCTAATAAGCAAAACTTCATCTCTATACGTGATGGTAAAGATGCTAATACTTACTTGTTTTTCATTCATTTTGAGAAGAAAGAAGGCACTTGTACTGGAGAACTAAAAGGAACGATGAAAATAGCAGATGAAAAGACCGGCATCTACAGTGAGGCAGGCGACCCATGTATTATTGACTTCAACTTTGAGGGAAATGACGTTACCCTGAAAGAGCAAGGAAGTTGCGGAAACAGAAGGGGAATGGAGTGCTATTTTAATGATACATTTACAAAGAAAAAGAAAGGCAGACTTTAGAGTTAGTTATGTGGTTTGAACGTTAAACGATGAATGATGAGTTTGTAACCACAAAAGCGATTTCTCATCTTTTTGAGGTATTTAAAAAGGTTTTGTCATTGTAATAAATCAATATAAAAAGAGTTTGATGCAAGGTTAATCTGGCAACTTTAATAAGTGAATAGACCCAAACTAATTCAAGACCATGTGATTCAAACACCACTGCCTTGGTCTCTTTACCCCTTACAATAGGACGTATGTTAGGTTTATTGAGGCTTACTATCCTATCATTTATCTTGTCAACCTCTCTATCTTCATTCGTTGTTGTTTATAAACAGTGGTAATTGTATTTAGCCTAACAGACCGCTTTTTCGACAACTTAACTTCTTTTCTTGAATTAATCCAACGTATGAATCAAGTAGTCACTTTAAGAATTTAAGGAGTTTCTTCCCTTTACGCTTTCACTTTTTCTTAGATTTCTGGTAGGATAAAAAGAATTTCTTATGCTTGTCATAATTACATCTTGACACACGAAGTTTTAATCGTTTCCGAATCGATTGTATTGCCAGATATAATTCATTACAACTTTGCCAGACTATTTTTACAGGTGTCTGAAAGGCGATGTTACTCTCATAACAGGTGGCATCTTCTGTACTAATATGGGTTTCCTGCATATAAGGTTTCCAGTAATTAGCTGCTATGGTCTGTAGTTTATCCATTTCCCAATATTGACCAATATAACCACCCCAATAACTTGGCAAATTGATGTCTTTTATTACTTCTGTTGGCTTTAGGCTAATGCCACAGAAATGCTGCATTGCCTAATCCGTATTGTTTCGTTGTATGAAATCGGCATCACTTAGTTTAAGGAAATGCTTTAAATCAAGCAAACCAATGCCTCCTTTAATACTAAACCAAGGTTTGCATCTGCTGCCACTTTGTTGTTGCTTTTGGATTGGAATCGTAGCAACCGTGGCTTTGAATGGAAGGGATTGGTGTAATTGCCCCAAATCAGTTTGTAAAAAACGCTCATTGAATAAAGAGGGAAATTCGAGTAAAATTACCTTTTACATACGTGTTATTATGCCTAACTTTTAGCAAAAATCGAATCCAAACTACCATGTTTTATGATTATATTTCAGTGAAAACTTTGCCGGTATAGGTTTTGAATTTTCAGGAAATACCTACAAAAGATTATTCTACATATTTGTATCCTACTCCTCTAACTGAATGAAAGAATCGGGGAGTGCGAACATCTTGCTCGAAGTTTTTACGAAAGCTCAGAATGAAATTATCGATGGTGCGTGTGGTAGGGAAAACATTGTATCCCCAAACAACCTGCAATATTTTTTCTCTTGTTACCACTTCGCCTTTGTTTTCTATGAGAAGTTTGAGCAGCATGGTTTCTTTCTTGCTTAGCTCAATAGTATTACCTTCATAAGTGGTGGCATTCTGCGATTTGAAGTTTACGGTATTTCCGCCAAAGCTGTAACTATCTCCAATACTTTCTTTTACTTGCAACTTTTGATTCTTGGTAATTAATTTCTCTACCCTAAGCAAGAGTTCTTCTAGATTGAAGGGTTTAGTAAGGTAATCATCAGCTCCTTTTTTCAATCCTAATACCTTATCTGCACTTGAGTTTTTGGCACTCAACATCAATATTGGCGTATCCATACTATTAACTCGCATGGTCTCGGCAACAGTAATACCATCCACTTCGGGCATCATAACATCGAGGACTACTAAATCGAAATATCCATTAGCCAAAGCCTTCAGAGCCTGTGTACCATTGAAAGCACTAGAAACTTCATAGCCTTCTATTTCGAGATTCATTTTCAATGCTTCATGCAAATTTTCTTCATCATCCACTAAAAGTATATTTCCCTTATTTTCTTTCATTATTGTGTGCTTAATGTTACCGTAAAAATACTTCCATTGGGTTTATTATCAGTAATAGAAATTCTCCCTTTATGACCAGCTACAATTTTTTTGCATAGATACAATCCTAAACCGGTACCTTTTGTATTTCTGGTACTTTCATCTCCACTCCGATAAAACTTATCAAATACTTGTTTCTTCTCCTCGTCCTTTATGCCTGTTCCTTCATCCGTAACAGACATTATTGCTTTACCCTTTAATTCATGTAAAATGACAGAAACTTTAGCTTCTGCGGGGGAATATTTTAATGCATTTTCTATGAGGTTATTCACCAACATTTGTAATTGCAACTCCTCTCCTAGCACATAAATGCCTTCATCTATCAAAATTTCTATAACTCTTTGAGGATAACGAATGATAAAATTTTCGGCACATCCCGCAACCATATCACTCCAGTTAATCTCTTGTTTAGCAGGCTTATGGGCGGCGGCGTCTAGCTGTGCAGCCAATAAAATGTTGTTACAAAGGGTATTTAGTCTATTTGCTTCTTGAAGTGTATTAGTAATTAGTCGTTGCTGCTTTACTTCATCCAACTTTCTCTTCTGGAGTGTTTCTAAGTTTAATTGAGTGACCGCAATGGGGGTTTTAAGCTCGTGCGTAACTGCCATCATAAAATTGTTTTGCTGGTTAGACAGTCTGATTTGTCGTCTGGTAGCTCGAAAAACAAACACTGCACCCACTAGAATAAGCGCCAAGAAAGTAGTACCCTCTCCTATATATTGGGCAATCTTTCTATTTTTTGCGGCTTCAATAAGCATTACTTTATCAAGATAATGTACATCATCTTTTTTCAGTTCCACCAAACGCATACTCGCCATCAAACTATTTTGGTTTTGTAGTGCCACAAACCACCAAACCAAGGCAACAATCATGTATACCAATAGAACCCAATATACCACCGTTACAACTTGTAATCGTCTTTTTGCATTTCCAATCATGGTATTGCTTTTTCTACCCTAATACCTGCATCTAATACAGATTCCAACGGATTCTCTCGCATTGTTTGTTGTAGTGTAAACTGGTATTCACCTTGTTTTAGCTTAACTGGTGCTTGCGTAATTCGTACTCTGTGCGTAAAAATATCATCAAGTCCACTGCCCAACCATCCTCTTCCATTATTTGCCAAAACAAGTTCTAACTGTTGATTAATAGGGGCAGTTCCTGGAGCTTTGGTTGTTACATTGAGCCAAAGATTATTGAAGTGATAAGCATCTTCGTGCCTTACAACAATGTAGATATTATACAAAGAATTTGTGTCTTTGATGGTAAAATTAAAAGTAGGTTTGTTAGAAGTTTCCCATTTGAATGCAGGAAATCTTGTAATCTTTTCATACACACTAACGGTATCACAACTAAAAAAGAAAAGACAACTCACCAAAACAACACTTAATACTCTCACTTATGAAAAATTTTTTCAAATATAGGCACTTCAACAACGCGTAACAAAGGCATACTAAATGATTGGCTTAGAAAATTAAAATATCGGGGCACAAAGTGTAATCATTGCTATATGTGAAGCTTTCATTGGCATACAAAGCTTCATCATTGGTATATGTGAAGCTTTCATTGGCATACAAAGCTTAATCATTGGTATATGTGAAGCTTTCATTGGCATACAAAGCTTAATCATTGGTATTAAAAACTTACTCGCTACAAGAGCTTGAGTTAAAACTGGAAGGTATAAACAAGTTAAGTTATTCGCTTTGATAATTTAATAGCCAACCCTATAAGGGTTTGAAACCCTTATAGGGATTTAAAAGCTTACTCGCTACAAGAGCTTGTGTTAAAACTAGATAGGTATAAACAAGTTAAGTTATTCGCTTTGATAGTTTAATAGACAAATCTTTCAAGAAGTATCGGACACCGTTACCGTCAGAATATCGGTTATAGATTTAGGGGAGGGCAAAAGGGAAATACTTTGTACAAGCCTGTTGGATATCCAGAATTACACTTAGGAGGATTTAAAACAACTCTATCATATTAGATGGGGGATAAAAGAGGCCTACAAGCTATTCAAGGTTAGGGCTGATTTAGAGTCATTCTCTGGTATGACAGCCTTGTCTGTCAAACAAGATTTTCATGCTGGTATCCTTGCCATGAATCTATGCGCCATGATGAGCTTTCCAAAAGAGCAAAAAGTAAGAGAAGAAAGCAAGGATGCCCAATTGAAAAACATAAAGACAGTGAATAGAACCAATGCTTTTGCATTAATAAAAGAGTCGATGTTAGGGGTGTTTTTGAAGAAAAAGAAGAACCAGTTTCTAGAAACAATCGACCATATCCTCCAAAAGACAACTGAAATAGTGAGACCCAATAGAAAATTCCCTCGAAACCATAAACAGAAGAAACCTAAATCAATGAACTATAAAATCATGTAAACACATTTTTCTTAACTAAACGGCATTGAATTATAATAGATATTTTGCCAACCACACTAGACTTTGCTGGCGTGAAAGCTCCTGCTCAGATACGTGGCATTAAACAAGATACTATTCAAGGTAAATCTCTGTTCTATTCTGTGGCTAATGCAAAAGCACCTTCTACTCATAAAATACAGCACTACTACATATTTGGGGCTAGGGCTATCTATGCCGATGGCTGGAAAGCAGGAGCAGCACACTGCCCCGACAATGTAGAAATAGGCAACTTCACGCTTGGCAAACCACAGCCGCATGGCGATTTTAGTAAAGACACTTGGGAATTATATAACCTAAAAGAGGATTATACTGAGAACAACGACTTGGCTGCAAAGTGTCCACAGAAGCTGGCTGAACTAAAGGCTTTGTTTGAGGTACAGGCTAAGAAATATGATTTGTATCCTTTTGTAGATTGGGTTGATGTTGCAATAAAACGTAAGGCTTTGGCGAAGAAAGCAGCAGAGGAAGCGGCTAAGAAGAAATAAGAGTTTGAGTTATACGTTTTAAGTTGTGGGTTGTAAGTGTGAAGCGTTTTATCAAATAAAAAGCAAAACTTATATCCTACAACTTTCATAATAATTCTTAAAAATAAACTGTATGAAAAAGGTGTTATTCACGTTATCGATGCTTTCCAGCATTGGGATGTATGCGCAACAAAGCACTATTCGCATTTCGGGTACAAGATTAACTTATCCGCTATTTCAAAAATGGATAGATTAATACAGTAAGCTACACCCTAACCTACACTTTATACTGAATAGTAAACAACCTGTTGATAGTGTAGATATATCCATTGTGGCACATAAGCTAGCTGCTACAGATATAAAAGAAGGCAAAACTGCCATTACTGTAAGCAGATATGTACAGCTTCCTGTGGTGAATAGTAACCGAACAGATGTTGCTGCATTGCAAGAGAAAGGCTTTAATGAGGCAAGTTTTAAGCAAGTATATTTTGGAGAAACTAGTAATAGCAACATTGCTTCGGAAGCGGTGTTTACCGTTTATAAACGCAAGCAAAATGCCTGTGCCTCTCAGTCGTTTTCCAATCATTTTGGTAGCGAACAGAAAGACATCAAGGGTGTTCCTATTGTGGGCGATGACAAAGACTTATTAAATGCAGTGAAGCAAGATGTAAACGGTGTATCGTATAACAACCTAGGCTTCATTTATGACCTAAAGACTCGAAAGCTGATAGATAGTATTGCCATAGTACCCATAGATTTTAATGAGAATGGTAAGATTGATTCTGACGAAAAGATATATGGCACACTGGATAATGTATTAACGTATGCAGAGAACACAAACAGTCCGAAGCTGTTGATAGAATACATACATGTACTCTATAATCAAAACAATCCCAACAAAGAAGTGGCTAATTTCTTGAAATGGATATTGACTCATGGTCAGCAATACAACCATGAATATGGGTTTATCAATCTATTGAATAAAAGTAAAAAGCAATCTTTGGAGACTTTAAAGAAAGAGTTGGCTAAAAGGTAACAAAGAAGTAGAAGGTTTAGTAAATTAAAACAACCATAGCTAATAGAAATGATAAACTAATTAAGAACATCATTTCTTATTGCCAATTAACGCACTTTTGCAACAAATGATTTAGGTATGATGGAGATTAGAAAGATACATTTATTAGCTATTTTGATATTGATTGTAGGGAAA
Organism: Chitinophagaceae bacterium; assembly: GCA_947381435.1. GTDB lineage: Bacteria > Bacteroidota > Bacteroidia > Chitinophagales > Chitinophagaceae > Parasediminibacterium. The sequence goes on from CANCVE010000045.1 coordinate 32,102, forward strand.
ACATCCGCACAAATCCCTAGCGCAAAAAACCTTTCCATTGATACAGCTACAAACTCTAAAAAGAAGAAAGCTATCTGCTGCGAATCGAATCTTCCAAAGCGGTTTGGGGCTAAAACAGGTACTACTGTTAATCAATCAGAGAAAAATAAATCTATCAGTCATAAAGGAATGGTTTGGGTGCCTGGCGGAACATTTATGATGGGCGGGGATAATAAACAAGCTTCTCCTGATGAATATCCAAAGCATAAA
>CANCVE010000046.1 GCA_947381435.1 Chitinophagaceae bacterium
GCATAACTTTAGGGTGGAAAGAAAGCCGTTTAATTACCCTGTAATTAAACTGACATAAACTCTATTATATCCAAACAATTATAAAACTAATGTTTTAAAGTTTGTGTGAATAATAAAAAATGGGCTATCTCAATTATTTGAGCAGCCCATTACAATATTTTAATAAAATTATTTACCCAATTACTACACCAGCTAAAGGTGGTAAGTTAATTTGCAATTTAAAACATTGGGAGGGTTCGTCTACTAGCTCCGCATGAATGTCAGTATTGTATACATGCCCACTTCCCCAATATTCTTTCTTATCGCTATTAAATACTTCTTTCCATTCTGTCTTGTTATGAACATAGATTGTCCAATTTTCTCTTACTATCGGCGTCATATTCAGTATTACAACCACATCATCTTCAGGAGAATTTCCCTTACGCTTATAAACTACTACTCCTTCCGACCGATGGTTTAAATCTACCCACTCAAACCCTTCAGTACTAAATTGTTTTTGGTACAATGCAGGCTGGGTCTTGTATAAACCATTCAATTGTTGCACACAATGTTTCATTCCTTCATGGCTCACATATTGCAATAAGTGCCAAGGTAATTCACTTTTATGATTCCATTCTGTTGTAGCACCAAATTCATCGCCCATAAACAAAAGCTTGGCTCCAGGATGGGTAAACATATAAGTGTAAAGCAATCGTAGGTTGGCAAACTTCTGCCATTCATCTCCCGGCATCTTATAAATCATCGGGCTTTTACCATGCACCACCTCATCATGACTTAATGGAAGCATAAAGTTTTCATCCTGAAAATAAACCATACTAAATGAAAACTTATCCTGCTGAAACTGTCGATAAATAGGGTCTAATTTAAAGAAATCCAAGGTATCATGCATCCACCCCATCATCCATTTCATTCCAAAGCCCAAACCACCTTGAAAGGTTGGCTTACTTACACCAGGCCAGTCTGTTGCTTCTTCTGCAATAGTCTGAATGTCTGGAAAATCTCTATACAGTGTTTCATTAAGATCCTTTATAAAGGCAATTGCTTCAATATTGCCATTTCCCCCAAACTCATTTGGTTCCCATTGTCCTGCATTTCTACTATAATCTAGACGCAACATGCTACTAACAGCATCTACACGTAAGCCATCCATGTGAAATTGGTCACACCAAAACCTTGCACTACTAATAAGGAAACTCTTTACCTCTCCCCTCTTGTAATTGAAGATGTAACTATTCCAATCGGGGTGATATCCCTTGCGCATGTCGGCATATTCGTAGGTATGTGTACCATCAAACATAAATAATCCATGAGAATCATAGGGAAAATGCGACGCTACCCAATCGAGTATAACCCCGATACCTGCATTATGGAATGCTTCTACTAAAGTTGCAAAATCTTGTGGGTTTCCGAACCTACTTGTTGGCGCAAAATAGCCCGTTCCCTGATATCCCCAACTCCCATCAAAAGGATGTTCATTTATGGGCATCAATTCTACATGCGTAAAACCCATATCCTTCACATAAGGCACCAAATATTCTATTGCCTGAGTGTAGGTATTATAACTTTCTTCATTGTTTTTATCAGGACGCATCCAGCTAGCCAAATGAACTTCATAAACAGAATAAGGCGCATCTAAAGCATTATGCTTTTTTCTGGTTTCCATCCATTCATCATCCTTCCATGTATAATTGGTTTGCCAAGTAATAGAAGCCGTAAACGGCCTCTTCTCTGCAAAGTGCGCAAACGGATCTGCTTTGTCCACTTTAATCCCACCAAATCCATGAATATGGTATTTGTAGGCCTCTCCCTGCAATACATTCGGGATAAAGCCTTCCCAAATTCCCGATTTATCCAATCTTACTTTCAAAGGATGGGCTTCTTTATTCCATCCATTAAAATAGCCATGAACACTTACATAAGTTGCATTTGGCGCCCATACTGCAAAATAAGTACCGGGGGTATCTAGCACCGAAATCTGCTTATTTCCAAATACTTTATACAAACTATAATGAGTGCCATTCTGAAAATTCCGAATATCATCATCTGTAAATACTGAATAATTCCAAACAGGTTGGCTACTATCTACAAAATGTATTTCTTCATATTTTTTAGCTACTACAATTGGTTTCGTCTCTTCAATTACTTCTTTTACTTCTTTCTTTTTTACTGCCTTCGCAGCCTTTGGGGCTTTCTCTGCATCAATAACTTTCTTTTTGGGAGGCATAACAAACAGTTTATTTAGTAAGTAACACTATGAATATTGTCTTTTTGAAAATATAGCATTATCCGATATATTTTTATGAGGTGAAAGTAGCGTATAATTATCTAATTGAGCTCATTTACTTATACAATCAGTGTCTAAAACACCTGAGTTTACTAAATTGAGCGAATTTGTACCCGTGTGGAACTACAACGATTTAGAAAAGATTTTGAAGGTCTCCTAGTTGCAAAGAAATTAGCACCACTTATTAATGGCTACAAATTGTTCCCTTTTAACTTCATGTCGAATGTCTCATCTGGGGCACCAGAAAAAAATGAGAATATCCTAACCTACAAAAAACAAACTTTCCCAAATCGCAGTAGAGACGGATGATAATCCGTCTAAAATACACAGTGAATTTGCCTTGCAAATAAGACGGATTAACATCCGTCTCTACAGGTCCACCTCCCTATTATACGGCACCTACTATACATGTACTGCATTGCCAAAGACAATTATTAAACGCAAATTCCCCCTACTTATCCATCATGACCCATTCCTTCGGCAACTCTGAAAATATGTAGGATATAAGGAAATAAAGCATCCATTGTTTCCTCCGCTCCACGAGTAGAACCAGGCAAAGTAAGCACTAAACTACTGCCTATAAACCCTGCAACTCCTCTAGAAAGCATCGCATAAGGCGTTCTTTCCTGTCCGTATCCTCTTGCAGCTTCCATAATGCCCGGAATTTCCCTATCAAACAAAGGAGCAATCGCTTCTGGCGTTACATCTCTTGGCGAAAGTCCCGTTCCTCCACAAAAAAATATCAAACGGTAGCCATCTATAGCTAGTTGTTTTGCTTTTGATTGTATTACCTCAAATTCATCAGGAATGATACTGTAAAACGAAGTTTCTAAATTGTTTTGTTGTAGCTTTTCAATGATTGCTTTACCAGCAAAGTCCTGCTTGCTTCCTTCCGAAATACTATCCGAGCAAACAACTACTGCACAACGGATAGCTTCTATAGGTCTATCCCTAAAATCAGATTTTCCGCCCTTTTTATTCAGCAATTTAATGCTAGAAATCTCCACCGATTTATCAATTGGTTTCAGCATATCATACATGGTGAGTGCCACAACACTTGCCCCGTGCATAGCCTCCACTTCTACCCCTGTTTTATAAATGGTATGTACTTCTGCCGAAATAATAATGGATAACCCCTCAATAGTATGCTTTATAGAGGCGTATTCTATTGGCAAAGGGTGACAATCGGGTATTACGTCGCTTGTTTTTTTAATGGCCAATAGTCCCGCAGCCCTCGAAAATTCAAATACTTCTCCTTTTGGTACTAATTTGTTATTTATTGCATCAATAGTTTCTTGTTTAGACACCGTTACAGTTGCCGTAGCAATCGCTTTTCTAAGGCTACTTACTTTATGTGTAATGTTATTCATTGTCAATAAATTATTTGAACCTATTTAAGTTTAATTTCCACTTAATTTAGGATTATTTTATAGAAAAAAAGGAAATTAATGCTTCTCGTTTTAATGAGAAAATGTAATAATAAAATATATTCCATCTCATTTTAAAAGCAATGATGCAAATATAGTGTTCCGTATGCCTTTGAAGCTGTAAAGAAATATTACAAATAAGTACAACTACCTTTAAATAGCGATTTAATTATTCTACTATTAAGTTTATATAATGACTTTTATTACCACAGATGCAAGAGTCATTAAATGTTTTTGGTGATGAATGATTGAAATATTTCTATGATAAATATTATTACCCAGATATAAATACTTCAAGAGATATCAGTAAATAAAAAATGTATTCCTCCCAAAATAGCAACTTAAAGGGATTGAATTACGCTTATTTTTGAGCCGAGTACAGCAATTATTGGCTGTTCCAGTTTCATATAATCACACTATCAATGGAGAGAAGGAACTTTATAAAAACATCTTGCAAAATTTGTCTATTAGGTGCATTTGGGGCTACGGCAGAAACTCTTTCTGGCTGTGGTGCGGCATATCCTGTGTTTAAAACTGCGGTATTGGACAAGAAAATATCTGTTCCTCTTTCCTTATTTGCTACCAATAGCACACAATTTATTCGCCCCAAAGGATGGTATTACGATATTGCGGTACAAAAAGTAGAATTAGGCTTAACGGCATTGCTTTTAATGTGTACGCATCAGGATAATCAATTAGTTATTAATGGAAATAAAGGCTATAGCTGCTCATTGCATGGTAGCACCTTTAACACAGAGGGAAAAGTACTAAAAGGGCCTGCAGAAAGAGCTTTAAAGCGTTACAATACGGCTGTAGAAGGCGACCAACTAATAATTTTTGTATAATAGATAAGGCTAGTACAACCATCCTCCCCTCAAATTACCCCAATTAGGAGCAACATGAATATTGGGGTGCTAGCTTGGGCATTAAAAAGTGTTACTATGTTTATTGTACGTCGATAAATTCAGATTGTAAATGACAAATAGTTCACTTCTATAATCAACTTGATTTTCATGCTGAGCTTGTTGAAGCGCAAACGGGCTAAATTGTCACTATTAAATTTTGCGCTTTTATAAAGATCACATCAGTAGACTGTAGAAAGTAATGAATAAAGTTTAAGTTGCTTTCGCTTCAACAAGCTGCTAATGACATCTTTTAAAATCGCTAAGGTCTCCCCGTCATTGCGAGGAACGAAGCAACCTTTTAAGCGTAATTTGGTCGTTATAATTGGTAAAGGGTTGCTTCGTGCCTCGCAATGACGCGAAGATTATGGAGAAGTACTAAGCGAAATGTCATTTTCAACAAACTTGAAATCCTCTAATTAATACCTCAGCGTGACAATTAGCCTCATTTTCGGATAGAACATTACTTAGCCCCCTAAAAATCTATCCTTTCATCCAAAAACTCCCCTATCCTGCTTTGATTTTCTCCCCTTTCTTCATTTTTTGGTTGATGGATTTCTGTTGTTTCTCCCTTTATGTAGTTTTTTGATAGATAGAAACTTGTTGCATCTCTCTTTTCTTCATTTTTGGACTGATGAAAACTTGCTGTATTTCTACTTTTCCCATTTTTTGATGGAAGGTTTTAGTTAGTGTGTCTTTTGGTTAAATTTTTAATGCTCCTTACTGTTCTTCGTAGGTTTTAACTGCTGATTTTTACCTACATGCTACCAATAATTTATCCCTAATGGGATTTATTGCTAACCAAGGAGAAAAATTTGTGATGCTATTAATTACGGTTTTCAGTCTATGTTCATCCTTATTGTTTAGGATGGTATTACAACTTTGTTTCCTAAATATTTTGGCTTAGTGCCAAACCAATAATCTACAAAAACCTTCACTCTGGCAAACTTTTCTCTCAATTGTGTTTTGAAGCCAAAGTATTTATTTACATCGGGGGCATTAATGCCAATGGCATAAATACCTTCTCGGTTGGCTATATAAATGGCTCTTTCATTGTGAAACTGTTGAGAGATTATGGCAACTGAGTCCTGACCAAATATTTCTTTGAGGCGTTTAATTGAATCAAAAGTTCTAAATCCTGCATAATCCAGATATATAATAGAAGAATCTACTCCAGCTGAAATCAAACTAGAGCGCATCATTTCTGGCTCATTGTACTCTTTTCTACCATTGTCGCCACTGATAATCAGGTATTTTATTCTATGAGCGGCAATCAATTTTGCTGCGGTCTGTATTCTATAATCGTAATATAAATTAATCTGACCGTTTGCAGCAAACTTTGAGGTGCCAAGCAGAAGTCCAGTCTTTATAAAAGGGGTAGTTTCTATATCTGTAAACAGTTTTCCAGTTGCAGAGTCCTTCACTTCTTTGTTACAGAAAAACAGAAGTAACCATGCACCCACTAATAAAGATAAAATTGTTGCAATTATAATTTTCCTTATTTTCATTAAGCAAATTAAAGCGATAATAAAAGTAATACCCTTCCGATACCTCTTTTCTAAGCCCTTATTTCTGTTATTTAATTACTAATTAACCTTTTAATAAAAAAATTTAGAACCTCCCTTTGTTGTTTGTTGCACTCAGTTCCATTTCATTTTTATAATTACTTTTTTTTAACGGTATTACTTGCTTTCAACTTCGCTGCTACCGCACGTGTTTCACGTGTGGATTTACTTAGATGGTTTTCCTTTTTTTAAAGCTATTTCTCCAAGATATTTTATTGTAGCGAAACCACACGTGAAACACGTGCGGTAGCCCTTATAGATATTAGCGATTGACGTGGACTAGCTGGGGGTACAATTATGGTCTTTAAAAATGATATTCTTTAATTAAAAAGGAAAAAGAGGTTCTCCATTTGTTTTGGCAATGTTTATCATCAGAATAAAATGGTGCTAAAAAGGGAAAAAGCCGTTTTTGGACCATATAAAATTGTGTATAGAAGGGTCAGATTTTTTGGTTCTGCTCCTTCAATACACAAATATGCTCCTTCAATACACAAATATGCTCCTTCTATATACAATTATGCTCCTTCAAGATACAATTATGCTCCTTCAATATACAATTATGCTCCTTCAAGATACAAATAAGCTCCTTAGTACAATAAATATGCTCCTTTATTAGATAAATCAGAAAAATAAGGGGAGAAACGAGGCATTAAAACTACGAAACAAATAGTACGATAATCCGAAATAAGGACTATTTTGAATCATTTAAACGTAAATTAAAAATATTTGAATTTCAATTATTTTTATTTAAATATTTATTTAAAAAATAAACTTAAATATTCAAAAATAGAACGTTGTTTATAACTCAGTTAAGACTAGGTTTGTATGGAAAATAAATAGTTGAACAAATAAATCTTGATTTATGTCTCTAAATAAAGGAATAAAACCGCATTATAACTCTAGCATGGAAAAAGTGGTAAGTAAAAGCATTGAAATAGAAGCTTGCCTGAGGCGTGATATTGCCGATTTGGCATCGAGGGGTATTACTATCGCAAAACTAGATGCTATGGCGGATGAAAGAGCCATTTTGATAGCCATACCATCCAATAAAACAGAAATAGAAAGTGCTACTAAGGCTACTGCCGACCGCGACAAAAAAAGTGGAGAGATAGTATTGGCTATCAGAATAGTAAGAAACATAGCCAAAGATGCCTTTGGTCCCAAAAGCGCAACCTATAAGGCCTTCAACGTTAAAAGCCTAAGTTCCCTTTCGGCAACAACATTATACATGAAGTGTGGTAATATTGTAACGAGGGCTAATACAAACCTGGTAGCTATGGAAGCCAAAGGACTTACCCCTGCGATGCTTACAAATATTACTACCCTATCGGAAGAATTGTTGCCTTTAATAGCTGCGGCACCGGTAAAGAAAACCGATGCTATCCTTGTAACCGCCGAAAGACAAACAGCTGCCAATAACGTTTTTGATACCACTAAAGAATATTGCGAAATAGGCAAGAGTTGCTATATGGATGTAAATAAAGCCAAATATAACAACTACATCACCTACGACACACCATCAAAAGTGAAAGATAGAAAGGGGAAAGTAGCTATTTACGGTTATAAAGGACCGAGAACAAACGATATTGCCCTAGATACTAAATTTAGTTTGCGTACCACATTGGGTAAAAGCCTGATTATGTATTTTAGCCTTAAAAAAGGAGATACACCGCCTACAGGTGCATTGGAAGTTTTGGCTAATCCAAACATTTTCATCACTAAAACAGCTGCACAGTTGGGTTATAATCCCGCAACCGGCGTTATTCAGTTAAATATATACAATCCAAATGAGGAACTTGGCGCATTTTGGGTAAAATTTGGATAGGAGTTAGTTGTTAGATATGAGTTATGAATTATGAGATATGAGTTAGGAGATTTGTATTGAAATAACTAAGTGTTTAAGGCTTCAAAATGGAAGAAAACAACAGCGATCTACTATCAATAAATCTAACAATTAGATAAATCAAGAACTAAAGGATAGAAACGAGAGAAAAGCGAGGCTATTTTTGAAGGTAGTAAAGAGGATATTATCGTAGAATAAGACAATTCTGTAACATCTTACCATAAAATCAAAGAACCAAGGAAATGCATTTATCTGAGAACCTACAATAAAAAGGAAATAAAAAAGGCTACTAAGAAGTTTTACCTTCCTAATAGCCTTTGATATTATTAAGTTTATAAATTAATACATTGCTTCCAAAATAGAATGATCTTTTGTTTCTAAAACAGAATCGCCCATCAAGAACTCATCCACTTTTCTAGCACACTCTCTTCCTTCACTAATAGCCCATACAACAAGACTTTGTCCGCGACGCATATCGCCAGCAGCAAAAACCTTTGCAATACTCGTTTGATAAGCTCTTTCTGCAGCTTTTACATTACCACGAGCATCTAATTCAATATCAAGTTGAGATAATAAACCTTCCTTTTGAGGAGATACAAATCCCATTGCCAATAACGCCAATTCGCAAGGTAATTCACGTTCACTACCTGCTACTTCTACAAAATGTGCAGGACGACCATCATCTGTAATCTTCCACTCAAGATCGACCACTTTTATGGCTTTTAAATTGCCTTTCCCGTCTCCAATAAACTCCTTTGTGGCAATAGCCCAATGTCTGTCGGCTCCTTCCTCATGCGAAGAAGTAGTTTTTAACACCATCGGATAAGTAGGCCAAGGCATAAAAGGCGTACGACTATCAGCAGGCTTTGGCATCAACTCAAACTGAGTAACAGAAGCCGCACCATGCCTATTACTAGTACCCACACAGTCGCTACCTGTATCTCCACCACCTATAACAACCACATTTTTGCCAGTAGCACGTAGTATATTGGGAAGGATATTACTTTCGATAGATGCATTCGCCAATGGATCGGCTCCATCAACAGTTTTATTGTTTTGCTTCAAGAATTGCATAGCAAAATAAACGCCATTCAACTCACGACCAGGAACAGGTAAATCTCTTGGAACCGTAGAACCTCCCGCTAAAACGATGGCACTACACTCTCTCAATAAATCGCTAACATGGATGTTAACACCCACATTTGCCAAACATTTAAAAGTAATGCCCTCTTCTTCCATAACCGCAATACGACGGTCTATTACATTCTTTTCTAGCTTAAAATCAGGTATACCATAACGCAATAAACCACCTGGTTTCTCATCTCTTTCAAAAACGGTAACCGCATGACCGGCATAATTAAGTTGAGCCGCAGCAGCTAAACCCGCAGGACCACTACCAATAACAGCAACCTTTTTACCAGTACTTAAATTGGGTTTACGCGCCTTTACAAAGCCTTTTTCGAAAGCTATTTCGATAATATGCTTTTCAATTTCTTCAATAGCAACAGGCGGTTGATTGATGCCTAACACACAAGCACTCTCGCAAGGTGCAGGACATATTCTACCAGTAAATTCAGGGAAATTATTAGTGCTGATTAGTATTTCGTAGGCTTCTTTATAGTTACCATCGTAAACTGCATCATTAAATTCTGGGATTACATTGCCCAAAGGACAGCCGCTATGACAAAAAGGAACGCCACAATTCATACAACGTGAAGACTGTTGACCTAATTCCTCTTTAGAGTAATGAAATTCAAACTCTTTGTAATCTTTTTTACGCTCTTCGGGTGAACGTTTTGCTGGTAATGCTCTTGTGAACTCTAAGAATCCGGTTGGTTTGCCCATATCGCTCTCAGCGTGTTTTATTTGTGAATGAATGTTATTTTAATAGTGTTTAGTGATAAGTTGTTAGTGGTTAACAAAATAAAACTAGATTGCTAACCAATATTTACTAACCATTTACAACTGCTTTAGCTGCTTTGCGTAACAGAACTCTTTTATAGTCTTTAGGGAATACTTTTACGAAGTTCTTCAATTGATTTTCAAAATCATTCAAAACAAACTTAGCTACTGTACTACCTGTATATTCTAAATGTTTAGAGATTAATGTTTTAAGTTCTTCAACATCGTTACTGCCAACAGGATCTAAATCTATCATTTCCATGTTGCAACTACCTGCAAAAGTTCCTTTTACATCGTATACATAAGCAATACCACCGCTCATACCAGCCGCAAAGTTTCTTCCAGTATCACCAAGAATAACCACTCTACCGCCAGTCATGTACTCGCAACCATGATCACCTACTCCCTCAACTACTACTTGTGCACCAGAGTTCCGAACGGCAAAACGTTCGCCTGCCTTACCTCTAATGAAAGCAGTACCATCAGTTGCGCCATAGAAAGCCACATTGCCAATGATAATATTATCCTCTGGAACAAAAGAAGATTTCTTAGAAGGATAAACAATCAACTTAGCACCGCTTAATCCCTTACCAAAATAGTCATTTGCATCACCTTCAAGTTCAAGCGTAACCCCTTTTGTATTGAAAGCACCGAAGCTTTGACCTGCTGTACCAACAAATTTAAAGTTAACCGTATCAGGCGCAAGTCCTAATGAACGATAACGTTTAGTTATTTCATTAGAAACCACTGTACCAGCAGTTCTGTCGGTATTCTTGATAGCAAATGTTGCAGAAATTCTTTCTTGCGTATCTAATGCTGGTTGGGCGGCTTTTAATAACTGCCAATCCAATATATCAGACATCATGTGATCTTGTGCCTCCGTATTATAAAGACCTACATATTCATTTGCAGGCTCTTTAAACAAAATTGGCGACAAATCAAGTTTGCTGTATTTCCAATGATTGATGTTTTCTCTAGTTTGTAAGTAATCTGTTTGACCAATCATTTCATTTACAGTCTTGAAACCTAGTTCTGCCATGATTTCTCTCAACTCTTCTACCATAAACTTAAAGAAGTTAACAACGTGATCAGGATCGCCTTTAAACCTCTTTCTCAATTCAGGATCTTGCGTAGCAACACCCACTGGACAAGTATTTAAATGACACTTACGCATCATAATACAACCTTCAACAACCAATGCAGCAGTAGCAACACCCCATTCTTCAGCTCCTAATAAAGCTGCGATGGCAATATCTCTACCTGTCTTCATCTGACCATCAGCTTGTACAACTACACGACTGCGTAATTTGTTTTTAACCAATGTTTGATGAGTTTCTGCCAACCCTAATTCCCATGGTAGACCCGCATGTTTAATAGAAGACTGAGGAGAAGCTCCTGTTCCACCATCATAACCTGCAATCAATACTACATCTGCTTTCGCTTTTGTAACCCCTGCGGCAATAGTACCAACCCCCGCTTTAGAAACCAGTTTAACACTGATTCTTGCAGCACGGTTAGCATTCTTTAAATCGAATATTAATTGAGCCAAATCTTCAATTGAATAAATATCGTGGTGTGGTGGTGGAGAAATCAAACCTACACCTGGTGTAGAATGACGCACACGTCCAATCCAGTCATCTACTTTATCTCCTGGCAATTGCCCACCCTCGCCCGGCTTAGCACCTTGAGCCATTTTAATTTGTAGCTCATCAGCCTCTGTCAGGTATAAGCTTGTTACTCCAAAACGAGCAGACGCTACTTGTTTAATAGCACTACGCATGCTATCTCCGTTTGCCATTTTTTCGAAACGAATTTCGTCTTCACCACCTTCGCCTGTGTTGCTTTTACCCCCTAAACGGTTCATTGCAATAGCTAAAGTGCTGTGTGCTTCGTGAGAAATTGAGCCGAAACTCATTGCTCCTGTAGCAAAACGTTTGTAGATATTCTCAGCAGGTTCTACCTCATCAATAGAAATAGATGGACGATTATGTTTAAAATCCAATAAGCTTCTAAGGGTACAAGCTTTTTCTGCTTGATCATTAACCGCCTTAGAATACTTTTTGAAGGTTGGATAATCATTCATGCTAGTAGAATACTGCAATAAATGAATTGTTTGTGGATTGAATAAGTGAAACTCACCCTTACGTTTCCACTGATAAACACCACCTACAGGAAGTCTTTCTACGGGTATATCTTTTTTGCTAAATGCAAACTGATGTTTAGCCAAAGCTTCCTTAGCTATTTCATCTAATCCCATTCCTTCAATACGAGAAGTGGCACCTGTGAAATATTTATCAACAACAGTCTTATTAAGACCAACAATTTCGAAAATCTGAGCTCCTTGATAAGATTGCAAAGTTGAGATGCCCATTTTAGAGAATACTTTCAACAAGCCATCACAAACAGCTTTTACATAGTTTTTCTTTAATTTTTCTGCATCCAATTCTGTATCTAACTTACCCTGCAACTTCATGTCGCGAATGGTAGATAAAGCTAAATATGGATTGATAGCTGTAACCCCAAAGCCCAATAGACAAGCGAAATGGTGAACTTCCCAAACGTCGCCAGCTTCTACAATTATACCAACCTGACCACGATAATTCTTTCTAATTAAGTGATGGTGTACAGCAGAAACAGCTAACAAAGAAGGAATTGGTGCGTGTTCGCTATCTATAGCTCTATCACTTAAGATGATAACTTCAAAACCATCTTCTACAGCATCAGTAGCATATTTACAAAGCCTAGCCAAACCTCTCTCCATAGATCCAGGTTTACCATCAGCCCTAAAATAAGTCTGCAATGTTTTAGCTTGAAATATACCTGTATCAATACTTCTTATCTTTTCTAACTCATGGTTAGAAAGTACAGGATGCTTTAATGCTACACTATGACAAGCCAATGGATCTTCTACCAATAAATTACCGTTGTTACCAGCAAAAGTAGCAAGGCTCATTACCAATCTTTCCCTGATAGGATCTATCGGAGGATTAGTTACCTGTGCAAATAATTGCTTGAAATAGTTACTCAAATGCTGCGGTTGATCGCTCAATATAGCCAAAGGAGTATCGGTACCCATTGAACCAATTGGTTCTTTTCCATCTAAAGACATTGGCGCAATGATGCTTTCCATATCCTCGGTAGTGTAACCGAAGGCTTTTTGATATTTGAATATCTGATCATGTTCCAAATGCGTGAATGAAACACGAGGCTCAGGTAATTCTTCTAGTCTTATTTTATATTTGTTTAACCATTCACCATAAGGCTTCTGAGAACAAATAGTATGTTTCAGTTCATCATCACTAATTATTCTTCCTTCTTCCATATTAACCACAAACATCTTTCCTGGCTGCAAGCGACCATTTTCAATGATTGTAGCAGGATCTACAGGAAGAACCCCTGACTCAGATGCCATAATTACACGGTCATCATTGGTAACACAATATCTTGATGGACGTAAACCATTTCTATCAAGCGTGGCACCAATCATTTTGCCATCGGTAAAAGATATAGAAGCTGGTCCATCCCAAGGCTCTTGGAATGTAGCATGAAATTCGTAGAATGCCTTTTTGATAGGATCCATCTTTTCAGCATTGTCCCAAGCTTCTGGTATAAGCATCATCATCACATGTGGCAATGAACGTCCACAAAGTGTTAATAATTCTATTACATTATCAAGACAGGCGCTATCAGATTGTCCTTCAAAGATTACTGGACGAAGCATATCCATTTCTTCCTTTGAAAAGAATGGAGAAAGGAAACTTCCTTCTGCTGTTTTCAACCAATTTACATTTCCTTTTACCGTATTAATTTCACCATTGTGAGCGATGTAACGGAAGGGTTGTGCTAATTTCCATGAAGGGAAAGTGTTGGTAGCAAAACGAGAGTGAATCAATCCGTAGGCACTCACCATTCTCTTATCGCTAAGATCTGGGAAATATCCACGCACTTGATTACTAGTTAATTGTCCTTTATAAACTACAGTTTTGTAAGATAAAGATGCTATATAAAAGCCAATAGCATCTTTTCTGATAGTATTATTAATGGTATGACTCGCATGGTTGCGAAGTACATACAACTTTCTTTCGAAGGTTTCTTCATCACGAATATGGTCTGGACAAGCAATAAACACTTGTTCTATTTCAGGCTCTACAGACAAGGCAGTTGGACCAATGTCAGAAGTATTTACTGGAACTTTTCTGTATGCAAGAATGTCAAAACCAAGCTTTTCAGCAGTACGATTAAATATGTCTCTACATTCTTCACGAAGGCGCATGTCCTTTGGAAAAAACAGCACCCCTACACCATACTTACCATAAGCAGGGAGATGAACACCCATTTTCACACATTCATCAAAGAAAAACTCGTGGGTAGTTTGAATTGCTAAACCTGCACCATCACCAGTATTGTTTTCGCAGCCACAAGCGCCACGATGTTCCATATTCTCCAGAATAGTTAGGGCATCGGAGATTATCTGGTGCGATTTGTTGCCTTTAATATTAGCAACAAACCCAATACCGCACGCATCGTGCTCAAAAGAAGGGTCATAAAGACCGGTAGTACTTGCCATCAATGGTCGATTATATAAAGTAAACAATAATTAAATTTCTTATTAGCAAGCAATCGAAGTCGTCAAAGATAATTGAAGAAATTGAATTTTTCGCAATAGATTATTTCTAAACTTCTCCCAAATATATTAGATTCTATTCACCTATGCAACTTTACTAAGTTTAAAATAACTAATAATTGGCGCAAATTAAAGATTTTCGGTCGATTTCTCTATTTCTAGATCATATAAATCCTTTTAATCAAAGTTCAACGCTAATTAAATGAGCTAATGAAATATATGTTCAAATAACAACAACTAACAGCATTTGGTTTAATGACAAATCATTGCTAATCATTATCTGCAGTCAGTTTTATTTTTACACCAAGGTTAATAACTGCCCCTTCCAATGGTGTATAAATATCTTTAAATTTAGGATTACTAATGGTACCAGAATAAATGTTATCCCAACGCGATTGCCGCCTGTCCGTTAGGTTTTCAGCATTGATAAACACATCAAAGTTCTTACACATCTTTTGAACAAGCAATCCAAATGTTACAAAGCTTTTACCCATCGTACCATTATCCAGCATTTGCTCTCCTGTATAAAAAGCCTCAACGCCCGCCCTAAAATGATCTTCTATTTCGTAAGTGGCATCAAAACTTATCCTGTCTTTTGCCGTCAGTGGCTGTGTAGTAATAGTTCCATTAAAGTGCTGCTTTGTAGCTGTATGCGTATAGCCCAAATAGAAGTTTAAATCGTCAAAACCTAGTTTAATATTTGTTTCTGCCCCTTGTGTGTATAGGTTACCATTAGCGTTGGTGAAAGTATTGTTTTGCAAAATCAATGGATCTTGCACATAAGTGTAGAAGAATAACTGATTGATATTAATAGTTGCCTCACCCCAATGCCCCCTATAATTGATATCTGCATTACCACCCACAGATTGCTCTGCTTTTGTGTTTGCCATCACTATCGGATTAATAACAGAATACCCTTTCTCTTCGCTCTGGTCATTAAATATGGAAGGCATTTTATAACCTAATCCCCCGCCAATCCTGCTAGTCCATTGCTTGTTTATTTTAAATAGACCATTCAATCTTGGTAATATAAATATCCCATTTGCATTTCCCTTTAGTGCAGGCGTATTGTAATCTCCTCTTAGCCCACTTTCCAATGAAAATACTTTTGATACTTTATAGGTATTCTGTACAAACAAGCCAACAGTTGTTGTGGAATAATTAAATTTATCTACAGGTTCAGTTGTGGTAAAATGATCTGTAATAAGGTTTGCACCTGCTACCCAATCTGCCTTTTCGCCATGCGAAACATAATTTACTTCACTAAAGGACGTCACTTGTTTGCCAGCAAACACATTATTGGGCGATGATAGGTTTCGGTTAAAATAACCAACGGTGTTCTTTAGGTTAAGGCTGTTTGCATTGTTTATTTTATGTGTAAATGATAGCTGTGTAGCGTATCTATAACTCTCATTCCTTTCAAAATATTGGTGTACGTTGTCCCCTTGTCCCACTAGTACTTTCATATCTCCACCAAAACGGTTTTCGTATAGTGTATTCACGCCAAGCCAACCACTATTGTTAGTATCGGCAGTATAAAACAATTTCGGATTGAAGGTGATTCTGTTTGTTTTGGGTATTGCCGAAAAACCTTGTCCACTAGGGTCGTAAGCTCCGTTATAATTATATGCCCCAAAGATAGTAGTACCAACATGCTTCCATTTCTGCGCGTAAAACCCACTTACATCTGCGCCCTTTGCATTGGTGCCATTCAATAAAAAGGTCATTTCAGGGTCTTTGGTTGGCGTTTTAGAAATTAGGTTTACCAAACCCGCAATAGCACCACCGCCATAAATGGTAGAGGCCGATCCTTTTATGTATTCCACCTGTTTTAAGTCTAGCGGGGCTATCTGCATAATGCTTAGTCCGCCTGAAAACCCTTGATACAATGGCATACCGTCTTTTAGTAGTTGGGTATAACGACTATCCAAGCCTTGTATTTTAAAGTTTGCCGTACCACTCACTGCCGATGTTGGTTGCACAGCAATGCCCGTACTTTCTCCCAAAAGCATCTTAATATCGCCAGGGCGCATGGTGCTTTTCTCGTCTAATTCTTCTAGTGGCAAAGCCTCTATGCGGGTTGGTACATCCTTTACATTCTGGTTGGTACGGGTAGTTTGTACCACCACATCAGCAAATTCTCCATCCTTAGGGTTCAATATCAGTTCTATAGTTTCTTCTTTAAGAGGAAATGTAAATATTTGCTCTAAAGAGGCATAACCTACATGGCTAAGTTCCATTTCAAACTTTCCATTAGGTATATTATTTACAGTAACCACCCCGTTACTATCTGCGGAAGCGCCAATTTTGAGTGCTGGTATTCTCGCAGTAGCCCCACCAATTGTTTGTTTTGTTTTGCCATCATGTATAATGGCCTTAAAAGTATTTTGAGAAATGGCAGCCACACACATAGCCATCCCTAGTAGAGATAATAATATTTTCATTAAATGAGTTTTTTACAGTGAACAGTAATCAGTTAGCAGTAATCAGTAATCAGCAAACAGTAAACAGTGAATATTAGTCAGTATTCACTTATCTGCAAATACTACTGTTCACTGCTCACTGTTAACTGATTGGTGGTCTCAATGTTTCGCTTTGATAATCTGATATTTGAAAAAGAAAGGAACGTGTGAAAGGTTTGTTTATACAAACTTTAGGTTTGGTATAAATAAGATGGGCAATTGGATAAAAGTAAAGTGATGGACTAGCCTGGTGTTGAAAGTTTAAGGAGCCTGCCGAGGGTGCATCGTGTTTGTTATGCCCAAGCAAATCCTTTCCGCTCCAAATATAATCGCCAATAAAATCAATAATATCTGGTGTTTCAGTCGTTACCTTGCAGTAAGAACGGTACATATCAGGCAAATCTGGCATTAACGAAAAATCCCCCAACGGCAGTATCATACTCCCCGCTAAGAAGTAGCAACCCAAAAATAGTGTTGTGAGGTATTTAATCATCAGTAGTTGTAAACCATACAGGTTTAATTAAGCTTGCTGCGAAAATAGCTGTATACATTTTAAGTAAAGGCAATTAAATATGAAATTGAGTTATGAAATATGTACAATCTAATAATTCATATCTCATAACTCAAAACTTCTTCCTATCCATCCACAGTAATTTTAAACTCAGCACTTACCTGTCCAATTACCTCATCATTCAACACGTACCACGCGCGGTAATGTCGGGTTTCTGCCTTTCCTGCAGTAAGATTAGGACGTTTATCAATGAAGGTAGATTTAGTAGCCGAAAGCAGAAAACTAAAAGCGGTTTCATCGCCGCGCATACTTTCTAATAAAATGCCATGCGTCTGCCCCTTTTTATACCTGCCATTTACGTGATTTGCCTTAAAAAGCAAGGTTAGTGTTGGCTGAGCCTTAGCAAAAGCAGGGTCAATGTCTGTACCAACAATTCCAAGATCGGCAGCGATTGCTTCCGAACAATCGGGATTTGCCTTTATTTGGCGCACCAAAATAGCAGTACGTGGAAAAATGCCATAACAAATCTCTTCTGGAATAACCACCGGCCCCACAAATGTTGGGTAATGCTGCTTTATGATACTAACAGGTCCGTTAGACATCGATTTCATGAAATTATTTGTAGCCTTTGCCGCCTTTTTCATGCTAGACTTAAAACTCACCATGTAAATAAAGGCATTAGTATCGTTCAGCACAATCAATAATGCTTCGGGTGTTATTCCCAACATTTCGGCATGTTGAATTATTTTTAGATTGAAGCACTCCAACCATAAAAGCCTTTTGTCGTCTTTTCTGGGTATGTAATAAGTTTTTGACATGGTGAAGAATTTAAATTGTAACAGTAGGTTGCTAGGTTATTCTGGCAACTTTAAAAAGTGGATAGCTTCAATCTTAATTGAAACAACCTGATGAATAATTTGTGAGGGTTATATTTAGAACAAGTTAAGGTAGATTAATTTCTGGTTGGCATCAACCAAAATAAAAACCAAGCCAACCCTATTTTGGTTGATGCCAACCAGAATAAAAGCGATACCAACCAGAATAATAGTGAGACCAACCACATTTTGGTGGAGGCCAACCAGAATAAAAGCGAAGCCAACCAAATTTTGGTTGGGGCGAACCAGAATATAAACCATGCCAACCATATTAATGTTGGCATGGTTTAAATTAGAACCCAAGTGAAATAAGTAAGCAACAAGCCAAAGAACTTTATGAATGAATTGAAAAAGAAACTGGGAGAGATGCAGCAAATCCCCGATTAGTGTGGGCGCAGTTTGAATGAGAAAGAGTATTCAAGAATCGATGTGTTGGATAGTCCTTAGTTACCCATGGTTGGTGTAAAAGTAGTGGAAGTA
The DNA here is from genome assembly GCA_947381435.1 of Chitinophagaceae bacterium. Classification (GTDB taxonomy): domain Bacteria; phylum Bacteroidota; class Bacteroidia; order Chitinophagales; family Chitinophagaceae; genus Parasediminibacterium. Next base: position 18,876 of record CANCVE010000046.1, read on the forward strand.
TCTGGTATTGGAAGAAAAGAAAAAGGAAATGGGCTAATTTTTAGTTAATCAAACACTTTTAAGACTATTAAAATAGACTTTAAGTTTAGATTGCATATTAATTCAATTAAACCTTTATATCCTATGTTGAATATAATTTTATATGGTATTGCCCATTGGAGCACTTCTACAGTATTTGGACAGGGGAAAGATTATCTGATTCAGTTTTTAGATAGTTCAAAATAGATATCTAGCAATAACCTATCATAACCAATATCTCTTATCTCATTATTTATAACATTCTTTCTTATACTTTTGCCGCAATGCAATACACGCTAAAGAAATCGCTGGGTCAACACTTTTTGAAGGATGAAAATATATGTAAGCAAATTGTTGCAGCCCTACAACAAATGCCTTTTGAGCGATTGGTAGAAGTAGGTCCTGGTGCGGGTGCATTAACTAAATACCTATTACCTCTAACCGATATTGAATTTAAGGCAGTAGAATTAGATGATGAAAAGGTAGTTTATCTCAATAAAACTTACCCTTCTATTGCAGGTAAAATTATTCACGAAGACTTCTTGGAAACCTCCGCTCCTTTTGATGGATCTTTTACCATTGTGGGTAATTTCCCTTACAATATCTCTTCACAAATACTATTTAAGATATTAGATTGGAAAGACCAAGTGCCCGTAGTAATTGGTATGTTTCAGAAGGAAGTGGCACAACGTGTTGCCGCAAAAGAAGGAAGTAAAACCTATGGTATTATCAGCATTCTGATACAGGCTTGGTATGATGTGGAGTATTTGTTTGATGTGCCGCCGGAGAGCTTTAACCCTCCTCCCAAAGTAATGAGTGGCATGATTAGGCTTACACGTAAAACAACTGCTTACGACGTTAAAAGCGAAAAGGCTTTTATACAATTGGTTAAGATGGCCTTTAATCAACGAAGAAAAATGTTACGTAATGCAGTAAAAGGACTCTTTCAGCCAGAGATTCTAGAAGACGCATTCTTTAATAAACGTGCAGAACAAGTAAGCATCGCGGAGTTTGCTGCTTTGACTTTTAAAATGGGATAACCACTAATAACTATTCATTGAAAAAAGTAATAATAACTGCCAAAGTACACCCGTACTTAACAGAAACATTGGCTAATAAAGGTTTTGAGATCATCTATTTACCAGCAATCAACTACCAAGAATTGACTGAAATAATAGCAGATGCCACAGGATTGATTGTGAGTACAAGGGTTTCAGTTGATGCAAAACTTTTGGATAGAGCAATAAAGCTAAAATGGATTGGCAGACTTGGCAGTGGTATGGAACTGATAGATGTGCCGTATGCTGAAAGTAAAGGAATACAATGTGTAAGTAGCCCCGAAGGCAATAGGAATGCTGTGGCAGAACATACACTTGGCTTCATTCTTAGCTTAATGAACAAGATAAATAGTAGCTATCAAGAAATAAAAGAAGGAAAATGGCTACGCGATGAAAACAGAGCCGATGAACTACGAGGCAAAACAGTAGGCATTATAGGCTATGGCAACACAGGAAGCACTTTTGCTAAATTACTGGCTCCTTTTGAAGTAAAAGTATTAGCAAATGATACAGAGAAAACAGGTTTCTCTAACGGATATATTACCGAAGCAACTAAGGAAGAAATATACCAACAGGCCGATATAGTCAGTTTGCATTTACCACTTACTGCGGATACTTTTCATTTGGCAAATAATACTTTCTTCCATTCATTAAAAAAGAAACCTTATTTCTTAAATGTTTGCCGTGGTAAGGTTACAGATACAGAGGCACTGATAAAAGCATTGCAAAATGGACAAATAAAGGCCGCCGCTTTGGATGTATTAGAAAATGAAAAACTATCTACTTATAATCCAAAGGAAAAGGAACAATTGGATTGGTTATTAGCCCAATCCAATGTAATTATTACCCCACACATCGCAGGCTATAGTCATGAAGCATTTTATTTAATGGCAAGGGTGGTGTTGGAGAAATTAGCAATCATCGACTAAAAGGCCAAAATAAACAGTTAGCAGTAAATAGTTGTCTGCAATTATAATAGTTCTAGTTGGGAAAATATTCCATTAAGCTATTTTATAAACCTATCACGCTAATTTTTTATGACATATTCGATTTATATGAAGTATAAGTCGTTCTGAGAAAAGAGTAAACAAACTCACTACTATTTATACCTATTTAAGCGCTTCGTCTACCACCTTTCCTATACAGCCGCTAGGCATTTGTACATGCAATAATGCTGTAATGGTTGCTGCAATATCTGTCATATAAGTTTCTTTGTTTGTATGTCCTTGTTTTATGCCCCATCCATAGAACAAACAAGGAATATGTGCATCATAAGGCGCCCATAATCCGTGGGTTGTCCCTGCTTTTCCACTTCCATAAGCTTCTATATATCCAGGCTTTAGTACTATCTGAATATCTCCACTACGTGTAGGGTAATAGCCATTGATCAACATATCTTTCATCTTGGTATTTAATGGAGTATTGGCTATATCCTTCAAAGAAAACACTTGCGAAACAGCCTCATTTTGTTGCACATATTTTACAATCCAAGCAGCCATAGCCTTTTCGTCTGCATTAGCTGAATCTATTGCACTATGATTCAAATGAATTTGGTAATTTAAGATTCCCGAGACAGCCTTATCAACTAAAAACACTTCTTTCAATTTACTATTCAACGTTTTTATCAATTCCGATTCTACAAACAATCCCCCGGGTAGTTTATTTTCCTTCATAAATCCAGGTACATGCGCCACACCATGATCTGCAGAAAGGAATAGTGTGTACTGCCCCACTCCTACTTTTTCATCCAGATAACTGATAAATGCACCCAAATCCTTATCCAAACGCAAGTAAGTGTCCTCAGTTTCTATCGAGTTCGGTCCAAAGCTATGTCCTACATAATCAGTACTAGAAAGACTTACACAGAGCATATCTGTTTCTGTACCCTTGCCCAATTGTTCATTATCTAGTGCGGCCTTAGCCATTTCTAAAGTCATAGTATTACCAAAAGGGGTGGTTGCAATCAGCTGATAGTTCTTCCCTTCAAATTGTTTAAGACTATAAGGAAACTTAGTTTGGTCGGCTCCAAAAGGCTTGTTTTCATAATCTTTTTCATCACTAGTACTCTGAGTGTAAGATGCAATTGGATAAGTAGTATTCCATCCTTGTTCATAGTATTCGTTTACAAGTTTCTTAGCATTTAAATCAGACACCCATTTAGGCAAATTATTCATGTAATAAGTACTAGTAATCCAGTTTCCTGTGGTAACATCATACCAATATGCTGCGTTAGCACTATGCCCTGCAGGCAATATTGAACCCCTATCTTTCAAAGCAACACCAATAACCTTACTCCTAAAATTAGTGGCTAATCTTATTTCATCGCCAATTGTTGTTACCAATAAATTCTTGGGGCTTTGTTTACCACTTACACCTTCGTTACCTACGGTACTTACGCTATTATCTTCACTACAATATACTTTTTTATTTTATCATGCCAATCATTACCCACAATGCCATGAATGGCAGGCACTGAACCAGTATAAATACAAGTATGTCCTGCGGCTGTTACAGTTGGTGTATAAGGTATAAATGTGTTCTCGCAGCTAAAACCACTATTAATCAAGCGTTTAAAACCAGAGTTTCCATATCGGCTATAATACCTATATAGAAAGTCCCACCTCATTTGATCTACTACTATACCCACCACTAGTTTAGGACGTTTTACATTGGTGGTAGCCTTTGCTTCTACCACGGGTTTGGTTTGTGCCATGCCGACCTGCAACAATAGTATCCCTACCAAAAAAAATAAACCTCTTTTCATAACTAGATTATTTGCCGCAAATGTAGCATTTAGCCTTTCTGATTGATGTTAAGGAATAAAGAAGTTATAGTAAGGAATTATATCCCCATTTTAGTTCAAATCGACAATAGATAGTTAAAGGTATTCATAAAGAAGTCTATTCTTTTCCCGATATCTAAAATGTCAATTCCCGAAGGAGTAATGCTTGCCGAAGACTTGCACGCTTATTTTGCCACTCATTTAAAAATATTAAACAAATAATGAAATATTCTTTACTCATTTTATCTACTACAATCGTATTAAATACCTTAACTGCTCAAAAAAAAGATAGTATTGGCGTTCTTAATCTCGCACCGGTTTCTGTGGTAAGTAAAAAGGATGCAATGGAAAGGCTCAAGGACGTAGATGGGGTATATATATATTCTGGCAAAAAAAATGAAGTAATTAATATTGGCAACATTGATGCTAACTTGGTTACTAATAATAGCCGACAAGTTTTTGCAAGAGTAGCTGGAGTTTCCATTTGGGAAAATGATGGTTCGGGTACGCAAATCTCTATTGGTGTAAGGGGGCTTAGCCCAAACAGAAGCTGGGAGTTTAATACTAGGCAAAATGGGTATGACATGTCAAGCGATGTTTTTGGCTATCCAGAAGCCTATTATAATCCACCTATTGAGGCGGTAGAAAAAATACAGTTTGTAAAGGGAGGAGCCTCTTTGCAGTATGGGTCTCAATTTGGTGGCCTATTGAATTATATATTAAAAAGAGAAAACCAAAACAAACCTTTTACCTATCAATCGCAAAATAGTATAGGCAGTTATGGTTTGTTTAGTAGCTTTAATGCAGTAGGTAGTAACACAAATAGGTGGAATTGCTATGCCTATCAACATACCAGAAAAGGAAATGGCTGGAGAGAAAACGGACAATATCAAGTAAGCAACGCTCATGCTTTTGTACAGTATAAAATAAATGCCAACCATAAAATTTCTATAGAATATACTAACATGAACTACCAAGTTCAGCAATCTGGTGGCTTAACAGACGAACAGTTTGCTAATAATCATCAACAATCATTCAGAAAAAGAAATTGGTTTAGTACACCTTGGAATTTGGCAGCCATTTGTTTGGATAGTAAACTATCGGAAAAGCTATCATTCAATATTAAGCTTTTTGGTCTTTTAGCCGAAAGGAACAGTATTGGCTTTGTTGCACCTGCCACCGTGAAAGATACCGTCAATAATTCTCAAAACGATTTTAATAATAGACAAGTGGATAGGGATTTTTATAAAAACATAGGCTTAGAATGGAGAGGCTTATTGCGCTATAAAATATTTAACAGAGAACAAAACATGGCTTTTGGAACAAGAATTTACCAAGCTAATACTATTAGAAAACAAAGAGGAAAAGGTGATTCAGGATCTGATTTTACCACTACTATAGTTTCAAATAAATTTCCTACTGAATTAGATTTCACCACTAAAAACCTAGCCTTTTTTATTGAAAACCAATTTCAAATTACCGACCACTTTAGCATTACTCCCGGTTTGAGATACGAAAATATAAACTCGGGCATGCAGGGGCGATTATCTATTTCTGGCAACACCGATGTTGCCGCCACTCCTAACAGCATTACCAGGAATATACTTTTGGGTGGAATTGGATTGAACTACAAATTATCAACTACCGACTTTTACGCTAATTTCTCCCAAGCATTTCGCCCAGTTTTATTTTCCGATCTAACGCCTTCTGCCACCACAGATATTATTGACCAAAACCTAAAAGATGCGTCTGGCTTCAATGCAGACTTTGGATATAGAGGTAATATATCAAACTATTTAAGCTTTGATGTAGACTTATTTTACATTCAATACAATAACAGAATTGGAACCATCAGAAAATTTGTTGATGATGATATTAATAAGAGTACCTATCAGTCTAGAAGCAATTTGGGTAAATCCTCTAATAAAGGTCTTGAAGCTTCTTTTGATTTCAGTATCTCCAAGGCATTTAAACTATCGGAAAAGATGGGCAATTTCAATGTTTTTGGTAGCCTCGCATTAATTGATGCTACTTACAGTGATTTTAAAATAACCACCATAACGGGAGTGGCACCTTCAATTGTTTTAAAAGAAGGGAATTTAAAAGGGAATAAAGTAGAAAATACACCTAGCCAAATTCATAACATTGGCTTTACTTATGCTATAAAAGGATTCTCTGCTACGCTACAAACCAGAATAAATAGTGCCGTTTATACAGATGCTAATAATACGGAAGCGCCAAATGCTGCGGCTACTACTGGTAAAATTGAAGGTTATCAAGTGAGTGATTTTTCAGCAGAATATAAATTTCTACATAATTACAACATAAAGTTTTCTATAAATAATTTTACAAATACAAAATATGCAACTCGGAGATCGGGCGGTTATCCCGGACCCGGTCTTTTGCCGGGAGAAGCACGAACATTTATTGTAGGTTTTGGGATTAAGTTATTATAGTAAATAATTCCAAGCTACTTTTTTCATAAACAGCTTTACAAAAACATTGATAAATTCTATTAGCAAATCCACACGTGAAACACGTGCGGACTTGCTAATAGAAATGAGCGAGTGACGTTGACTAGGCTGGACATTATGAAAGGTTTTCAATTTCTTCATTTGTCAATCCTGTCGTAACAGCAATTATGTCTATCGAAACACCGTTTTGCTTCAAAGATTTTGCTACTTCTATTTTACCTTCTATTTTACCTTCTATTTTACCTTCATCAAAAGCGGTGTCGAGAATACCTTTCAAATCACGGTAACTTTTCAAACTATTTTCATATCTATCCAATTCTGATTGGTCAAACTTGGCTAGTTCTGCTTTTTCAAATGCCTGTGTAAAAATTGTGTCTATAAAGATTGTTGGGATTGTATGGAAGTCTTCCAAGTGTTTAATGAAATACAACCATTTATCCAACCGTGTTTTTAATTCAGTCTCAGCCTGCTTGAAGTTGGGCATTTCAAGATAGATATAAGTCAACTTGTCGTAGAACGTCTTGCCATTTTGGTTCTTCAAATTTATAGTGTGGACTACTTCGCTTTTCTCTGGTTCGGTTTTGTAGTCGTCAAACGTAAAGTCTAAAATACCAACACAGTAAACAGCTTTTAAATTGTAATTCCATTCGCCCATTTCAGCCTGTTCCCTTATTGGAAAGGTTGAATAATAGATTGTCCTTTCCTTAAAATAGTTTTGTTTGGCTTTCTGCAATTCAACGATGAACTTTTCACCATTCTCATTTTCGCAATAGATATCATAAATAGCTTTCCTGTCAGCTTCGCTATGCCCTAACTGTTCTGTATTTTTAAAAGAAAGGTCAATAATTTTATTTTGTTGGGGCAATAAGGCATTCAAGAAATCAATTAATAAGGGCTTGCTCGCTTCCTCACCAAAAATCTTCTTGAATCCAAAGTCAGTAAACGGATTAATATACTTTGCCTTCATTGTATTATTTAAATATTTAGCGAATTTACGGGTTTCTTGTTAGGTTGCAGTACGTATTCACTTTTACAAGTTGTTGCACCGCATTACTCCCTAAGGGCAGGGCTTTGTGCAGGTGTGGCATTAGCATTCCGTCCACCCACAGGCGATGATATTAGCGTATCCACACGCGAAAAGCGTGAGGTAGCCCAAATAGATATTAACGAGTGAAGCGGACTAGCAGTTACGCCACTAGTACAGCATAATAGGTAGGTTTGGGATTAACAAGACCCGATATTCAAATCTAAGTAACGAGCAGTCCATGACGGAGTCATGAACTAGCCCCCCACATTCATGGACTAGATGGTTAGCCATGCTCTACGCTTAACATGGACAAACAGCAAATGCGAACATTCTGACTAGCTGGAAAGCCTAGATGTTGGTCGTAGCCTTAGTTAACCTACAATCTTGCTCTTTGATGCATTTCAGCATCTCTAATTTTCTCTTTTTCGATAAGAAGTCTTGGATTTTCAGTTACTGCTTGATTTAATTCGTTAATTTTAGTTTCAAGTTCTTTAACCATATTTATAAAATCAATTACTTCTTGACTTTTTACAGTTTCACGCCCGTGTGAAACTTGATTTCTAACGTTTCTAAAATCCATCAATTTTCTCATAATCTGTTCGTCAAGTTGGATGTTATATTCTTTTGAAATTCTCATAAAACTGTCAGGATTAACAATTCTAAATAGGGATAGTTTCATATCTTTTTCATCATCAATTGCAGAGGCCATAACTACTTCACGAATACTATTTATTTGCCCTTCCAAGTAAGCATATAATGATAATAGTGCCCCGACTGGATGTATTTTTGTTAATTTATGTAATTTATCAAGCTCTGTTAAATTTGATACGGAACGTAGGTTAAATATTGTCAAGTCATCTTCATTTAAAAAATCTTGTAATACAATTTCAATGTCAAGATTGTAATTTTCTTTTAAAAATTCTTTGAAAAATAAAAAAGTTGCATCCATATAAAAAATGGTTGTCAATTCATTAGGAAAGCCATATCTGTGTTGAAGTGCATTTCTTTCGTCGATAAGTAATTCTAATTTGTTTAGGTGAGGTATTTTTATCCCTTTGTCTTTTGATAAGGATTCAATTGCTCCTGTAATGGTAATTGTCTCTTTGGGATTTTTATAAATTGATAATCCTAAGTCTAACATTAAATCTTTAAAAATCAACTCAACTGCATTTGCTAAATGCATTATCACAAATTTTCTATCTCTTTCTGTCCCTAAATTGAAATGTTCAATTGAATGAGAGAATAAATCAAACGAACTTTGAAAAAGTGGTGATGTATATGCCATTATTTTACTTATTTAAATTGCTAGTTAAGGTTACAGCCAACGAATGAATGTTTGAGACGAGGCTTAACAACAATTTTTCATCTTAAAATACTGCCTAAATAAAATACAATTGCTGAATAATTTCCGTCTATTTCTAAAAACTGATGTTGACTGATACATAAATTACAGATGTAAATCTTATAATTTAGAAATAATTAAAAAAGAAGTTGTTTGAATTGACTTGCCAAATTGTAATGAGATTGAACCACTTGATTTATCTTCAGCTATATTAAGAATTAAATTATCACCATCCCCCACGTTAACTTTACAATAAAAAGATTTTGAAGTGGGTATATAGTAATCTGTGTTTTTTAGATGAGTAGAACGTACTAAACCAGAAACAAAAATTGGACACTCTATTGTAATGCCTGAATTTGTTATGTATAGTTTTCCTTTCATTTTATTTTTTGAATAATCAAACCTATTGTGATTAACGATTTCAATTTCATATGAGCCAATTAATTTTTTTAGTTCTGATATGCTATCATAATTATTTTCCTTCTCTTTACTGTTATTGGTCGAAATAAGCCAAACGCTGTCTAAACAATTCAATTTGATGGTTAATTTTCCTTTTTCAAAATATTGTTTCGAGTCTTCTTTAATGTCGTTTAAAAAATACTTTTCTTTAATTTTGGGTATAAGAATTTCTTTTTTCCCATCTACTACTAACAATTCTTTAATTGATAAATCCTTAGAGTACGTTTCGTTAAAAGATCCTTGGGTACTAAAGAAAAAGCATTTAGTGTCACTCTCAAAACAAAAAATCTTTTCAGTTACTTTATTTTCAAAAGTCTCAAAAAGGCCCGAATGTTTTTTTGAATCAAAGAAAATAGTAATTGTTTTTGTGCTAAAGTTAATCGTGTCAGTTTTGGTATTGAAAATTTGTGAAAAAGAGCAAACCGGGAGAAAAAGCAATGCGATTATTTTCATAGCTATATATTTAAAATTTGATAAATTATTTTATTGTGAGTTTTATTAATTTTAGTCAAATCATAAATATGACTCCCTTCTGATTTTTAATATGGTCGTCATATTTTTTTATGTCATTTCTTATCAGTCAATTAAAAATATACTCACTTTTTTTATGGCATAACAATACAATAATACAACTTTTTATATCTCCAAATTCAAACAACCCAAGGGTCTTATTATTTTCAATAAATCCTTGTTGTTCAAATGAACATCCAAAACCATTGGAATTATATAAATAATAAACATAGTAGTATAACATTTAATGCTGCTAGTGGGGCGAGTTTTGCTTTGTTAAATAAAAAGATAACAATGTATCTAACTCGCTCTACCTACCATCCGCTTCTTTTGCTAGTAAATGGTATCATTTATCCCGCACAAGCATCCGCACATCCTCCTGTTTAGCTTAAATAATCTCCCCATAGTGCTAAATAGTTAGCTAACTAACGTCAATCAATAGCTATCAAACGTCAATCATTAGCTAACGAACGACAATCATTAGCTAACAAAAGACAATCATCAGCTAACTAAAGACAATCATCAGCTAACAAAAGACAATCATTAGCTATTGAACGTCAATCATCAGCTAACTAACGTCAATCATCAGCTAACGAACGACAATCATTAGCTATCGAACGTCAATCATCAGCTAACGAACGACAATGTTTAGCTACTAAAAAGGGGAAAAGTCATTTATCTTAAGTACAATAATTTATCAAATTTTTAAATTAAATAAAATGTCAACAAGTGTAAGAATACTGATGATTAGCATTATGCTTATCAAGAAATTTAAAGTGGGCGAAATTGCCGATAAGGCATTGGCGATGAGTGCAGCCATATTTGGTTTGCCCCTTGTGTTTACAGGCGTAAAACCTTTTACCGAGGCGCAGATACTCACCTTAGTAAATACGTACAATAGTGCAAAGGCAGCTTTTAAGGTAGGCGGCAAATTGGCAAAGCCTGCATATTTAGCAGCAAAGCTAGCACTGCTAAACTGTATATTGGCGTTTGTACCGTATGTAAATGATATTGCATTGGGAGACGAAATAATACTAGAACTTAGCACGCTACCCAATAATAAACCCACAGACTATGCAGCATTAATATCAGCAGGTGCAAAAGCCAAAGGCATAAGTGCGGTGATAGGAATGGCATTGCAAATAATTGCCGATTGTTTACCTTTTGGAACAGGCGTGGACTATTGTGCCATATTAAGCGAAGGAGTACAACTGCCCATTGGGTTTACGATTGCAGCAAATGGTCAGGTGTGTATTCCAGAAGGAACAACCCACAGGATATTTATTAATGTAATCCAAAGCCGCAGAAAGCTATTTAATAACCTTAAACCCGGTACAGTTTATTATCTTTATTATGTGCTGATGGTGGGCGATACGATGGGCTTGATAAGTAATTGTGTGCCGGTATCTAGCGCAGCAGTGCTTTAATTGTTGTTAGTTATCATTAAATAGTATTAAAAGAGGCATTATGGAAATTTATTTTCCTTATTGCCTCTTTTTACTTTTGACCAATCTCTCGAATATTTTTCCTAAATGTTATGATTTCAAGCTCAATACTTCTTTTGCAGCCTTGCGGGCAGGCACCCAAGCGGCGAGTACTGCAATAACCAAAACGGTAATACAAACAAGAATATAATCGGACAGTTGGAGTTTTACGGGGTAATAATCTATTAAGAAAGTACCGCCAGACAGGGCTATCAGGTGATATTTAATTTGTAATACACAGACAATAGTGGCTATTGTAATCCCTCCTCCCCCTCCTGCAATGGAAAGTAATAAACCTTCAAAAAGAAATATCTGCTGAATAGTGGCATCGGTGGCTCCCATTGCTTTTAATACCGATATATCCTTTTGCTTTTCTAATACTAGCATGGTGAGTGCACCAATTATATTGAAGGCTGCCACCATCAATATTAAACAGGTAACACCATAGATAACCCATTTCTCTATTTGCATGGCAGTATACAAACTCTGGTTTTGTTGATACCTAGTTTTTAACTTGTATTGATTGCCCAATAGTGATTGTACGTTTTGAAGTAATTGTTTCTGATTCATAGTAGAATCTAGTCTTACTTCGCAAAAAGAATACTCATCGGGCTTCATATCGAGCATGTATTTTACAAACTCAAGGTTGGTAAATACATACTTGTTATCGAAGTCTTCTTGTATCATGAAAGTTCCTGTGGGATACACCGCAAAAGAGTTCATCCCATCGATGGTTCCCAACTTTGCAGTAGCATTTCTGTTGGGCATATATAAGGTAATAGGATAAATTGTTTTCTCTACATCAACACCTACTGCGTTCTCAATGCCTACACCAACTACAATATTTGGTTTATCGGAAGTTCCAAGAGAATATCGTCCCCTTAATAGGTGTCCTAAGATATTACTTACTAAATTTTGGCTTTGATCTACACCTTTTACCGTTACAATACTCTGATTTTCGCCATTTACCAAAAGTGCCTTTTCTTCTACTGCAAGACTTACGGCAATAATCCCTTTGGTATTTCTAAGCTGTGTAAGCTGTGCTTTAGTAAGGGTAAGCATTTTTCCGGTAGCTGGAGCAATACTAACATCGGCATAGAAGTCTGTATATAATCCTTTTACCAAATCTTCAAAACCATTGAATACACTAAAAATAATGACCAATGCTGCAACAACAACAGCAATGGCTAAAACGCTAATCCAAGAAATGATGTTGATAGCGTTTACAGATTTCTCCGATTTAAAATAACGCCATGCGAAAAGAAATTTCAACGTACAAATGGTTTAGTATTCCTTTAAAAATAGTTTACAGAAAGCAAAAGAATAGAACTCCTTACTCAGTTGTATCTGTTTCGGCTGTTGGTTTGAGGGATTTAAAGATTTCTTCCATTTTAAATACATAATCGAGGGTATCATCTAGGTAGTAGTGCATTACTGGTATGCGTCTTAGTTGGCTTTTAACTTTATCTGCAAGTAATTTTTTAATTTCCCAAGCCCTATCAGCTACTTTTTTCATTGCAAGTTCTTTGTCAGCAACCTGAAACATACTTATATAAACCCTTGCTTCCAACAAATCTGGTGTTACTTTAACAGCGGCAATACTAATCATTCCGCCACCAATCATATTGAGCCCTGTTTTAATGAATATTTCATTTATTTCTACTTGTAATACGGATGCTACTTGCTTCTGCCTCTTACTTTCTGTCATTGCTAATATTTTAATATGGCGGTAAAAATAACTACTTTGAAATTCATCTAGTAAAAGAATTAAATACCATCAGCCCTAACGGCAAATAATCTTAGCACTACGCCTAGAAATATTAAAATGTGATAAAAATGAGACCAATAATCACTATTAGACAATTATATACCATTAGATTTGTCCGACCCTCAAACACACACACAGATGTTCGATAACCTTTTTTTTGTTTTCTATACTTACGGA
>CANCVE010000047.1 GCA_947381435.1 Chitinophagaceae bacterium
CTCCGTCTTTATGTTCTCGAAGGTTTCCAAACGAGGGTTAGGCTCCATATTAGGGATGGCAGATTCGGTGCTTTCCAATACCCTAACCAACAATTGAGGGTCGCCTTTTTGTGGGGTAAACTTGCCTGCACTCAATACACCACCCAAACCTTCTACTTCAGCCATGTTACGTTTCATTCGTTTATCGCCTAACACCACATCATATTCTCCTTGCGTTCTAGCATCGGAAAAAGAATTAAAACCAAGGTTCAAAGCGCCAGATTCTTGCTTCACATCTATCAGTTGTTTAATGGAAACCACTTCTACATCCAACTGCATCGGCATGGCAAATTCATACAGATGTTCTTTGTCATCTTTCTTAATATCATCTACGATTAATACATAATCATGCTTGCCCTTCACCAATCCTGCTGTACGGAAAGCATATTCTACCGGATAATTCTTCAAACGCATGGGCCACGTGTCCTCAGCCCACATCAACGGATTTGTTTCCATGGTACCATTATAAAAGTCTGCTACCTTACGCAAAGGGTCACGCTCGGGCAACACACCCGGATAGTAACGTTTCAGGTTTCTGGCAGTGTTAGCATACACGCCATCACGCCATTGTGGCTCCACTTGTTTGCCCACCATTATATCGCCTACGGCAGATTTAAGCCAACTCCAATCATAAGCATATTTAGCATCGACAGTACCGAAAGTTGCTTCGGGTTTGTCTAAATAATTCTTCCAGCAAGCAGGGGTGGCAAAATAGCCTTGGCCATGCCCATCAATGGTAACAACAGAATGATACTTACTTTCGGTGCTTCTCCAGCCATCCAATACCCATGTTCTTCCATTGGCAGATAAAGAAAAATTGCCTCTATCCGAATGATCGTGCGATTGATACATCATATCCTGACGAGCATCAAACTGAAACTGAACCCCTTTTGTATCCCACTTGGTACGGGTAATTAAACTTCCCCTTGTTGGTTCAAAATAAGTAAGCGGCATCGTAACGGGAGGCACACCATTGTATTCGGCAGCAGTTTTTGATGGGTCGTTACAAAAAACAAAAGCAGACACATCTGGCACTTGCTTAATATCCTTGACCAAAGAATTAGCATACACATAATCAATCTTGGCATCGGTAGGGAAGAAATACTTCATTATCATCATCATCAACCAAGGCAAATCAGAAGTAGTACCCGTGTCTCCATGAGAACTCCATAAAGCAGATGGGTTGGGAGCAAGTGCATTAATTAACCAATCGGGGATGGCTCGAAAATGCGGATTGGTAAAGGTATTATACGTTTTATCCCTTCTGGCGATGGCAGTCATCACCAATAAATCATTCGAAAAAGGTCCGAATGTGTATACAATCCCTTCCGAACTCATGCCCTTATTAGTGAAAGAATAGGTAAGATAATCGCTCACTACTTCCTTACCCCTCTCGAAGATGCGTTTATCATATCCCTTTTCATTTTCTACAGCCAAAATAGACAATGGATAACAGATAGACATAGCAATATGATTCCATCTGCGCCAATGGCGAGGCAATTCCATCCCTAAACCATACTTGCCATAAGTGGCTTTGGTATAATAATTTATAAAGTAGTTTTTATCGGCTGATGACATGCCCGCAGCGGTAAAGTCGAACAGCTTAGCTATCTCTCCATTGCTATATAAAGGCTCTTTTACCTCTTGTAATTTAGCAGGATTCTGGTCTTTCGCATCAATATCTTTACATAACCACTTTAAATGATTGGCCGCAGCAATACCTGTTTCAGTTAATAGGGTTTTGTCATTATTCAGTTGAGCCAACAACCCTTGCACCGCCAATAAGTTAGACATTTCCTTAGGGGCCTTACCGTCCGAAGCAAGCGGTTCTCTTGTTTTTAAGATGGCATAATACTTACCAACTGCTCCTTCCCCATTGCGCATCTTAGAAAGGGTTTCATTGGCTAAAGCAAGTATTTGCTTACCCATAAGTGTGTTCTCTAAACGAGCTTTGATAGCACCAAATTCATCTGGAGAAGTAAATATCCGCGGATGAATACCTGTTGCAGGCACTTTTCCCAACTTACTAAAGTCGAATCCTTCGCTATTTGGTATAAGTGTTTCTTGGTATGGATTTGCCCATTTCAATTTATTATCCAATGCTTCATCGGCAGTAAACTTGCGCTTGGGTTGCTCCAACAAACGAGGGTCGTTGGCAGCGAGGGTATCATTTGCCCAATGCTTAAATATATCTGGGATAGACTGGGCAAAACTGTTGGTAGAAAGAATTACACCTGCTAAGGCCAAGGAACCTAATCTTATTATTTTCATACAGTAATATGTTAATCCGCAAAGATGCTTTTCATCTTCGAAATATTAATTCCCCATGTGCCATTAAATGGTTCAGGTAGTTCAATATGCATCTTATGAGGCATTAAAAAAGTAAAGATGGGTTTATTCTTGTGTATCCTATCTGTTTCAAAAATGCTAAGTTTTCCGAACTACATTTCAACCATTCAATCTTATTATTTCTGAGGGTCAACCATTAAATACAATGGTTGCAAAGCTTGTTTCCCTTTAAACTCTTTCAATTCGAGTTTGATGGTGTGTTTCCCCTTTGTTATTTTAACGTTTTCAGCAATCTTAATCGTTTCCCTACCAGTCTTTGTGCTTTCATAATTAAAAGGAAAATCTTTATCATCTATTTTTAGGTTCATAGTACCAGTCTCATCCTTACTAGCCGTACTGAAGGCAATTGAAAAATTGAATGCAGCATCCTCCAAATTCCTTACCTCCCACACTAAATATTGTTTGGGAGATATCCAACCACGTGCATATTCTTTATCCATTTTCCCATCACCATAAGCTAGTTGCATTTCAGGCACTTTGGCATCGAAAACCAACATTTGAGTGGCAAAATCAGTTGATAAATACCTAATAGAATCTGCTCTAAGCTTTCCGCTATAGGTAAACTTTACAACTGTACTAATGGTATCAATAGGCTTGGTGGGTAGTGTTATTTCTAAATCTTCAGTTCCAATAGATTTTACTGTTAGGTTTTGTTGTTTTTTAGAATCCAATAGCACACAAGTAGAAACTTTTGTTTGTAGTCCACCTACAATCAATTTCCCATTTGTTGGATAATGGAAAATATGAAAATATAAATTATTACCTTTTTGTGTTACCTCACCCCATGGCTGTATAGACAAAGGATTACGGCTTGTACCATAGATGCTTTCACTATTTACCGACATCCATTTGCCTATAGTTGAAAAGATATATTCGTCTTTTGTATCCCAAGTTCCATCCCCTTTAGGACCAACATTCAATAGAATATTTCCCCCTTTTGCAGCAGCACTTTCTAATAGATGAACAAAAAACTTCGGCGATTTATGTACACTATCTACTTTGCTATATCCATAAGACTCATTAGTAGTAGGTATGGCTTCCCACACATTATCATTTGGTAGAAAGTAAGAGGGTTTGTCGGCAGAGTTTTCATAGTCGCCAAAATTAAAATTGGTTGTTTTGGCTAATCTTCCATTCAACAATATATTCGGATTGGCTTCTCTGATAGCCCTTGTGATTTTAATATTCAGATAAATCGGCAATTTGTGAGGCGTATCGAACCACATTATATCTGGATGATAGTTATTTATAAGCTCCAGAATTTGAGGAATACTCTTTTCATTTACATATTTTTCTGCCCTTGGCAAAAACTCAGGATAAGTTTCCCACCAGTTGCTACCACCATGCAATAGTTTATCACCACCTGGGTTGTCATAATCCCAATCGTTGCCTGGGGCATCAGGGTGTTCCCAATCGAAAGCATGCGAATAATAAAACCCAAACTTTATCCCTTGTTTTTTAGCTTCTTCTGCCAACTGCTTCATAGGATCCGACTTCATTTTTGTAAGCCTGATATCATAAGGATATACCGATGGATACATGGCAAGCCCATCGTGGTGCTTGGCAGTAATAATAAAGTATTTCATCCCTGCTTCTTTTGCTTTTCTTATCCATTCGTGTGCATTAAAAGACAAAGGATTGAACGATGCTACAAGTTTATCCTTGTATTCTTGTAAATGAATTCTTCTAGAACGCATTAAATGCTCTGAATATCCCAAACGGGCGCTACCATTCCATTCGCCAGCAGCAGTTGAAGAAACACCCCAATGTACAAAACAACCAAACCTTGCATCTGTAAACCATTTAATACTATCTGGCTTTGGTTTCAGGTGTTCGGCATACCATTTACGTGCATCCAGATAAGCTTGTTTATCTTGTTCAAGAACTAAATTCTTGGGTACTTCCATACCTTGTTCATCACCATTATCGCTTTTGCTCACCTTGTTAGCCACCTGTGCAGAGGCAATAGTTTGGGCAAACACCAACATTACAAGTAACAACTTAATAGACGTTTTTTTCATACTTTTATTTATATTAATCGTTATTCATCACCTTGAAAAGGGCATGGAAACAGTAAGTATTCATTGGAAACCTTTAGTTTCAACTAAGCAACCTATTCTTATTATTTTCATACAGTAAAATGCTAAAATGCCAAGACGATATCCTAAAAAGAAAGTTTAAATGTAAACGTGTAATTTATACCACCCCGGCGTTCCGCCACCCCTAGTGAGGGGAATTGCACCCGAACTGGTTGTTGCAGGTTTTGATTTTTGGATTGGGATGGACAAATGATGCTGCGGATTGTAAACTAATAACAGGATTATCTAAAACCCACCTCCTGCCTCCTCCAAGTATGAGAAGCGCGAATGGGGGTGCGGATGATCTGAGATTTATACATCCATTTACACTAATTTCTTTGCTATTATCTACCTGTTTTACTGTTTGGAGAAGGCAAGTGGCGGGTTGCATATAATGTTTTTTACTGGGTGCAAAAAGATTTTCGCTTTTAAGACGCATTGATATGCGTCTCTACATTCGCAACATAATTTATAAAGCGAAAAACTTTTATGCGCCCTTTTTACTTTGTATCACTTTTTTGTCAAATAATACCGCATCTCTACAGCAGGTTATAGAAGTGTCCATTGAAAATCTGTTTGTAAGAACCTTCTTTTCCTGAAAATTTATTTGAGTGAATTTTAGTTGTAAATTGGTTTGACTATTACACAATTGTTTTATAAGAAGGGTTTAGTAACTGAAAAGCCCATGACGGGAGTCATGAGCTAGCACCCTGATTTTCGAACAGGACTTTACTAAATACATTCATGGGCTAGATGGGCCAAAAAATCTGCTCAAACACTTGTCTTTTTTGTATTTGAGACTTTAGTAACGAGTCTATTGCAAAATCTGGGCTAAAAAATACTTGCTGCCATCATTGCCAATAATGGGGAAAGCCGTAGGGAATGGATGCTGAATATGTTTGGCTTTTGGGGGATTAACAATAGTGCTAATAAGGAATATAAGTTTTGGCAGTTTTGGTAGTTTTGGTAGTTTTGGTAGCACGAATTTCACCCGATATTGCTTGATACATTTGAGAAGCAACAGCAAAGATTATTGTATTTGCATCAAAACCCTGTAAGAGATGGTATTGTATGGCTACCTCTGGATTATAAATATAGTAGTGCCATAGATGATTATACTGAACTAAAGGATGGTTTACTTTGTGTAGAGTTTTTATCTTAGCAATTTCTAGTTACAAACTGGTTCGACTGATACACACAAGTGATGCTTCGCAACACTTGCGCGAGTAGAAAAATAGAAGAGGTGATAGAACAACCGCATCAAGTATTACTCAAAATAACTTACAACGGTAATGAGGCATTGATTCCCTTGCACGAGGAAACTTTGGACAAGATAGACCGAAAGAAAGGGGAAGTTTATGTTACACTGCCTGATGGATTGTTGGAGATTTATGGGTAAGGCAAGCCGCCAAACTAATTAGTTTCATCGCATTTCTTATTAGTTCTACTCTAAAACTAATTAGTTTCAGCTCATTTCTAATTAGTTCCACTCTGAAACTAATTAGTTCCACCGCATTTCTTATTAGTTTCACTCTAAAACTAATTAGTTCCACCGCATTTCTTATTAGTTTCAACTCATTACTAATTAGTTTGACGGGGTATTGTACAACAAAAAAGGTCGCAGATACACTAATGTCTATCTGCGACCCTGAATAAAACATCTTAGAATAAAAATCTTGAAATTAGTATTTGATGAATTGCTTTTGCTGCGTTGAACTGCCTTTTATTACCACAAAATAACTTCCCTTAGCCAAATTATCTATGGCTAATGAAATCCTATTACTACCAGCTACAAGCTGCACTGTTTGCTGTTTTACCACATTGCCCAACACATCTACCACCTTAACTATGGACGGTTCGTTTGCGCTATTTGTTATAGACAACGTCAATACATTCTTTGCAGGATTGGGGTACAGTGTTAGCAGTCCTTGTTTTTTAACCACCACTTCTACTACCTTGCTGTAAGACACTTTTCCGCTTTTATCAACATATACTAAGCGGTAGTAGTTGCTGCCCGCAATTGAATTATTATCCAAAAACTGATAACTATTATTACCAGAACCTGCCGCAGAAATAGAGCCTATTGCAGAAAAACTGTTTCCATTGATACTAGTCTGTACAATAAAGTTGCTGATATTTTGCTCATTGGATGTTTTCCAGCTGAGCTGAACCTTGTTTTGAGCAGTAATTAAAGCATCAAAACTTAGTAATTGTAGTGGCAATGGGAAGCCTGTATATTTCATTACACTAACCTTATTGGCTTGCGAATTATCTACAAAAGCTACAAGCATATTATTGTTGGCATCTGGGGCAATTGCGTTTCTACCAAAAGATAAAGAGGGTGCAAAACCACGTTCACCCATTAAAGTCCAATCTTTTGCACTGTTATTATACATCACCGTTCCCTCTCCGTTGTAAGTAAAATCGCTATATAAAATCAACGGATTATTTTTTCTATCAATAGAAATAGTTGGGTAATAAGTATGAGAATGGGTGAAACGAGGGCTACCTAACGTAGACCATTTACCATTGGTATATTGATAAACAGAGCCTCTTTCGAAACCATTATCTTCTTGAAAGCTAACCATTGGAGTGCCTACTGAGTCTAAAGCAATATCGAGATAATAAATACCAAAAGCAGCAGTTGTAAACTTAGCATTACCCACATAAACCCACGAATTAGCCGAATACTTCATTACACTAACCTGCGGATATCCGCTAGCATCTATCTCATCGAAGGCCACATAAGGTGTATTTGTTTTTTTATCGATGGCAATATTCCAGTAACCATTTGGTGTACTAAACTTTGTTTTACCGTATGTACTCCACAAGCCAGAACCGAGTGTATATACGCTATGACCTTCGTACACGTAAGGCTTATTGGTATTATCCAATGCCACAGAGAAGTTGTATTTTATTAATTTAGTAGTTCCTAAAACAGTCCAACTTGTGCCATTGAAACGCTTAATAGTACATGCACCACTGTTTGTAGAATCGGCAAAAGCTACGATTGGGTTATTTGTATTATCGAGTAAAAGTGCAAGATTGCTACACTTTCCGGTAGATACCGCGGCGCCAACCGCAGACCAAGCATTATTGGTATATTTCATAACAATGGCTTTGTAAGTAGAATCCAGATAAGCTATGTAGGGTACATTGTCTGTTCCACAAACCGTATTTACATCGCTAAAAACACGCGTGGCAGAGAACCCTTTATTGCCTAAATAAGTCCACTTAGCACTAGAAACAGTTGGCAACGGAATGTAGGTAAACCCACTGATAGAATCGGCACCAAGGATAGTAGTTACATACACATTGCCAGATGCCCCATTGCCCACCCAAGCAATTAAAACTGAGTCGGAAAGAACAACGATAGAATCTGCCTGACTCTTAATTTTTGTGGTATAGTTACCAAAATACACGCCACCATACGTACTTACAGTATTGCTGAAGCCTTTACCATGAATGGTAATTGGAGTACCTGTTGTACCAGTAGTAGGGCTAAAAGCAAATACTTTAATAGAAGGGGGAGGTGTAGAAGAAGGCTGAATACCAATAATGGCAGTTTGCTGACTATTGAACCTTCCATTAGCGCCACCACCAGGGCTTAAATCGCTCACTAAAAAATAGCCATTATTTATGCCACCCCAGCCCCAGTTGAAATGTATCAGGTTATTGTTATCGTAACCATCAGCCACAAAAGCATGTCCTTCATGCAAGGCCGTGTCCTGACCACCATATAAAACTGGACGGCTAGAATCCAGTTCATTTTCTATCAGTTTCACCCATTGATTATCACCATAGTTTGCCCTGTAAATACCTTGTGCTGAATATCCAAAATAAGCAACCAATGCATAATCGGCGGCATTGTAGGGATAACCACCAACCAGATAAGAAGAACTTCCATTAACACCATAATTCATGTTTACACTTACGCCGCAATGATAAATAAGGGTAGCAACGGCATCATTTTGTGCAGGAGAAGAGCTTTGATTAAGGGCATCTGGCATAGATGTCCAGTTGTAGGTAGTAGCACCAAAGTTGGCAAACAAAGTTCCGTATTTAGGAAAACTAAGTGGAACATAAGAATGTGTGCCCGTACCTTTTGCAGGGTAATTCCAGAACTTCATTACCTGCGCCATGGCTGTGGCAACACAACCAGTAAGTGCATTCTGACTGTAGGCTGAGTCGAAAGGACAGTTTTGGTTGTAAGCACCGTAGTATTTGCCTTTGTAATAAACATCTGGATTCTGATCCCAAGTTGTGGTAAGCATTGGACTAACCACAGGCGTACCAAAAGTGGTGATACCAAACGTTTGAATCTTATTTTGAGGTAATGGTGTCAACAATTCTTGCCAACTGCTTTTAACTGATTCGGTTTGAGGAGTATTTTGATTAATAGACAAAGAAATCTGTGAAGTATAACCAGACAACCAAGATTTAAGCTGCACAGGCATACGAGTTGCATTAAACTCAGACTCATCTGAATAACCCAATATTGGTTTACTAACATCATCTGCGGCTACAATGATAAAGCCCTTTTTGCCCGTAACATTATATACGTAATAGCAAGGAACAGCATTGGCATCCGTGCCTGTGTATACCAATTGCAAGCCAGTAACTACTCCCAACTTTTTAGAAGAGACTTTGGCTGCAAAGAAGTGCAGCCCAACAGCTTTTGCAGTGGATTCATCCACATGGTTTGCCAACAGGCAAGAATAAACTAAAGAAACCGCAATTGTAAATAGAACTTTTCTCATGGTTTGATTTTATAACATGCCTACTCGTTTACCTGCTTTGGGCTAATCAGTGGCAACTTTAATGAGTATTACCAAACTCCTCACCATGCTTTCTTAAACAAACTTTTCATTTGCAATTCAGACAATAAAAAATATAATCTACTTGCAATTTGCGAAAAAAACTTGATATTTTGCGGATTAAATAAAATTTGATGATGGATAGTTATAAAAATGTAGATGAATACATCTCTAGTTTTCCGGAAAGCAACCAACAATTGCTCTGCCAAGTGAGGGAAACTATACTAAAACATGCCCCCGATGCTATAGAAAGTAATAGTTATGGTATGCCTGCCTACAAGCTAAAAGGCAAACCATTGGTATATTTTGCTGGTTACAAGAATCACATTGGTTTTTATGCTACCCCTGCAGGACACACAGCATTCGCGGCTGAATTGGCCATCTACAAGCAAGGTAAGGGGTCGGTACAATTTCCTATTAATCAGCCAATGCCAATAGATTTAATAGGAAGGATGGTAGCATTTAAGGTACAACAAAGTAAAAAGTAGATCGTTAAAAGTAAAAAGGCCACCCCCAATTGGAGTGGCCCTGTATTAAACATTATTCTTTAAACTTAGATCCTTAGATAACTATGCCCAAAGTTTTGCTGGATATTCTCCATTAGCAATCAACTTATTTACGCTTTCTTTCACTCCAGGAGCATCTTCTTTGTAAGTAACACCAAACCATTTAGCATCGGTACCAATAACTTCTACACTTCCCAGTTTATCTTTAATAAACTGATCTGCAGTTTTAGGAATATAAAACTCAGACTTAGGGACTGCAATTTGTGCATCTAAGAACTCAGAGAATAATTTCTCAGCAAAAGGAATAAAGGAAGAACCAAAGCAATAGAAGTTCATACTAACCTTAGTATCAGGAGGCAAAGCAGTTTCTACACCACCTTCTTCGTAAACAATTGCACCATCTTTTGGATAAATATTAGTGCGCTCATCAATACCAAATAAGTTACCAGCAGCATCTATGTTGCAAACACCACGGCTAACACTTCCGTTTTCGCTAAGTGTGTTTACCAAGCTGTAGCCTATTAACGCATACAAGCTATCAGATACCCTTGTATTAATAAATTCGGCAGCTTTTACAAAACCATCTTTACCATAAAAGTCGTCTGCATTAATTACTGCAAAAGGTTCTTTCAACACATCCTTGCAACAAAGCAACGCGTGTGCAGTTCCCCAAGGCTTAGTTCTGTCGGCAGGAATAGTTCTATCTCCTACAAAAGAATCAAGTTTTTGATACACATAAGCCGTTTCAATTTTACCTGCTAGTTTAGGTTCAAATACAGCTTTAAAGCTTTCTGCAAAATCTTCTCTGATGATAAATACCACTTTCCCAAAACCAGCTTGGATGGCATCATAAATGGAATAATCCATTATAGTTTCGCCATTAGGACCAAAGCCCTCTACTTGTTTCATACCTCCGTACCTGCTCGCCATACCGGCTGCTAAGATTACCAATGTAGGTTTCATAATTATATATATTTGTTTTTTTGAAAGAATTTGTTCAAATATGACAGATTGTAAAACACAAACCATCAGATGCAGTTAGATTTTGCGGGCAAACATAAAGTATTTATCCAAACGATACAATTTTCGAGTGCTGTAAATGACTGTAAAACGAAAATTTTAAGGTTAGACGCCATACATCCTACCATTAGTGGCAATAAATTTTTTAAACTTAAGCTGCATATTGCAAAAGCTTTGGCAGAAGGCTACTCTACTATTGCCACTTTTGGTGGTGCTTATTCCAATCATGTTGTGGCTTCGGCTTGTGCTTGTAAAGAGTTTGGTTTGCAAAGTGTGGGCATCATCAGGGGCGAAGAACCGGCAAATAAAAGTGATTCCCTTATTAAAGCAGTTTCCTTTGGAATGCAGCTTAAATATGTTTCTCGAGAAGATTTCAAGCATAAAGAGGCTATTGAAAATAGATACAAAGATGAAAATTACTATTGGATTAATGAGGGTGGATATAGTTGTTTAGGGGCAGAAGGGGCAAAAGATATTTGTAGTTGGATTGATGAAAGCTATACTGACATAGTTTGCGCCATGGGAACAGGAACGATGATGGCAGGATTAGTTATTGGTGCATTACCACATCAAAGGGTAACGGGTATTAGTGTACTAAAGGGTGCAACTAATCTGCAAAAGGATATGGAGGCATTACTAAAACTAACTGATTTGCAAAAGGATTATGAAGTAATAGATGGTTATCATTTTGGAGGATATGCCAAACACCCTAAAGAGTTAATTGATTGGATGAACTTATTTTACCAACAAAATGAGTTACCAACAGACATTGTTTATACGGCTAAACTTTGTTATGCGGTAAACGATTTAATGCAGAAGGGTTATTTTAAACCCAATAGTAAAATTATGCTTATACATAGTGGAGGATTGCAAGGGAATTTATCCTTACCTGTAGGCACTTTGGTTTTCAATACATAGGTAAACTAGGGAGATGGAAAACATAGATTATGGAGACGTAAAAGGCCTCAACACATAGGAACATAGGCTCATAGGCAACATAGGTTTACTATTTTCTACCGGGTGCATAAAAGTTTTTCGCAGGTTCATAACTCTATAAGGGGCTTGTAGCCCTTATAGAGTTGGCAATAGAATCAATCAAAACGAAAAATTTTTATGCACCCTTTCTACCTAGTGATTATTCTAATTGTTTATGTTTGTAATCTTACTAATTATGACTAATAGAACGCAGCAATCATCCAATAATACATCTACTTCTGGCATCGGGGGTTTCTTTGGCAAGTATGCTGCTGCCCCCTATATCCTTAAATGGTTGCTTATTAGTACCATCATCGGGGCGTTGATAGGCACCGCTTCTGCTGGGTTTTTACAATCATTAGATTGGGTTACTAATTATCGCGAATCTCATTTGTGGCTCATTGCCTTCTTGCCTATTGGTGGTGTGGCTATTGGTTTTTTGTATCTATATCTTGGTAAGGACATAGAAGCGGGCAATAATTTATTGATAGATACCATCCATAATCCCAAAGAAAGAATACCCTTTAGGATGGCGCCTTTCGTTTACTTAGGTACTATGGTTACGCATTTATTGGGAGGTTCTGCTGGGCGTGAAGGTACTGCTTTACAAATGGCGGGCGCCATTGCCGATCAGTTTACAAAACCCTTTCGACTATCCCCTGCCGAGCGTAAGATATTATTGATTAGTGCCATAGCCGGTGGCTTTGGTTCAGTATTCGGTACGCCCTTGGCGGGTGCCATATTCGGCTTGGAAGTATTTTTAATTGGTCGGTTAAAGTACGATACCATCTTCCCTGCCTTTGCCACAGCCATCATTGCCGATGTTGTTACCAAACTATGGCAAACGCACCACACACATTATCAGATAGATATTCTGCCCCTCGTTTCTGCATCAACCATTATTTATGCGATCCTTGCAGGCATTGCCTTTGGCTTGTGTGCCGCTACATTCAGTAAGGTTATTCATTACACAAGTTCTCTTTTCAAATCCACCATTACCTATCCGCCATTGCGTCCGCTTATGGGAGGTATTATTGTGGCTTTGGCGGTATGGGCATTGGGCACTACCAAATATATTGGCTTGGGCATACCTACTATTATTGCCTCTTTTGGACAGCATTTGCCCACTTATGATTTTGCCCTAAAGATGGCTTTCACCATACTTACCCTTGCCGCTGGTTTTAAGGGTGGCGAGGTAACGCCCTTGTTTTTTATTGGTGCGGCATTGGGCAATGCCCTCTCCTATTTTATCCCTTTGCCTACCGGATTATTGGCAGGGATGGGTTTTGTGGCTGTTTTTGCCGGTGCTACTAATACCCCATTGGCGTGTACCATAATGGCGATGGAATTGTTTGGTAGCGGGTGTGGTGTATTTGCCGCCATTGCCTGTGTAGTTAGTTATCTCTTTTCTGGGCATAATAGTATTTACCAAAAACAGGTGGTAGGAGAAGCAAAGATTAGTGCTTTATCTCATCATACCAATCAAACATTTAAGGAGATAAGGGAAAGTGAAGGAAATTGATAATGGATAATTGATTAACTAATATGTGCCTAAAATTACTTAATATCACTATTTTTTTTAGTTGTGTAATTGGTTTTTGTTACGGCCAAATGAACATTTCTAAACTCTGCCCCAATGATACTATTGAAGGTGGATTATATCCTGATTCACTTAATTCAATAACTAAACCTCTCTTTTATCATTACCAATACAACTGTAGTTTACAATACTACGCTAATTTAAAACTAGGATTTATGGATACTTTTTCTCTTGCAAATGAGAAATTCAGGTATAGGATAAGCCCTGATACTGCCAAGGATTGTATTCTTGAAAAGTTTGAAAATGATGAATGGAAAGTAAATATTGCGGTTGACTACACTAGGTTTACTGACACCATGATGGAAGATATAAATAATGATGGATACAAAGATTTCATAGTTTCATATCAATGGTGGAAGTATGCTTATCTTTTTAATCCAAAGAAGAGGATATTTGAAGAAGAGACATCCTTTGAATTGCAATACTATTATAAGCTTATTGATACACGGAGAAATATATATTGTGATAACGTTTATATTCATGGAGAGATATGCTCACACCTATATACTTTTAGTGGATTGAAGCAACAGATACTTTACACACTTTATTTTAGGCAGGCGAAAGATGCCGATGGATTTAAAACCCATGTTATAAAGGCAATTGAGTTATATAAAGGAGAGTATGATGAATCAAGAAAGGATACTAAACCAACTTTAATAAGAAAAACAGTCGTGAATAAAAGCGATGAAGAATATGACGATTTCAATTATGTAGGTTATTGGAAAAAACGGTATAAAGCACTTTTAAGCTTGAATTGAAACACTTTCTCTTCTATATCCCTGTATGCAACATTCTCTTATCCTCCAAAGTATCCTAATTAAATCGAATCCTATTTTTTTCACTCAAACCATAATCTTTATATCCCCACAAAATCTTGTTTTAGGTAGCCGACTACTTTCCTTCGCTTGAATGAGAATATATTTGGGTTGATATATATTCTCCTTGGCTTGGTATATATTTTATTTGGGATAATAATATTCTCATTGGGGCAAAATATATTTTCAGTGGGTTGATATAAAATATATTTGGGTTGAAATATATTCTCATTGGCTTGATATATATTTTATTTGGGATAATAATATTCTTATTGGGTTGATATAAAATATGTTTGGCTTGATATATATTTTATTTCAACCAACATATTCTGGTTTTAAGCCTGTAAAGATTTTCATTGTACCCAACAAAAGTATACTGCAATTGCATTTACCATTTTCTGAATGGTTTGCAAATCAGTAGATCATCTTTACAATTTGAATAGTGTAGCATGGGAAGTAAATTGACTCTAATTATTCTTCAGTCTTTGACGGCGAAGGAGCTACTTGCAACTCTTTTGGATTTCGCTTGATGATATAAACCGCCGTTTCGCTAGGCTCCATTCCGCCACCATAAGTGTATGTATAAACCTTGGTAAACTCTGCCCCAATGTATAAGATTACACTGGCATAATAAACCCACAACAACAGAACTACAACGGCAGAAGCCGCGCCATAAGTAAGGTTTACGGAGGAATGACCAAGATAGAATCCGATGGCAAACCGCCCAAACAAAAACAAGACACTGGTTACAAATGCACCAACTAAAGCATCTTTCCAACGGATAACAACATCGGGGAGCACCTTGAAAATGATGGCAAAAAGCAGGGAAGTAATACCCAAAACGATAGCTAAATTGACGCAATAGGTTAGATAAATGAGGGAATTATTGAAATATGCATGTAGCCTATCGCTGACTAAATCTATCAGTGTATTGAGGAATAAAGAAACCATTAAGATAAAGCCCATGCCCAAAATGAGTGAGAATGACAACAGCCGATTGTTTACAAATCGTATCAGGTTCTTTTTGGGTTTGGCTTTTATACCCCATATATAATTCATAGAATCCTGTATCTCGAGAAAAACACTACTTGCACCCACAAACAATATGGCAATACCGATGATGCTATTGGAAAATGGGGTCTTTACGTGGTGCATATTCTTGATGGTATCCTGTATTTGCAATGCGGCCTCATCGCTAATTAGCGTACGCAATTGAAAATAAACCTTACCCTGAACAGCCTGCTCGCCAAAGAAAATGCCTGCCAAAGAAATAGCAATCATCAACAAAGGGGCTATTGAAAAGATGGTATAGTAAGACAAAGAGGCGCTAAGCTTCATGCCATTATCATCAGAAAAATTGCTGATGGTCTGCTTTAACATTGTCCATATTTTCTTCATGATAGAAAGATTGTAGAGGTTGCAAGTTACTGGTTTCAGGTTACTAGTTGCAAGTTGCCAGTAACTAGAAACTAGCGACCTGAAACCAGCATCTTCCTTTCTATTTAGGGGCTTTCTTGTGCAGATACAATGCTACAAACACAAAGATGGCATTGGGAATCCAGGCGGCAATGACTGGTGGCAGATTGCCTTTGGTAGAAAATATGGTAGAAAACCTATCGGTTATAATAAAAGCTGCGGCCGTCATAAACCCATAAGCCAAATGCGCTCCACTACCGCCGCGCACCTTTCGGCCAGCCACAATTGCGCCTATTATTGTAAGCAGAAACACCGTAACAGGTGTTGCATTACGCCTTTGAAGTTCCACTTTAAGGTCATTAATTCCTTCCGAACCCCTCTCCTCTTGCATTTTTATAAACCTTTTAAGTTCCTTAGTAGTCAGTTTATCCTTTGTAAACTTATCCTTTCCAAGGTCTTGTGGCTTAAAAGAAAAAGCAGCAATTTGTTGTTGCTCCATCTTCACGGTTTCATTTAGGGGATGCATGGTTCTGGTAATAACGCTCGTCATACGCCATTTATGGATGGCAGTATCCCATTCTATGCTTTCGGCGCGGGTATTTACGGTTAACTTATTATGCTCAATATGGTGCATAAAAAAAGTACCCCCATGTTTGTAAGAAGTATCATAATTCATGATACCTGCATAAGTAAAAGAATCAACTTTAAAATAGATGTTGGTGTTGGTATTCGCAGTAAGTTGCTCGTAGGAATTGTCTCTATCAACATACCTAGCCTCGAAACTACTCCTAATCAGATTAGCTTTAGGGATTACATATTGGTTAGATGCCCACAATATTAAACCAAGAAAACCTCCACCAATAAAGTATGGCCTCAACCATCTGTTATAAGAAGTTCCGCTGGCTAATATGGGAATTATCTCTGTATTGTTGGCCATCTTAGACGTGAAAAAGATAACCGAGATATACACAAACAAGGGAAAAAGCAGGGCAATGATATAAGGGATGAACCCATAATAGTAGCCCGTAACAATCTGCATGAATGTTAGTCCAGATTTTACAAAGTTGTCAGTCTTCTCGCTAAGGTCTATCACAATAGCGATGATTGTGAACAGAACGATGGCGAAAAAAAAGGTACCCAGAAACTTTTTTAATATATACCAGTCAAGTTTTTTCATTCTAAATGGTGGCAAATATAGTTGGAGAGGGCATGATAAAACAAAAAGTGCAACCCCTCAATTAAGATAGTTGCACTTTTTAGAGATACATTTACTAAAACAGGTAAATACAGAAATTAACCTTTTAGTATCTCCAAGTTCTTTTAGTGGTAGTTGATTACTGAAGATAATTCAATAAGTCCACCTTTTGCTAGTAGATTACTCCTAAGATTTTGAAGTTCATTTTGAAGTTCTTTAATCCTCTTTTCTTCTAGTTTACTGTCTTCTTCATTGCTAGTATTGGTGATTTTGTTTTCATGAAATTTAATTTTCACTTGTACCATCTGTGTAATTATGTCTATTGCATCATTGGCACTAAACTTTCCTTGTATCAATTTAAAACTGCTCATAATTATAATTTAAATGTAAAATGTTACTTTGTTAATGTTATTGTCCTTGACCTAAAGAATACCCTGCTTTACCATCAAATTCATATAGGTTTTCTGTTTTTACTACATCTACACCAACCCAATAAGATTTCGAAAGCAACCTGCCTATATCCTCTTTATTTATTGCTTTTATCCCCTCTGGCTTAAACCTGCATCTCCAATGATCAGTGCAAAAAGTTTCTTTAAACCCTTCTGGCCAAACCTTAATACCCCTGTTAGTAATCATCGAAAGTTTTACCGTATCGGTTCCAATTACTTTTATTTTATCTGCTAATTCATCTGGATTAGTCCCTCTCCAATGTATAAATAAATCAATTCCTACCAATTCCTTCTTTGCTGCTGGCTTACGCTCATATTTAGGTAAAACAATGGGACTTCCTTTGGCATAAGATACTGGTTTTAGAAGAGTAGGTTTCTGCCCAAGATTGGCAATAACAGCATCAGCAAACTCCGATGTACCTACCTTTTGTTTGCTAGTACCGTCTTTAAAAATATCGTACGTGTGAATTCCATCCTCTATGGTTTTTAGCCAGGCATTTTGTACATTTTCTGCAACATCATTTTGACCAATATGATTCAACATCAAGATGGCACCTTGCAACAATCCAGACGGATTTGCCATATTTTGATTGGCACGTCTTGGCGCCGAACCATGAATAGCTTCAAACATGGCACATTCTTCCCCAATGTTTGCCGAACCAGCAAGGCCAACAGAACCAGCAATCTGCGCTGCCACATCCGACAATACATCTCCATACAAATTGAGCGTTACAATCACATCAAAAACCTCTGGCGTATCGGCCATTTTAGCGGCACCTATATCAATAATCCAATGTTCGTTTTCTATTTCAGGATACTCTTTTGCAATTTCATCAAACACCTGATGAAACAGTCCGTCAGTCTGTTTCATAATGTTATCCTTGGTAAAACAAGTCACTTTTTTCCTACCATATTGCTTAGCATATTCAAAAGCATATCTCACTATTTTCTCACACCCAGGGCGGCTAATCAGCTTTAAACATTGCACCACTTCGTCCGTTTGCTGGTGTTCAATCCCTGCATACAAATCCTCTTCATTCTCTCTAATAATCACCAAATCCATTTTTGGATGTTTGGTACTCACAAAAGGATGTAGGCTGCTACATGGGCGAACATTGGAGTACAAACCCAAGAATTTCCGGGTAGTAACATTCAAACTTTTGTAGCCACCTCCTTGCGGCGTAGTGATTGGGGCTTTCAAAAAAACCTTATTACGTCTAATCACATCCCACGATTCTTTTGCAATGCCAGAAGTATTTCCCGCTAAGTACACCTTCTCTCCTACTTCAATTTCATCAATCTCAATTTTAGCACCTGCTGCCAAAATAATTTTTAGTGTGGCGTCCATTATCTCAGGCCCAATTCCATCTCCTTTTGCTACTGTAATCCTTTGCATCATTTTTGTTTTTTCGTGATTTAATGATGCAAAAATGTAGCGCCCAATTGATATGTTTTTATTTATAATAATTATGTTTGCCATAAATAATTTTTATGAATTATACTTTACACCAACTTCAGGTTTTCTTAAAAGTGTGTCAATTGGAGAGCATAACTAAGGCTGCAGAAGAGTTATATCTTACACAACCTGCAGTATCAATTCAGTTAAAAAACTTACAGGATCAGTTCGAAATACCACTTACAGAAGTAGTAGGCAGAAAACTTTATGTAACAGATTTTGGCAAGGAAATAGCTTTGGCAGCAGAGAATATTTTGAACGAAATAAATGCCATAAACTACAAAACTCTAGCCTTTAAGGGAAAGGTTTCTGGCAAACTGAAGCTCTCGGTTGTATCTACAGGAAAGTATATTATTCCTTATTTTTTAGCTGATTTCTTAAAGAAAAACGAAGGCATAGAACTGATATTAGACGTTACCAATAAAGCAAAAGTGATAGAAAGTCTTTCTAACAATGAGGTAGATTTTTCAATGGTATCTGTTTTGCCAACCGATTTAAAAATAGAAAATGTAGAATTGATGCAAAACAAACTTTACTTGGTGGGAAATAAAGAACATAAACAAAAAAGGAAAATGAACGACAATTCTATTTTCGAAACCTTACCACTAATATACAGAGAGGAAGGTTCAGGAACCCGATATGTGATGGAAAAATACATTAGTCAAAATAGTGTTCCGGTAAGAAAGAAAATGGAATTAACATCTAATGAAGCAGTCAAACAAGCTGTTATTGCTGGATTAGGTTATTCGATAATGCCATTGATTGGCTTAAAAAATGAATTGATAAATGGCGACCTGCAAATAATACCTGTAAAAGGCTTTCCTATAACGAGTACTTGGAATTTGATTTGGATGAAAGGAAAGAATTTCTCTCCAGCGGCGGCTGCTTTTTTAAATTACATAAAACAAGAAAAAGAAAACATCATTAATGAGCGGTTTGACTGGTTTGAGAAGTATTAATTAATGGTTGGATACCGTTTGTATATCCACCCAAGTAACCTCACGGCCAAGATTGATCAATTTTGATTAAAGTTCAAAATAATAATCTTTCAGTAACACATCTCTTAATCCTTTTTTATTAGCTTGCCCGCAAAATAGTTTATGAGGATATACCTGTTAATTCTGTTGGGTTGGTTGGCTTGCTTTAACGTAGTGGCGCAGAAGAAATATGTGCAAACTATTGCTCCAAACATCAAACAATTGAAGTTTTTGGGAGAGTATGATGTGCCACATAACTTGAAATTTAAGGGTACTACCATTGGCGGTCTTTCGGGCATTGACTATGATACAGAACATAATTTATATTACTCCATCAGCGATGATAAGAGCGATCTTAACCCCGCACGTTTTTATACTTTAAAGATTAGTATTTCGCCTAAGGGGATAGATACTGTGGTTTTTGTAGACGTAAAAAGCCTGCTACAAGCAAATGGATCAGTTTATCCTAACAGAAAGGAAAATCCTTTCCATACGCCCGACCCAGAAGCAATAAGGTATAACCCCACAACCCAAAATTTAGTTTGGACAAGTGAAGGAGAACGCGACATGAGTATTTTTAGGGATGTGATAGAAAATCCTGCCATTACAACCATCACTAGGGAAGGAAAGTATATAGACACATTTCCGCTGCCAGAACAAGTGGTGATGCACAAGGAAGAAATTGGGCCTAGGAAGAATAGTGTATTTGAAGGATTAACTTTTGCCAACAACTACAAAGATGCCTACATAAATGTGGAAGAACCGCTTTATCAGGATGGGCCACAAGCAGATACGCAGGATGTGAACCCGATGATACGAATTCTGAAATTTGATGCCACTACCAAGAAGAATACTGCACAATATGCTTACAAGTTAGACCCAGTGGCGCATGGAACCTTGCCGCTTGCGTTTAAAATAAACGGTGTATCGGATATATTGTGGGCAGGAAAAGATAAGTTATTGGTGATGGAACGCTCATTTTCTACTGGAAGAATTGCCTGTACTGTGAAGATTTTTGAAGCTGACCTGAGTAAAGGAACCGATATAAAAGACAACCTATCATTGATTAATAACAAGAATTTTGTACCCGTACCCAAACGATTGATAATTAATATGGACAATTTAGGGCGATTTGTAGACAATGTGGAAGGCATGACGTTTGGCCCTACGCTCCCCAATGGTCATAAAACCCTCATCACAATGGTAGACAACAACTTTATGATGCTAGAAAAAACGCAAGTGTTTTTGTTTGAAATAATCGACTAATGATTAGTGTTTAATGATAAATGATTAATGCTACTTAGGTTTCGTTAATCATTTATCATTAAACACTAATCATTACTTGCTCTGCTTATACCCATTTGCCAGCAAGCATTTCAAAACCTTTTCTCGTTGATCGCCCTGAATGATTATCTCGCCGTCTTTGGCAGAACCGCCTGTGCCGCAATAGTTTTTTAGTTGCTTACCCAATGCCTGAAAGTCATCTTCAGCACCAATGAATCCTGCCACTATGGTTGCTGCTTTTCCTGCACGGTGCTTCGTCTCCAATCTTAGCAGAAGCTTTTGTTGTGCAGGCGGAAGTGTTTCTTGTATTTCTTCGTTATCCTCCAGTTTAAAGTTTGGGTCTGTACTATAAACAAGACCATTAGAGGTGGGTTTTATCTTTTTGCTCATTTTTAAATTAGTTAAAAGTTGAAAGTCGAAAGTTAAAGGTCGAAACTTGTGCTTTTCCCTTTAGGGGTTTGGGGTTATCACTGCTTTCAAACTCAAATCTAAGCTTTGTGCCTGATGAATTAATCCGCCCACACTTACATAATCTACGCCGGTGGCGGCAAAGCTTTCTATTGTTTGAAGGCTAATTCCTCCACTAGCTTCTGTTTCGTATTCACCTTTTATTATTTGCAACGCTTCTGTTATTTGAGCAGGGGTAAAGTTGTCGAGCATTATTCTGAAAACTTTTCCTTTTCCTATGCGGCACACTGTTTCTACATCTTGCAGCGACCTTGTTTCCACTTCAATTTTTAATGGAAGATTGTTTGTTTGTGTATATTCGAATGCCTTGTTAATGGCAGGTTCTAATCCTCCGGCATAATCAATATGATTATCCTTTAGCATCATCATATCATACAAACCAAAGCGGTGATTAGTGCCTCCACCAATGCGCACTGCTTCTTTTTCTAGCAACCTAAAGTTGGGTGTTGTTTTCCTTGTATCCAACAATTTTGTGTAATATCCTTGTAACTTTTGGGTATGTTGATGCGTAAGTGTAGCAATGCCACTCATGCGTTGCATACAGTTTAGCACAAGCCTTTCGCAGGTAAGGATGGTATAGATTGTTGCAGAAACTTCAAATGCAACTTCGCCGTAAACCATTGCCTCGCCATCCTTTTTATATGCAGTAAATAAAGCGGAAGGTTCTACTATTTCAAATATTTTCTGCGCCACTTCCATCCCTGCCAATATCCCATCTTGCTTTATCTTAAGTTCTGCCTTTCCCATTTTATCTTTCGGGATGCAACTCAAGGTGCTGTGGTCGCCACTACCAATATCTTCTTTCAGCGCAGCATCAATTAACTGATAAAATAGTTCGCTATTCATATTTGCAAAATAACAGGTTTTAGGAGTTTGGTTACCACTCAGGGCTTTTTTACCACTAAGAACACAAAGGTTTTCACCAAGAACACAAGTATTGCTTGTAATAAAACACCCATTTTTAATGGTTTCATGTTCAAATACCTTGTCCTAAAGCTTGAATACCTTGTCCAAAAAAACGAATACCTTGGCCAAAAATCTGAATTCCTTGTCCAAAAATCTGAATTCCTTGTCCAAAAAACCGAATACCTTGGTCAAAAAATTGAATACCTTGTCCAAAAACTTAAATACCTTGGCCAAAAAATTGATTACCTTGTCAAAAAAACTGAATACCTTGTCCAAAAAGCTGATAATTTGAACATAAACCTAGGTGTGAATTAAACTTTTTTAAACCTCAATCCTTAATAATTGAATGGAACATTTATCAATTGATACCATCAAAACATGGGAGCGTTTTTATCGTGCCAACTTCATTAATTGTCTATCAGGCTTTAAATCTGCTAACCTTATTGGCACTGTAAACAAGGAAGGGCAACCCAATTTGGCCATATTTAGCAGTGTAGTCCACTTGGGGGCTGATCCTGCATTAATTGGTTTTATCAATCGTCCGCTTGCTGCTGCCCCACACACAATCAACAATATAGAAGCAACAGGGGTTTACACCATCAATCATATAAATCCTTCTTTTGTAGCGAAGGCGCATCAAACAAGCGCAAAATATTCTGTAGAAATAAATGAGTTTGAAGCAGTAGGGCTTACCGAACAGTTTATTCATCCCATAATTGCGCCTTTTGTAGCTGAAAGCAACTTGAAATTTGCGCTAAAACTGGTAGAGATTGTACCCATTAAACACAATAATACTTTCTTCGTAATAGGAGAAATATCCGATGTAATTGTACCAAAAGAGTTAGTAACTGCGGATGGTTTTATTAATATAGATGAGGCAGAAAGCATGGCTTGTTTAGGGTTAGATAGTTACTATACAGCCACAAGAATGAACAGATTTGGTTATGCAAAAGCACCAAAACTTATCTAACCTGTAAAATTTCCTTAAACTTTATTTCTTATTTCAGGCTTAACGCAGTTAATTTGCGGCTCAAACCAATTCGCAAGTTTACAGTTGGTAACTATTGTTATTTTTAACATTGTTTAGTAAAGAAAGAAATGAGTGAAATGGAATCGAATAACCTTACAGAGAAGAACAAGAAGAGTTGGTACGCTTTATACACTAAACCACGTTGGGAGAAAAAAGTTCACGAAAGGCTTTTACAAAGAGGAATAGAGAGTTGGTGTCCTATACAAAAGATTCAAAAACAGTGGAGCGACAGGAAGAAAATAGTTGAGGAACCATTGTTTAAATCGTATGTGTTTGTGCATATTGATTACGCCACTGAGCGACTACCTGTTACAATGGTGGATGGCGTACTAAACTTTGTGTATTGGCTTCGCAAACCGGCAATTATCAGAACCGAAGAAATTGAAAATATACAGCGTTACCTTAATGAAAAGGATGCTAAGATTGAGATGAGAGCTTTAGAAGGATTTAAAGCCGACTCGAAAGTGAAAATCACACAAGGTGTTTTCATGGATAAAGAAGGAGTTGTAATAAGGGATGGTAAGAAAAAAGTGTACGTTCAGTTGGAAAGTATTGGTCAATTGATGGTGGTTGAATTCTCTGTTTCTCACTTGGAAGTAATAGGATAACTGATGAGCAAGATAAAAGTATTTCTGAGCGATGTGGATGGCGTAATGACTGATGCTGGCATGTACTACACCGAAAGTGGCGATGAATTTAAAAAATTTAATACGCACGATGGCATGGGCTTTAATCTTATTCAACAAACCGGAGTAAAGATTGGCATTGTCACTACAGAAAACACCAAGATGGTGGAAAGGCGCGCTGCCAAACTAAAAATGGATTACCTGTATCAAGGCAAGGGCTTTGGAGGAAAACTAGCTGCCGCTCTGGATGTCTGTGCCAAAGAAAATATTACCCTACAAGAAGTAGCCTACATTGGAGACGATGTGAACTGCATAGAATTGTTACAATCTGTAGGGCTTGCGGCTTGTCCTGCAAATGCCACACCTAAAGTAAAAGCTATTGAGGGAATCATTCACCTGACTAAAAGTGGTGGAGAAGGTGCGGTAAGAGAATTTATTGAGATGATTCTGGATGGCAAGTTTGATTAAGAAGTCGGGAGTTGAAAGTCGGAAGTTAAACGTTAATTGTCGAGAGTTAAGAATCGATAATCGTTAGTTGAAGGTGGAGGTTTGAAATTAAGGATAGTTGAATGAATAAGATAAAATTTGCCATCATTGGTTGCGGCAGAATAGCCCAACGCCACGCCGGACACATCCATCGCTTGGGAACATTGGTGGCAGTTTGCGATATAGATATTTCGAAAGCCGAAGCATTAGCCAATCAATATAGTTGAAAAGCGTATTCATCAATAGAACAACTTTTATCCGCTGAAAAAGAAATTGATGTTGTATCCATCTGTACCCCAAATGGACTTCATGCCACACACAGCATTAAAGCATTAAACGCAGGTTTTAATGTGCTTGTAGAAAAGCCGATGGCAATAACAGTAGAAGATTGTGAGGCAATGCTTGAGGCAGCAAATGCCAATAAAAAACTACTGTTCCCCATCAAACAAAACAGGTATAACCCTCCGGTTGCTGCTGTGAAAGAAGCAATAGATAAAGGTATTCTTGGAAAGATTTATAGCTTACAGTTAAGCTGCTTCTGGAACAGGGATGCAGCCTATTATGCCAACTCCTGGAAAGGAAGTAAAGATTTGGATGGAGGAACGCTTTTTACACAGTTCAGTCATTTTATCGATTTGTTGTATTGGCTAAATGGAGATGTCAACAAGGCGTTTGCCATTACCAACAATTATTCTCATGAAAATATAATAGAGTTTGAAGATACTGGTGTAGTGGCACTTTCATTTACCAATGGCTCTATTGCAACTATTAATTATACCGTAAATAGCCATGCAAAAAACATGGAAGGCTCGCTAACCATTTTTGCAGAAAAGGGTACGGTAAAGATTGGTGGACAGTATTTGAATGAATTAGAATACCAGAGTATTGAAGGATTTAAGTTTGAAAACCTACCTAAAGGAAACATAGCAAACAACTACGGCACTTATGTAGGAAGCATGAGTAACCACGACAAAGTTTATGAGAATGTGATAGATGTTCTTCAAAATGGTGCAACTATGACCACAAGTGCTTTTGATGCCTTGAAAACAGTTGAGATTATAAAGAAAATATACGATGCAAGTAAGGAGCTGTAACCCATAATTCCTTCTTATCAAATCAAACTGCATACTTCACATTTGTCTTAATTTCTTCAAAGTAAATCGTGGCATTTATATTTGTTTTAAACTTGGAGATATTGCCGCGGATATTACTGACTGTTACGAACGATTTAACCTACGATCAACGGATGCAACGCATCTGTACTTCATTGCAAAAGGCAGGATATGAAGCCGTTTTGATAGGCAGAAAGCTCCCTACATCCAAGCCACTTGCCAAGTTTCCTTTTACACAAAAACGGTTGAAATGTATCTTCAATAAAGGTTTTCTTTTTTATACTGAATACAATATTCGCCTGTTAGTCTACCTCCTATTTACTAAAACGGATGCTTTTTGTGCAATAGATTTAGACACTATTATACCCTGCTACTTTGCTTCAATCTTTCGGAAAAAACCAAGAGTTTATGATGCGCATGAACTTTTTACAGAGCAAAAGGAGATAGTGACACGTAAAAGAATTCATCAGTTTTGGTTGGCTATAGAACGGTTTGCAGTGCCTCGTTTTACAAAAGGATATACTGTAAATCTTTTTATTCAAGAAGAGTTTAAACGTAGATATGGCGTTGAGTACAGCATTGTACGAAATATGCCGATGAAAAAAGAGCTGGTTAACGCCGATAAGTTTGCCGAGCCAACTATCATTTACCAAGGGGCAGTAAATGAAGGAAGAAGTTTTGAGACTTTGATACCTGCCATGAAGCAAGTAAATGCTAAGCTTTTAATTTGCGGTGTGGGCAATTTTTTGGGCGAAGTAAAGACTTTAGTAAAAGAACACAAACTAGAAGACAAAGTAATTTTTAAAGGGGCTGTATCGCCGATGGATTTACAACTTATAACCCAACAAAGTCATTTTGGTGTGATGCTGTTTGAAGCCACAGGAATGAATCAATACTATTCATTGGCCAATAGATTCTTTGATTATATGATGGCAGGCATTCCGCAATTGTGTGTAAACTATCCAGAATATGCCGCCATCCTGAAAGATTATCCTTTTGCTTATTTGATAAATGAAACATCAATTAATACAATTGCAGACGGTTTGAACAAATTGCTGACAGATAGTGTTTTGTTTAATTCAGTTCAAAAAAATGCCTTATTGGCGCGTGAAGCTTTGAACTGGAATGAGGAAGAGAAAGTGCTTGTTAGTTTTTGGAAGCAAATTGTCTGACAAATAATGAGTCATTAAACTTATCACGCATTCAATAGCACTTTGTATATCATCGCTCAAATTTAAACTCAAGTATTTTGGATAAACATTTACATATCATTACCCTCAATGTCCCGTATCCCGTAGACTATGGCGGCGTATATGATTTGTTTTACAAGTTGCCTGCTTTGCAGGCACAAGGTGTTAAAATTCATTTACACTGTTTTGAATATGGACGAGGACAACAAAGTGAACTAAATAATTACTGCGAATCTGTAAATTATTACCCAAGAGCAGAAGGACACAAAAGCATTTCTACAATCATCCCATATATCGTTGCAAGTAGGCGCAATGAAGAACTATTTGATAATTTATTAAAGGATGATTACCCCATATTCATGGAGGGAATTCATTGCACTTACCTACTTAATGATGTGAGATTTGCTTCTCGGAGAAAATTTGTTCGCGTTCACAATGTAGAATACCAGTATTATGATGAGCTACAACAATCAAGTACTTCACCCCTCAAAAAGGTTTATTATTGGCGTGAGAGTTACTTACTAAAAAAATATGAACAATCGATTGTAACTAAGGCAACTGCTTTTTGGGGTGTTACCCATAAGGATGTAGACATATACCGAAAAGAACTTGGTTGTACAACCATTGATTACCTATCCTTGTATCTCCCACAGGATTGGGAAGTAAATAGTCAATTGGGTACAGGCCATTACTGTTTATATCAGGCAGATCTTAGCGTAGAAGTAAATGAAAGGGCAGCTACTTGGTTGTTGGAAAACGTTTTTAATAAACTGAAAGTCCCCTTTGTTATTGCTGGCAAGAACCCTTCGAAGAAGCTTACAGAACTAGCTTACAGAGAACAGCATACCTGTATTGTGGCAAATCCTGATATAGATAGTATGCAGGAAATGATTGCAAAGGCACATATCAATATACTTCCCTCCTACCATACCAGTGGTATTAAATTGAAACTATTGAATGCATTGTTTAATGGGCGTCATTGTTTGGTAAACGAAGCAACAGTGGTAGGAAGTGGATTGGAAACCGCTTGCCATATAGGAAAGAATGCAGATGAATTTATAAACCTCATCACAAGGCTTAATGAACAGCCTTTTAGCAGTGCAGAAGTGACGCTGCGAAAGCAACTATTAAAGGGTATGTTTAATAATGAGTTTAATGCCAAACAACAAGTAAAATGGATTTGGGGAGAATAGTTCTATTATTTTAAGTTTTGAATTTTGAATTCCATATTACGTACGAAGGTTCATCCTTACCTATTTGACCCTTATCAATTCTAAATCATCCACATAGCAATAAGCGTTTGCATTTCCCTCTGCTAGAAAGCCGATCTCTACCTTTCCATTCTTAACTTTTATCCCTTCCAATTTAATTGTTTTCCAATTAGCATTTTCTTCAATAATGCTTTGAGCAAACCTTTGTGCACTGCTATGAGCATACATTTCAAGTTTGGCAAATCCAACACTATTTCTCACTTTGGCAGTTAGTGCATAATCTCCATTTTCTAATTTTACATAGGGTGATGAAATTATAGTTTGAGATACTTTACGCTGAAAATCGACCCTATCACTAATTGCTAAGCT
Organism: Chitinophagaceae bacterium; assembly: GCA_947381435.1. Taxonomy (GTDB): domain Bacteria; phylum Bacteroidota; class Bacteroidia; order Chitinophagales; family Chitinophagaceae; genus Parasediminibacterium. The sequence continues at coordinate 28,375 of CANCVE010000047.1, forward strand.
CTTTTCTCCAATAACTATCTTTCTATCTTCTTCACTATTAAAATGGTTCAATAACGGTGAGCTTGCAGTATCGAAACTCAAATAATTTCCTCCCATAAAAGTAGTAACCCAACCAGTCAGTTGCATTTGCACAGGCTTGTATGCACTTGGAATCCTCCTTCTATCTGCCTCAAAACTTCCATTCTTTACATAGTTATTATCATTTGCCACACTCCACTCGCCCGTTTCAGCATTTAGATTCCATGAACTCAATGAATTAAAAAAAGGAATTGCACTATCAAATGAAAGTGGCACCCATTGATTATAGCCATTTCCGTTACCTGCAAAATCTGCCCATCTATCCCCACAATACACAATTGTTTCTTGCTTGCTTCCTTTTACTGAAACAAAGAATCCGGTTTGGGTTACATGCCCAAAATCTTCAGTACTTCCCTTCATCACAAGCATGCTTCCTTCTGGTCTATAAGGCCCTCGTATATCTTTTGCAACCAGATAATAAGGCAATGAAGCATCCCAACCATATATGTTTGAGGCGCACATATAATACTTGCCTCCGTATTTAAACATGCAATTCCCCTCACGACTTTCACCCTGAAAAACTTGTTTACAGTCTAATAAATTTACCATGCCATCCTTTACCCCAATTTCAGAAACATAAAGCTTATTCCTTCCTTTACCAAACGAATAAATAAGATATGATTTACCATTGTCTTCATCCGTAAACACAGTTTGATCTCCAGTATTATCTGTGCCAATCATCTCTTTCATGCTAATATGCTGATGCCATATAAATGGTTCTGTGGGGCTATTTGATGTAGCAATAAGTACCCCCCTTCCGTTCTGAACAAACATTGCATACTTGTTTAGTTCCTTAACATAGGCAACGCCCAAACGGCCAACCCATGTTTTATCAGCATTATGCTGTCTCAATTCGTCGATGCTTAATACATCACCTTCAAATATCCAGTTAACTAAATCGGTAGAACTATAACAAGTAACTGATTGAAACTTTGCACTTTTTATACCTGCAGTAGGATTATTGCGATAAATATCCGCCTCCTTATAATGCATTCCATACCAATAGTACTTTTGTACACCAGAAATAGGATCTACAAATTTGAAAATTCCACCGCCTTGACTGAATAGAGGTTTTCCATCTTTAGTATTCCAAAATACATCATTATGAATAGTATTAGGTTGGGCAATAACGGAATTTAAGCAACTAACAAATAGCGTAAATAAAATAAAAAGGGGAAAACATTTAGACCTATGAGAATATTGTTTTCTTACAAATGCTAGAATACTTTGTGAAAATTGATTAACCATTATCGAATGACTGAAACACATTTGGTTCGTTTAATTATTACTGCATTTTATAAATGATTCAATTTACTACCTAACACTCCAACAGTTTCTTAATTGCTGTAACGCATCCTTTTGTATTTCTACAGATGCATATATGATTGGTTTACCATAATCGGAATTGACAGCATAAACAAAAGCAAATGAAATACGATTTGCAGAAAAGATTTCAGTGCAATCATTAATAAAACCATTCCTTACAATTCCAAGCACGTTGGTAGTTATTCCATTTTCAACTTTAATAATAAATATTGGACGCTTTAATATCCTACAAAGGAGAATTCTAACCCTAAAGAATAACTTATAAAACATTGTGTGTTAGTAATATTCATTGTAAACAATAGAAGCCTAATTAATAAATAAACTGGTACGAAATTAATTAACCTTCTTAAAAGTAACTCAATAGGACTAAACTAAAATCTTAAGCATAGAATTAGAAGTTACTTATTTGCCATGAAATTGTTTAAACCCAGATTGTGACTAATACTCTCAAAAGGTGAATGATGAGATAATAACAAAAAAAACGCTCCATTGCTAGAGCGTTTCTTTACTATCAAAATTGTTTTAAAACGATTACTTAACAAAACTAATACTACTACTCGTATTACCATCGTTAACAACTGCTACGTAAGCACCTTTTTTCAAACTAGCCACATCAACGGTTGTTTTGCTAGCACCTACTTCTACTTTCTTCAAACTTAGAGTTCTACCATCAATAGAAGTTATTTTCACAAATCCACCACTAGTAGCAACACCATGAGTGAAAGACAATGAATTTACTACCGGATTTGGGAAAGCAGATACTTGAATAGCTTTTGCTGCTACCGAAATAATTTGGCTATACTTAAAGCTACCATCCTTATCTATAATCTTTACACGATAATATTTTGCACCAGAAAGATCTACAAAACTATAACTACTTCCGGTAGCAATACCCCTCGATGCTACCCAACCAGCTTCAGTAAAGGTGTTGCCATTTGTACTTTTCTCAACAGTAAAATAACTAAAGTTTAGTTCAGAACCTGTAGACCAATTAATCGTTGTTTTGCCCACAGCTGTCACTGCTTTGATGCTAGCAATTGATACCGGCAATGTTACAGAACCAATGATAGCAATGTGATTAGTACTTGCCTGATTACCAAAATAGAACGCTCCACTCGTACTTGTTGTACCATAAGGAACTAACCTAAAGGTAACATTAGTAGAAGGAGGCACATTCTGCAAACCTGCTACATTTGTTAAGCTTAAAGGAGCCAAAGCAGAATTTGTGGTTGCAGTAGGCCTTGTAATTGTATAAGTATAAATATCGCTAAAGCTGCTTCCATTTATTGAATATTGCAAAAGGAAACTAATAGGTCCCGTTTTAGTTGTTCTTATTCTCAACGTATCAAGACCTGTTAATGATACTGTAGCACTACTATTTGTAGCTACAGAGAAGGTAATGTAACGTAGACTATCTATACCTTGCTGTGCAGTTCCAAAGCTCCAATAACTACCACCCCAAAGGTTTTTACCGGCTGTACCAGAAATCCTAACACTATCTCCTCTTTTTAATCCTTCGGATGTAAGATTTGCATCTAAAATACCAGGAACTTTACCTTGGGCACCCCAAGCGGTATCACCATACACATTCCATGCTGCTACTTGGCCAAAGCTAACAGACGTAATTACTAATGCTACTAACAATGTA
>CANCVE010000048.1 GCA_947381435.1 Chitinophagaceae bacterium
CGATACCTATAACATCGGAGAGGGAGAAACGCCGGAAATCATTGCTGAGAAATTTTATGACAACCCAGAATATCACTGGGTGATTATGTTGGTAAATGAGCGGTATGATTACATCTAAAGCGTGTTTCCTAATAATCCAGAAATAGTCTGCGTAAATACTCCTCCATAATTGTTTGGACTATTCATGCTAATTGCCGAAGGCGAAGGGATTGTGTCATAATAAATACCCTTTGCAGTCAAGGAAACACCACTTGTATCCGTAACATTTGCCCCTAATAAGGCCGTTGCGTTTATAATATTTGCAATCGAAGGACTTGTAATAGTAGGAGGAAAAATGATTCGAGTTACAGATTTCGCAGTAGTATTTACACAAACCTGTTGTGTATAAGATGCAGGCAGATTATTGTCATCACCATCCTGATAGGCAGTCACATTCACCTTACAATCCGCCACATTTTGCCAATTACTTCCATCCCAATATTGCACTGAAAGTTTGCTTAAATCCATTAATCCTGCCCAAGTCCCATTTCCATTTTGATAGCCATTAATAAACTGTACATGCCCCACCGTAACAGGCGAAGGAAAGTCCAATTCTACCCATTGCGGCGAACCATCGGCACTCACCCAATCGGAGGCAGTTTGACCATCAATGACATTATCAGGCATATAGGCTGCACCGAGTGTATATTGCCCACTTGCAGAAGTGGTAGCCAAAGTGGAAGCCAAATTAATTTGCCCATTATCAAGTGTATCATTTAAATCTTCTAATACATTTGAGGGATAACCATTATTATTAGGTGCATATACACGAAACTCTTTCACATGAAAATGACTCGTTTGTGTCGTATATAGCCGAATCTTATTCGTTGAAACAGGGGTTAAAATTGTTATTGCATAATCAGGATTAGTTTGCTGAAGTAAAAAAGAGGTATCTGTTACCAACCTAAGTAAAGAAGTGTTTGAAGAGCCAAATCTTACTGGCAATCCACTACTTGCGGTGGCCTTAAGCAATCCTTTTGTACTTGAAGTATAGGAACTAATATTACTGATATTATTAAAACTAATGGTCTGTGGACGTTTCGTGATAGTTACTAATTCTGTATCGCTCGCCACAAAACCATTCGAATTATCGGTAACAAGAACCGTATATACACCTGATAGAGTTGTAGTAATGTTTGCAATCGTAGCAATCGCCCCACTTGAGGTATAACCATTAGGGCCAATCCAAGAATAAGAGAAATTGCCTGAACCATTCGATGCAGCTGCCGACAACTGTATAGTACTGAAAGCAGTCATTACATTTGGGGCAGCTGCAATTACAGTAACAGGGTTCGAAGGTGTGGCAATAGCAGTAATACTAAGATTTGCTGATTTATAACATCCCTTATTATCGGTTACTATAACTGAATATGTGCCATTGTTTGCAGAGGTCAACTTAGCCTTAAATGTATTGGCTAAAGTGTCGGAAAAATTAGCAGGGCCACTCCATAAATAATTCGAATATGTGCCACTTCCACCACTTGCAGAGGCCGACATTATCAAAGCTGACCCTAAGTAAATAGGAGAATTCGGTGTTACGGAGATGGATAAAGCTGCATTAATGGCATCAAATTGATAGGTGTCGCTATATCTTGTATAGGCAGCATTTGTTGCGGTTGCGGCAGTAGTCATTAAACAGCGATAACGGGCTTTCAGCAATCCACTATTGATATTACTAACCACAATGCTATCATTTGTAACATCAGTATAGGACGCACCAAAACCATTTGTACTATTAGCCGCAGTAGCACCCGTAGCCAAATTATTCCAAGCATTATAACTGCCATTCGAAAACGTAGATACCTGCCATTGATAGGTTGTACTAGCAGGAATATCGGCAGGGGAAACCAATAACATCGAACCGCCAATACAACCTTGCTTACTGACTGTTAGCAGCGTATCGGCCACACCAATAAAGGTAGCAGAATCAAAATAAGTATAGGAACCTGCGGCAGCATTCGAATAAAACTCAACCGTAGCGAAGTTGTTGATGACAGGAACATTATTGAGCGTCACTTTTCTCCAAGACAAGTCAGCCGTATTCGTACCTGCATTTGCACTCACCTGATAGATGGTATCCGCCAAATTTCCTGCAGTCCTAGTCTTCACCCGCAACAATACGGTATCGCCTAGTATGTTGCTACTCTTCACATAAGCATTAAAAGCATAAATCCCATTAGGGATATATTCCAAAACTTGTCGGGTAGCAGTTCGATAAGCGGCAGAATTGAGCTTATGCAGCATACTCCAAGTATTACCGGGAACACCTAGGTTATTGGGTAAATCTGGAACATAAACAAGACTATCCTGATTAGCGGCAGCAGGATTGAAGTAATTTAACCGATAATTCCCAAGTAAATCATGACTAGTAGGATTAATCCAACCATTTGGTTTATTAATAGTTGAAGTTGTCATCGACCACGGGTCACCAAAAGTAAAATTGCTTAGAAAGTTAATGCTGATGCAACTCTTAGGTGCATAAAAACGATAATAATCAACCGTCATTTCCGCACCTGCGGGAGGTAAGGGCACTGAAATTTGGTTGTTCTGAACATAGTAATTGATAGGAGTTGGCAAGGCAGAAATCTGCATACTCATGGCCATTGCATCTCTATCGTAGGGATAAACCATCGGATAGGCCAAACGAAGTTTTCCATTAAAGTAATATTTCACACTATCGGGCATCACTTCCAAGCCTGATGTAAAATATTGAGCAATATTGATATCAGTGATATGCGATTCGTAACGCAATCCAGCATCACTTCCTCCTTGATTTCGAAAGGTAAATTCCGAATCGCCATTCCCCTTTAGTCCCCAGATACTCGGCTGTAATGTTTTAGACCAAGAATCAGTTTCATATAGTTGATTTTGAAATGAATTAGTATAAGGATTATTCTCTAATGATTTCATTGCGGGTGTAGGGGCACTACCTACTTGCCAAACAGATTGATGCAAACCATCCTGACCCTGAAATATCTTACCTTTCACCTCATAATATCCATACTTTGTATTGTGTGCATTACAGATACCTCCCCCATAAAAAAACGTATCCTTTTTATTAACAACTGTTGCACTAGGCAGCGTATCCCAAGTGTAGGTTAAATGCAACTGCCCACCACTTTCAATGATATTATTTTCTGTCATTGTACCACCGAAACCTCCTACAGTACGAGGCTGCCAATTATTAACATCATAAGCAGTACTATCAAACTCGTCGGAATACACCAAGTTGAATTTATTATAGGGTGCAGACGCCCCTGTAGCTAAACCTGTAGTAACCTGCGAGCCTGTACAAGTAGTAGTGGCGGTAGCGGCAAGTACACATCCATCTGCTTTTATACTCGAAATTCGTATATCTGCACTAGTAGGGGCATTATAAAAAACAAGTACCACCTGCAATTTATTGATACTATCAATGATATTCGTTCCAACTAGCTTAGTAGGGTAGTTGAAAACCGTTTCGGAGGTATTGTTAGCCATATTTGCATCGCAACCACTCACTAAAGTAGGTGTAAAAGCCGTATCGTTATAAGGTGCAAAACGTTTGGTCAATTTTATATTCAGGTGTACCCGATATTTCAGGTTAGCCACATTCGATGAAATCTTAAATTTCAAGTCACTGATAGAAAGTTTATACTTACTAGAAGACGGATAAATAGTAAAACTCACGGTCTTTCCCGAATCAGCCATATAGTTATCATAAATAGTTTTAGGTTCTATCAATGTCCGACTCGGAGCATAACTACAAGGATTTGTTGTGGAAGTAAACCCTGTAAACGACACACTAGACACACTTACATTCGCAGCTTTAGTGGTAGTAAAACTTGTCTTAGTTGTACTGTTTGGAACGGCTTGAAATAGTACAGTTTGGGCATGAGAAACTATAGAAAAAATAAAAGACAAAACAATAAAGACCATTGTTTTTTTCATAAATGCAATCATTAAATGGTGAATGAATACTTGGAATATTGCGACTATGACATCTTTGAAATTATTTTTTATAATCCCAGAAGCCATCTAAGTACTCAACCCATGCAATTTTGCGATTTATGGTATTGAAAAATGAGTATTTCAACTTCATTTTTAAAGAAACCGTTCCCAACGTAGTGGAACGTTCCCATAAAAAGTGACTAAGTAAATTTGATTTAAACTGTTACTTTTTATTAATCTGTTGAATTAAGTAAGAGTAAATGCATCAAAAATGACGTCTATTTTATTATCGAAAAATTCACGTACAAGATATTTTTGATTCTATTCAATCATAATTTGATAATAACCAAAAAATGCAACCAAACCTAACCAAAGTCATACAAAACCGATTACGTTCCCAACATCTTCGCCCCGAATTCTTGAAAGCGTAGTTAAACAATAACTTATAATTGTTTTCCCTCACAATCAAATATCTTTTAAACATTTTGTGATGCTATGGAATAAAAATAAATCCTGTAGTAATTTTTAAATTAAACCCAGATTACACAATTAACTCGTTTCAAAATTAGCAAATACAAAAAAGACAGGTTATTGTGCAGCTTTTTTTGACTGATTAAATAATAGATTATGTTGAAGTCAAACAAATTCCGTAAAATATTTTGTTTCAAGTAGTTGTTAATTAGAGTGGAGTTCTATTGTGTAATCTGGGTAAAACCATTTTATTATGAAAACAAACATTCAAACAATCCTAACAGATGTTAATGAACAACTTTTACAGCTTAATTCAGAAATATCAGATCCTTCACTCCTAGCCGAAGCCGTCACACAGTTAATCAAATCTACCATCCAACAAATCGATGAATCAATTATTAGCGATGGCTTCCCTTCACTAAAAGACGAAATTCACTTCTTTAAAATAGAAAAGCCAAAGTTAATGTCAATGTTATTTTTTCACAACTGTGTTTATAAATTGGAAACCTTTAAACCCAAAAATGGAAAAAAAGAAATAAAAGAATACTTGATGAACATGAAAGTAGAGCTTAATTTATTCTCCATCGTAAACCAAGAATTTTACAAGTATCATCACACAGAAAGTACCCGTTTCGATCAAGTTTATTTTGTTCGTGGTCAGTTTGATATTAAAAACTGCATTACCAGCATGTTTCTAATGGTCGATGAACGTTTTTGTACTTATCACTGCTTTCTAACAGCAAAAATATTAGCCAACATGCGTTTCAGTGCCTATGTCGACAATTGTATGTTTAAACTAAAAGAATCTCCTGATTTAACGATTATAGAACCGATAGTAGGTTTCGCAAAACATAAACTAATTTGGACTGGCACAAAAACAGATTTAATTGAACTCATCTATGCGTTGGTGGCAGCAAAGGTTTTCAACAATGGAGAAATTGAAACTAAGAAAATTGTAAACGCAGCCGAAGATTGTTTTCATATCGATCTCGGTCAACACGCAAGCACAAAAATTGACATAAAAAATAGAAAAACGGGTAAAACCAAATTCGTAGATTGTTTAAAAGAATGTCTCATGCAAAGTTTTGAAGAAGACTAAAAAATATTTTGCTTTTCAAGTCATTTCAGTCGTAAAAAAAGGAAATTTTATACCAATGTCTTACCAAGTTGGTAAATAAGGTTTTGACCATAAACAGACTCATTTGTTAAACAATAAATAGCCATAAATGGCAATTAATTCTATTTCAAAGTACTCTCTGCGCCTATGAAAACCATAAACAATATAGTTTTTGCCAAAAAAGCCATCAAAAGGCAAAAACTATCCTTAAAATCAATAAAAATGCGCCTTCAAAAACATAAAAATGTTTATTCGCAACTCATTTTCATCTCTTTTAGGTCTATTTCAAGATAAATCTTTACCAATGTCTTACCAAGTTGGTAAAAAGTGTAATCCAAAGCAACTTCATTTGTGCCATTCTAAACAGAAAATAAATTACAATGGCAGTAAGCGTAGTTACCACAGATGACCTAGAAGTATTCAGGCATAATTTAAAAAATGATTTTGCAGAACTCTTAAAAACCTTTAAAACCCCTAAGCAAGTTCAATGGCTAAAAAGTAGTGAAGTAAGAAAAGCCTTAAAGATTTCCCCTGGCACCCTTCAAAACCTGCGGATAAACGGTACTCTGTCCTACACCAAAATTGGAAGTATCATCTACTATAGTCAGGACGATATAGATTCTTTACTCGCTAAAAACAAATCCCAATAAGTAAAACGTATAACGTAATACCTAAAACTTATTACCCAATACTCCCGACTTACGACTCTCAACTTTCGACTCTCAACTTTCGACTCTTCTAACCACTAATAACTAATCACTCATAATTAAAAGAATGAACTACATCAAACTTCTTGCAGGTTTCTTTGAAATGATAGCAAAAGACGACAGATTAAACCCCACCCATGTAAGCATGTACATGGCCATCTTTCAATTTTGGAACATCAATCACTTCCAGAATCCAATCAGCATTAGCCGAAATCAGGTGATGTTAGTCAGTAAGATATCCTCCACAGCAACTTATCACAAGTGCATGAAAGAGTTAAATGAGTATGGTTATTTAGAGTATTTACCCTCCTTCAACCCCTACAAAGGAAGCCTTGTACGTCTCTTCAATCTTGCCTCAGAAGAAGATGATTTATTACCAGAAAAAAAGTCAAAATATGGCGAAAATCTCTCTCTTTTTAACCTCAAAAATGAGCCAATAATTGACGATAAAAGTGAGCAAGACAATACCAAAATTCAGTCAGGTGATAGTGTGGATAACTTGGTTATCCACACTAAAAATCAAACAGGTTACAGTGCTTTTAACCTGACTAAAATCGACACAGGTACTAAACAAGCACTAGTACCTTCTATAAACGTAATAAACGTAATAAAGGAAAATATATATAATATAGAAAACGAAATTTTGAAAATTGAAATTCCTAAAAAAAATAATGCTGTTTCGGAAGAAAAAAAAGAAAAAAGTTGCGCCAAAAAAGACAAAGAAAAAGAATGCCAAAAAGCCCCTCCAGATCTTGGGGTAAAAGCCCCTGAATTGGATGGCATAATTGACAAAGAAAATAATTCCAAAAAAGCTTTGGCAAAAGCCTCGGTTATTCCTACCCTTCAAGAGGTGCTGGAATATTTTATTCTAAAAAAAGTTGCAGCAATTGAAGCCGAAAAATTTTTCAATTATTACGAAAGCACCGGATGGCTTGTTGGTGGTAAAACAAAAATGAAAAATTGGTATGCTGCTTCACGAAATTGGATGCTCAATGTCCAAGGTTACAATCACGAAAAGCAAACTTTAAAAGAATCAAATAATTTAAACGTTTCAAAAAATAAAAATTACAATGAACCACTCTAACCTTCACTGCCTCAGTGGCAAAACTTTTCTTCTTTGTGTCCCCTGTGTAAACTTCGTGTCCCTTGTGGTTCATCTCACTAAATCCCCTTCAGGGATTAGGGGTTCTTCGTGCTTCTTTCGGCCTTTGCGTCTTCGTGGCAAAATAAAACTCCTTGTGTACCTTGTGCAACCTTGGTGTTCCTTGTGGTTAGCCTTTTTTCTCTCATAACTCATAATTCATAACTCTGTTTCGTGCTTCTTTGGGCCTTGGCGTCTTTGTGGCAAAACATTAATCACTAATCGCTAAACACTAATCATTATGCAATTCGATTACTCCCTCGCCTGGCAATGGCTACAACAAAAAGGCAGTGAAACCCTAGGCCACAAATTCAAACTCCACGAGTCCGACCGCCCAACTATTAACCTGCTACTTTGCTATTTCCTGCAAGACCAGATTGTGTCAGCTCAATTTGGCATCGAACTACAGAAAGGAATTTTGTTAACAGGGCCAGTAGGTTGTGGTAAAACAAGCCTCATGAAACTCATGCGATTCTTTTTTCAAACCGATGCTCAACGTTTCATCACCAAGCCCTGTCGCGATGTAAGTTTCGAATTTATCCAGAATGGTTTCGAGATAATCCATCGCTACACCCGCATAAATATTCTACAACAAATTTTTTGCTTTGACGATTTAGGCACTGAAAGCGCCCTCAAATATTATGGCAATGAATGCAACGTCATGGCAGAGGTTCTCCTGTCGCGTTACGACCTCTATGTGTCTCACAGGCTCATTACCCACTTAACCACCAACCTCTCCGCAAGCGAAATCGAGACAATCTACGGAAATCGTGTCCGCAGTCGCCTCCGTGAAATGTTCAACCTCATCGCCTTCGACGTAAACTCCCCAGACAAAAGAGTTTAGCAATTTTAGTCTCAAACAAACTAATTTTGAAAAAATATGATCACATCGCAGCAAATAGAATCGCTCATAGCACAAGGTGAAGGCTACAACATCGAATTCAAGCAATCAATCCCATCTAAGGCTAGTGAACTGGCAGAAGAGATTTGTGCTTTTGCTAATGCTGCGGGTGGTACTTTACTGATTGGAATTGATGATAAAGGTGTTGTTGTTGGGGTTTCAATTGACAATGTTAGTCGTTCTCGCATTCAGAATATTCTAAACGCTATTGAGCCTCATTTTCATGTTTCTTTTTCAGAAGTTGTATTGCACAACAAAACAATATTTTGCATTGAATGTGAATCTGGCTCACAAAAACCTTACACAGTATCCGGAGCCATTATCATCCGCAATGGTCCAAATTCTGAGAAAATAACATCCGTTCACAGAATGCGTGACTTTTTTCAACAATCGGATAAGATTTTTTTTGATGAAGTAGAATGTAAAAGTTTCATTTTAAAAGAACACTTTGATGAATCCTATTTTTTGGAGTTTCTAAAGTCGGCAGGTATAAGCAATTCATTAGACAATAATACAATTCTCCAAAACTTAAAGCTTTTTTCGTATAAACAAATGTTTAAGAATGCGGCAGTATTGTTCTTTGCGAAAAATCCACAGCTACATTTTGAATGGGCTACTACAAGATGTATTCTTTTCAAAGGAGTTGACAAACATCATATAATCGATGATAAAATCTTTGGAGGAAATTTACTTACTCAGTTCAATGAAACACTCAAATACATTTACACTAAACTGTCTGTTGAATATATAATTGAGAACAGTGGTCCTCGTAAAGAAGTTTGGGAAATACCAGAAGTGGCAATTAAAGAAGCTTTGGTAAATGCGCTTGTACATAGAGATTATTACGAAAAAGGAGCTAGGATAGCTGTTGAAATATTCGACGACAGAATCGAGATAACAAACCCAGGTGGCTTAGTAAATAGCATTGCTAAATCTGATTTTGGCAAAAGAAGCCTATCGAGAAACCCATTGATATTTGGATTATTTCAACGACTCCACATGGTAGAACAAATTGGCTCTGGAATCAGTCGCATCCGTCAGTCAATTCAAGAAGCAGGCTTAGTAGAACCTTATTTTAATCTGGAAGGAATGTTTTCTGTTACACTATATCGACCATTTAATTTTGAATTATGGATTGATATTTATTGGAAAGAAAAATTAAACAATAGTCAGTATCAGATACTCATTCAAATTCATAAAAACAATCACATTTCAAAAAGCAATCTACTTACTTTAGTTGGAATAAGTAAAACAGCAATAGATAAAAACATTAATAAACTCAAAGAACTTGGCATTCTAGAACGTATTGGAGGTGATAGAGGAGGATATTGGAAGGTTATAAAAAAAAAGAGCGAGGGTGGGTAGAAATGCCTCAAAAGGTGGGTAGATAATTCTTCCACTTTCTGGTGTAAAACCCACTAAAAGGTGGGTAGAAAAGAGTAAAAAGGTGGGTAGATAGTCCCTCAAATTTCTGTGTAAATACGGCTTGAAAGTGGGCAGATAATTTCTTTGGGGCCTCCTTTCAGGTCGGGCAATACATTCCAATCTTTTTAACCCTTTGGTATAAAAAGTATTTCCATTCCTATCCCTAAGCCAGTACACCAACAAAATGGATGCCTCACTAAACTTACAACTCCCAACTTTTAACTCTAAACTTTTGACTTCCTATTTTTGACTATCGACTCCCGTCTTTCGACTTTCGACTCCCGACTTTCGACTCATAACTCATAACCAAATTGGAGTGGCAAGCCACGAGTCTATTTAGTACCCACCCAAGCATACATACAGAGAAAAAGTATCAATTTTATCTTTTAAAAAGCAGTGGTAGTTGCCTACATTTTCAACTGTCATACTTTTTGTGTAGGGGTGCAGCTGTAGTTAAAAGGCACATTTAGGGGCAAAAACCAAAAAAGCCCCTAAAAGAGCCTTTTCCATCTTAGCAACCTCTAAACAAAAAGCCGGTAGCCAAGAACCGAAGACAGGCTACCTTATGCCAGTATAAAAATGTCGGTTCGCTATTGAAACATAACGTTCTATTATGGCAAAAACCCAGGGGCTCCACTTCGTTCCGGGGATAAACCCTTTTCTCCATAATAACATTATGTAAAATAGCCAATACCACTATACTTTTTTTAAAAGATAAAATGAATACGTTTTCTCTGTCTGTTAGCTTCCCACCCTTCGAATCCAACAATACCCCACCACCCTTTTCTGGATACAGGGCAAAGGAAGGCATCTGTTTGTAACGGCAACGTGCTATCGGTAGGTTCAAGCCATCATAGCCACACACACACACATCCACTACGTTACTGTAGGTGGCAAATTATAGGCTTTTCTCCCACCTTTTAGCACCACACGGCAACAGCAAACCCTGTACTCCATTCCACAAAATCTTGGCAGTGGCTCAGTGTCGAGCGTATTTGCTTTCCAAACACACAAAGCCAACCCTGCAAAGCAAATTCCACTAGCCACCTAAAGCCAAGCCAAAGAGTCTTTGTTCCATTCCATACAATTATTGCCCTTGCCCTCAGCCCATCACGCTTTTTTGGTATGCCTTCATTGCCCTGTGATGGCTATTCCCCTTTTAAGAAAGACCACAATACCCCACCACCCATTTCTGGATGCAAAAAAAAGAAGGCATCTGTTTATAGCGGCAACGTGCAAAAGGTAGGTTAAAGCCAATAGCCACACACACAATCCACTTCGTTACTGTAGGTGGCTTATTCGGGCTTTTCTCCCACCTTTTAGCACCACACGGCAACAGTAATCCCTGTACTACATTCCACAAAGCTTTGTTCCATTCCATACAGTTATTGCCCTTGCCCAACCCCAACGCGCATTCTTTGGTATGCCTTCTTTTTTTGCGAGGCTATTCCCCCTTCTAAGAAAAACCATAACACCCCACCACCCTTTTTTGGTTGCTAAAAAAGAAGGCATCTGTTAATAGCGGCAACGTGCAAAAGGTAGGTTAAAGCCAATAGCTACACACACATCCACTACGTTCCAGTAGGTGGCTTATTCGGGCTTTTCTCCCACCTTTTAGCACCACACGGCAACAGCAATCCCTGTACTACATTCCACAAAGCTTTGTTACATTTTATACAGTTATTGCCCTTGCCCTCAGCCCAACACGCTTTCTTTGGTATGCTTTCTTTTTCTGCGATGGCTATTCCCCCATCTAAGAAAAAATCCAACCTATGTTTCCTATCCCTCTTATTTATCTATGTGTTGGTTCTTTTTTCTCTTTTTCATATCTCTCTTTAGAGTTGGGGTTCCTTAGTGTCCTTTAAGTGAAACGCCCTTTCCTTTTTTCCTTGTGACCTTAGTGGTTAATTCTTCTCCATATCTCCCTTTAGGGTCAGGGGTTTCGTGCTTCTTTCCGTCTTAGCGTCTTCGTGGCAATTTGAAAACTTAAAACAAAACGGGAATAACAACTAAAAATAAAAAGTGCAGCAAGGTAGTCAGCGTTGCCCAAGGGCAGCAAAAACCAAAAGACTACGGCATAATGAAAAGAAAAAAATAACGGGTAATAGGGGCTTCAGTACTTTTTTCTTTTCAGCCTCCGGCACTTATTCCGTTTCCTTTTGGTGTATTGCCAACGCCTCCTTTCCATCTGCTTTCTTTTTCTTTTTTTCTGTTTTTTCTTCTTCTTTTCAAAAATGTTTTGGCGAAGCAAAGCGAGCAGGAAACAAATAAATGCGGATATTATGAATTACTTCAAGATTATCACCTACAGTCAAAAAAACATAATTCCACAGTACTCTTTTTTCATACTCTGCAAGGGGTTGAATAGTGGAAAACCATTAGATAAAAGCACCGCCAACTGCTTTGTAGTTTCTTGTAATGATGGAGCAGCAAGGGAAATTGCCTATTGGGTATGTTATGGTTTATGGAAATCTAAATCACTCCATAAATATTTGGTTGGTTCAGTAATTGAGTTTCTACGAATTGGAGATTTTAGAACCATATTCAATGAAGCAATTGCAGAGGAAAAAATACGCCATGCAGAGCATGAAAAAATGATTGGAACACTTCGCAAAATGGACATTTTAGAAAAGGAGTTTAAGCAAAATATCTTACTCATTAATGATGCTAAAAAAGCACTCTATTATAGATACATGCACAAAAAATAACCAGTGCATCACTGTAAATCCTGGGTAAACAATTGACCTTACCCTCTCGATTCTTGATTATCGACTCATAACCCTTATAACTTTTCTAAAATACTCGATTCTCTTGGTAGCATCTTTGTCTTAACTCACAACTAATATCTCATAATTCATAACTTATTTCGCGCTTCTTTGTGCCTTTCCGTCTTAGTGGCAACTTTCTTCAAATAAGCCATTTAGGGGACAAAACGTGGCAATCATTAAAAGCTAGCACTTTGCATTACTTTTTTTAATACAGCAAAAATAGCTTTGGTTGTGTGCAAAAAATATCCTGTTCAGCATAATGAAAAAGAAAAAATAACGGGTAATAAGCTGTAGTGTTTTTTCTTCTTCACCCTTCGGGACTTATTCCGCTCCAGGTATTTTTTTTCACAGCCGCCGCTAGAAGAGCTTATAAAAAATAAGTTATGCAAAAGCAGCTTCACATTGTCACCCGTTCTTGTTTGTCAGTTTGCCCCTTCAGTAGTGGGTTGTTTCCTATTCCTACTGTGCCGCAGTCAGTTTTCAGTAGGCATTTTCGTAGGTTGCCAGTCCACTTTCGTCCATTGCCAGGGGTTTCGGTTCGCAGGTTGGCAAGCGGTTGGTTTGTGTGGTGTTTTCCTTCAGGTCGCCGTCAGTTGGCAGCATTGCCTTTCTAGGTTCTTGCAGCAACCTTGCCTCTTGGTCCGGTTGCTGCTTTTTTTGCTAACGTAAAACCTAAAACTTATAACATACAACTTCTTTGTCCTTACTCATATTTCATACTTCATATTTCATATTTTGATTCATTCAGCTTCACTTACGACTTACGCCTTTTCTTTCTCCCTTTAGGGTTAGGGGCGGGCATAAAAAAGCCCCCCATTCGGGAGGCTTACCTGATCGAAGGTCACACAACTGTTGACCAAGTTATTTTTTAAACCATCTATAGATGGCTTTCATTGTAATAGAAACAAGGAAACTAACTATCGCTCCCAAGCCAGCTAAAGTAATCGTTTTTGCAATGTCCTCTTGATGAAGATTACAAAAGATACTTATCAGCGTCCCGCCTATAGTGCCTGCTTTCGTGCTATGATTAGCTTCCATTGCTCTTTATTTTCTTACCTAAAACGTACAACCTAAAATCTAATACCTACAACTTTCGACTCTCGACTTATGACTTTCAACTCATAACTTGTCTTACTCCCCTTTAGGGGTTGGGGGTTTCCCTGTTTGTTGTTACCTGACTCACTGCCGAAATAACCGCACCACCCACAGCTGCATAGCCTGCAGCAGTAACAAATGCAATCGGCAACGCCACAGGAGCGGCCAATATAGCCGCACTTATGGCGGCCAGTGCCAATCCATAATTCCGTAACCGCTTAAAGAATTGCGGTGTCGGTGCATTAATCCTTTCTAAAATATTCATGACTCAATTTTAAACAATGAAAAAATAAAACCAGTTACGTAAAACGTATAACTTATTACGTACAACCTCTTTGTCCTCACTTACTCCCGACTAATTTTTTTCCACTTATGACTCTCAACTTTCGACTTTTGTCTAATTATCAAAACCACTTTTTCACCCCTTTCCAAAACAGGAAAAACAAATGCTTTCAGCTTCTCAAAAACAATTCTCGAGTTATCACCCTTTCCTTCGCCAGTAATCGTTGTTACAGGGGCAATACAGCCCTGCGCTTCCTTTTCTGCATCATTGTAGGGATGAATCAGTATAAGGTCTCTTTCGGGTACATCCTTCACTGAGAGGTGCCATCTAAGCTTTGGACTAAACCGCTTTGCCAATTCATATCGCCCTTCGGGAATGCAAGAAATCGCGTGTTGATTATCGCGCCAAGGCAGTTCAATCGTGTGGCAAAGTCCTTCACCATTCACACTCAAAGCCCCATTAACCCCCTTCGGAAAATACTCCCGCACCAATTCCAATTCCATAACCAAGGTTTTAAACTTAAAACGTATAACGTAATACCTACTACTAATAACTAGATTCCGCTCACCTTAATAATACCGAGTGCATTGTAAGAGCTATTTCTTAGGGAGTATTTAACGCCGTTAACCCCTTGAAAGAACTCAATGCCAAACAACAAGATTAGAGGGTGAGTACTTGCTACAGTTACCAAATTACTCAAAGAAAGAAGGGCAGTAGGCGTAGCATCCAATGGAAGCATATCACTCTCGTGAGAGTCCATCACAAATTCCTTAGTTTCAAAATTGATAGAGGCTGCACCAGTGATGAATTTAAAGTGGGTGGCTCCTCCTGGTGGTGTAATCAGGTTTACAGGTATAAAACTAGGTATATCCACTTTCATAATACCAGTAACCCTGTCAATGCTAGAAGTATATGGCGCATGTAAAGTTGTTACCAATGGCGCCCTTACATTAAATTGGAATCCTTCCAATAGGACGGTTTCACCATCCATAATGTTTCTTTCACCGCGCACGCTCGTTTCATCCGCATAAACCACTGCCACCATTCTTTGGGTAAGTCGGCTCACCATTCGGTTATCCTTGTTGTTCAAGATAACAGATCTAAATGCCAACCTCAATACACCCCCAACCCTAGCCGCATGTCCAAACTCTGCCCCATTCTCCCGTGTACGAATAAAGTTTGGATCAGTTGCAATCCTAGTTGCATCCAGAGATGTCCTTTCCTTCGCCAAATAGCCATCCTGTGTCTTGTAAAAAGTAATGTCGCCGATTGTTCCGGCGAGTTTGATAATACCCTTCTGCCTTGCCATCTTCTTAAAATTTTAATGATACATAAAACAAAATCTCTTGTTTCATAATGCAAAGCTGAGGGCTAAAACACCCTTGAAATTCAAGGCAGTTCCGTTATCGACCCTTATTGCTGAAAGACGCAATAATTACTTAAACTAAATGCTTTAGCAAGCATTTATCTTTGCTTGTCAGATATATGTCAAGCAGGTTAATGGCATGGGAAAGGCATAGTAAAGGTATGAGAACAGAATTTATAAGGCTTTGTGTTTACCCTAAAGATGTGCAACGCATCACAGGCAAAAGTGAGCGCTACAGCAGAACACTATTACAGAAGATTAAGGTAAGCTTCTCCAAGCAAGAACACCAGTTTGTAAGCATAGAAGACTTCTGTACTTACACAGGGCTAAAACAGGTCCATGTGCAGCCCTTGCTGTTGGGATAAAGAGTATTGTTAAATACCAAACACCACTCCCAACATTAACAACAACCCGTTCAAATAATAGTCAAGTAATTACTTTAATATCATCTTTTTATTGTAACTTCACTCAATAAGATTTATAGTTCTTTGGGTGTTTTTAACAATGACCTATTCAGTGACCTATCAAATAATGGTTCAGCAAAAAGCAATGGTAGCAATGGTTTCAGAGATTTATACAAATCTCTTACTCTCCGCCAAATACTATACAAAACGCTTTAAAACGCTGCAATCACAATGATTAGCAGCGTTTTTTATTTTCAAACCAAATTATTTTATTCATCAAATCGCCTAGCTAAAGGGCTATACAAACTACTTTATACTCTCATCGATTCATGTTTTAGATGGATCGATTCATGCTTTTAGTGGATGGATTCATGTTTTGGGTGGATCGATTCATGTTTTTGATGGATGGCTTTATGTTTTTGATGGATGGCTTTATGTTTTTAATGAATCGATTCATGTTTTAGATGAATCGATTCACACTTTAGATGAATCGCTTCACACTTTAGATGGATCGCTTCATGATTTTAGTGGATCGATTCATGCTTTTAGTGGATCGATTCATATTTTTAGTGGAATATTCATTTTTTGAATGAATCGCTTCATGATTTTAGTGAATCGCTTCATGATTTTAGTGAATCGCTTCATGGTTTTAGTGGATTATTCATTTTTTAGATGAATGGCTTCATGTTTTGAATGGATGGGTTTATGTTTTTGATGGATCGATTCATGTTTTTGATGGATTGATTCACTGTTTAGGTGAATGGCTTTATGATTTAGATGAATCGATTCACTGTTTTAATAGATCGATTGATATTTTAGATGGATGGCTTCATGATTTAGATGGATCGATTCACTGTTTTAATGTTTGTTGACATTGACATTTCGCTTAGTTCTTCTCCATAATCTTCGCGTCATTTCGACCTTAGGAGAAATCTGAACCAACTAATTGGCCTTTAAGCTTCAATGAGATTTCTCCTAAGGTAAGAATGACGTGAATTATTTTCGGTTAAATATCTCCAATCGTTACAAGGACGTGCTTTGACTTTAAGAAAAGACTCAACGAAAATCAGCCTGTCAGCCTGAGCCTGTCGAAGGCGGGAAGATATGTTTAAACTGTTTGCGCTTCGACAGGCTCAGCGTGACAACCATCTTGATTTTCGATGTGATTGGTCACGTCCTTCCCATTTTTTTTCTAGCGCGACAGATGAGACATTCGATTTGAAGCTCACTGGGATTGGAGTAACTGAAATTAAAATCACGCCATTCCCATTTATTTCAGGTTTGACTTATGTGCAATTCGAAATGACGGGGAGACCTGAGCGATTTCCAAACTTGTCATTAGCCGCTCGGTTAAACCCCTTGATTTTCCAAATTAGTACAACCTTATTAATGGCAGTAGTAAGCACAAAAAAGGCTTCCACAACTCAATGTGAAAGCCCAATTATCAATTATTAATTAAACAATTGTCAATTAACGAATTATCTAACAAAAACATCGTACGAACCCGGTTCTGAAGCACTAAGGTTAGTAACTACGATGTTGAGCCAAGTTTCAGGAAGTATTACACCTGAAAATGGATTTACCAATATGGTTTCATTAACATTGCCACCCACATTTAAAATAGATAATACTGCCTTGCATTTATTTGTAAATACCTTTTTAGAAACTACGCCTCCATGAGTAGCACTCATAGATACACCCAATTTATAATTGGTAGCATCAGAAACCCCGGCTACATGAGGGTGATATTTTAAGGAAATTTCTTTTTCTATATCTCCCAACACTTTATCTGTTTCTCCTAAAAGTTTTACGTGTTTAAGAATAGTGGTCGATTTGATATAATGGTTGTTTTCGGCCACCACAATTAGCACTTCCACTTTTGCCGCTTGGTCTAAAAGGCCTGTATGAGCTTTCTTCAAATTAACAATGTAAGTGGCATCAGCTTCATAGTCGGCAACAGTATATTTTACAGGCATCGCTTCTGCATGTTTTTCTACAATTTTTACTTTTATTTCATTCATTTCGGCATTTCTAATGGTAGAAACACCTATCAATGCCTTTACTTCAGAGGCGGTTAACACCACTGCACAAGGGTCAAGAACAAGTTTAATAGAATTAGTGTCAGTGTCAATAGCTGTTAAATCGGCAGCAGCCAATGCCTTAGTGATGGTAATAGTTTTACCCATGATGAATTAATTTAAAAGATTAAAAAAAGCTTACAATGACGAAAAGTCTAAAACTGAGAGAGGGACGGTGGGAAATGCTTTATTTAAAGTGGATGCCGTTGTAAGCAATTGTGAACTTTAAACCTTTTACTAATCTCGTCTAACGAAAGCGGAGCGTTTTAGGAACCTGCTGACTGCAAGAGTAGACTATTAAGTTGATAGTGTAGGATTTATTATTTTGGAAAAAGTTTTTTATTTCTATTTGTCGTATTATATCTAAGGTATTTAGTATGGTTTAATAAAAATTAAGCTAGCATAAGTATCACTTTTCATACGGCGTTCTATTCATTATGGAGAAGAGAAGGGTTTCAACACATAGGCATCATAGTAACATAGAACACATAGGCTTTACAGGCAAATAGGTTAAGAAAAAGGACAGAGTTAGTTTGCTAAAGTTTTCGAGTTATAGTGTTTATGGAGAAGAAAAGGGTTTCAACACATAGCTTTCATAGGAATATAGATCACATAGGCTTTACAGGCAAATAGGTTTAGAAAAAGGACAGAGTTAGTTTGCTAAAGTTTTCGAGTTATAGTGTTTATGGAGAAGAAAAGGGTTTCAACACATAGAAGAAAAGAGTTTCAACACATAGGCTTCATAGGAACATAGATCACATAGGCGATATAGGTTTAAGATATTATTTTAGGTTTTAAATTTTGAATTTTGAAGATAAGGCCACATAGAGAATGCAACTTCGTAGCATTGACCAACGCGTTTTGAAATGAGTAATATAGACTCTAAGGGTTTACACTTTAAATTTCTTTGGTGCGGTAGCTTGTTATACTATGTCATAACCCTAAGTTTGCAAGTAGACGCAGACAATTAAAATTAAAAATGTTGTTCAAAATATCTACACTACTACCAAAGTGATATGCCAATGAATGAAACCTTTATAAATATCAGCAAGATAATAGAGCGGGATAGTAAAAACACCACCTATAAGTTTGCGTTGCTTCGCGGTACAATTGATACCATTCTAGACAATTCCCCATATATAAAACTAACAGGCGACCTTATTGAAATTCCTTTGGGATTGCTGGTAGAAAAATGGATTATCTATTATTATCCCATTCTCGATTCTAAGGTGTTTATTCCACAGATACACGGTACTAACAATAAAATAGCTTTTCAAGAGGAATTTAAGCCAATCATTCACTTCTATAACCAGTTTGGTGGCTTATCAGCTTTGTATAACGACTTACGAACAAATGGGGTAAGTCCATCGGTGAATAAAGAATTCTTTTCGTTGGTTCGGAAGCTAAAGGATACCATTACCAAAATGCCGATGCGCTATATTGGGGGTTCGATAGCAGATAGTCATTACTCTATATTTAATGTTCATTCAAATGCCAACCTAAGGAAGACAAATTTTCAAAATGCCCAATGGCTCATAAATAGTTGCGGCACTTTTACTATCCCTAAAGATTATTATGAGGCGTTTAAAGTGTTGGGGAGTTTTGTTAGCGGTACAGATAACATCTTGTTTAAATGGGCCGAGTTTTCTGTAAATGCTAGCAATTCGCTGGTAGATACTTCTACGGTTATACACCACATTTTAAAGAGTCCGATTACTGAAAGAGATGTTACGGTAGCTAAAAATTTGTATAAAACTATTTTGAAGGAAAAAGGAAAGATTAACTGTGTTTGGACGGGAGACCCTATTAGCAATTATGATGTTGACCATGTAATTCCTTTTTCAGTCTGGAAGAATAATGACTTATGGAATCTGCTTCCTGCAAAGCCTAGCATCAATAACAGTAAGCGAGATAAGATACCTGCTGCCAATTTATTACTTAAACAAAAGCAACCAATCATACACTATTGGGAAACTATATATAGTGCGCAGCCACAGCGTTTTCTGCAAGAGATTGAAGTTTCTCTTTTGGGTAATAAAGGCAGCAGCAATTGGCAGCAAACTGCATTTACCCAATTGCTCGATACATCAAAATATTTAATTGAAACAAGAGGATTTACCGAATGGAAACTATAACACAAGCTGATTGTCCCTTTTGCAATCTGGAAGCAGACCGAGAAATTATTGCCCAAAATGCTATAGCAATTGCCGTTTACGATAAGTTTCCAGTAAACAATGGGCACGCCCTCATAATACCAAAAAGGCATTGTGCCAATTATTTTGACCTTTCCATCGCTGAACAAACAGACTGCTGGCAGTTGCTAAATCAAGTAAAAGAGATTGTGCAGCAACTATACAACCCCGACGGTTTCAATGTGGGCATCAACATCAACGAAGCTGCTGGGCAAACTGTACCCCATGTGCATATTCACCTGATACCTCGCTATGCTGGCGATGTAGCTGAGCCAAGAGGTGGAGTAAGGGGTGTGATTCCCGAGAAGAGGGGGTATTGAGTGTACAGTAATGAACTCGAAGTAATAATTTTAGCTAAGTCACGCGTCAAAGACAGCGCTGTAGCAGCTAAGTTGGCGCGGACTAGCTAGGATGTGTTAGCTGGGTTTGTTTTTATTTTCCAACATACATAGTCCAATTTAATTTAATGGTTGATTGTTTTTCGTACCCTGCAATTTTTGGAATTATTGACTTTCTATGTTCTGAACCAATTAAAAAAACGGCTTGTTTATATCGATTTTCTATGCTGTATTTATAAATATTTTGAAGCATAGCGTTTTCGCGTTTGTCATGTTCAGTTATTTGAAATAATTTATAAATACTAAGTAGCCTATCCTTATCTGGCTCAGATTCTAAAATTTGTTTTTCTAAAACCATCTTTTTCTCTAAAAAGTCTAAAAACTCATTACTATTTAGATATCTAAAACCCTCTTTTATCATTAATTCATCTTTCTCGTTATCTAACTTAATAAAATCTTCGTTTTTAAAGATTGGATAAAAGATATTGCTAATTTCATTTTTATATATTGATGATTCTTGACTTATATCAATATCTACAGGAAGAATTTTAACGTCATGATTTTTTAAATATTGATTAATTGCGTCAGATTCTAAACTCCTTTGAGTTTTAGTCACGTAATACTCATTAAAATTAGAAAATGGTATTTCATCAAAAATTACATCGGGATTGATGAACTTGATAATTTTAAATAATTCGTCAGAATTGCATTGTCCCTTTTCATTATGTGCCGTACCAATAAGAATTATATTATGCATGCCGTTTTTTATTAATCTGTTCTTTATATTGACTAACCGCCGCTGTCTGACGCGCTTCGCTTGTGGATACGCTACAAAAAAAACAATATATCTTAAACTCACATTTTAAACCTCCGCTCGCTATAGTCACTCTTAGCAAATTCACACGCGAAACGCATGCCTAGCAATAGTAGATTTTGCAAGTGACGTGACCCACTTATTGAGGTTTCGGCGAAGTTAACGCTGACTAGCTTGGGGTGGGTATAAAGAAATTCAGGTTAGTTTAATAATGAATTTTACCTTCTTCTTTTCCTTTTCATTTTTAACCTCTTTTTCAAACTAAAGGTATTTGTATTATAAACGTTCTTACAAAACTTTTTCTCGTTGTTGATTATAAAGTAATGTGACCTACATTCTAATTCCCAACTGCCAATAGACGGGCTTAATGAAATGGTCTCCCCATCAAAAGTTAATTTCCAACCCTTAGGCGAAATAGGCGTTACCACTTCATTGCCACAGCCACACACACATTTGTGTATGGCTGTACAATATTCAAGTGATATATAAATTGTATTATCCTCCAAGTCCCTTGGGATATTTTCAATAAACTTATGCTGTAAGATCATCGTTTAAAAGTTGTGATACATTAATTGAATATGTGCTATGATGTTCCTTTTCAAAATCATGATAAAAACCACTTAGTTTTTTCCATTTAATGACAGCTAGAACAGAGTTAAGGGAGTTTAGGTCAGCGATTTGTATATTGGTTGAATACTCATTATCATCATTATCACCCGATGGTATCCGTGATTTTAAATGGTCTTGTTTTAAGCTTGTTCCCGTTGTTACTCTTAATGTTCCCATTAATTTATCATCAACAGAATTAACTCCTAAGCCAACATCAATAAACGGGATGTCCATTTGTAGCAGCTTATCAATTATAATCTCCCTTGCACTATTCCTATCTATGCAGATAAAAACATAGTTCATTTGCTTTAATAAGCCTATATTTTGCTCAGTAACATATTCCGGATAAACAAAAATGTGCTTGTGAATTTTTGAATAAACCTCCTTGAAATAGTTTACTTTCTTCATTTGCAAATCTAAAACCTCAAGAGAAGGAGCACCTGGAGACCTGAAAGCATTATGTTGCAAGAATTCGTCCCCATCAAAAATATGAATCTCTTTTACTGGCGTTTTTGCCACTAAGTCTAATATATATGAACCGGTGCCACCCAAGCCAATAATGGCAATTTTTTGACCTTCAAATCTTTCATTTATTTGATTAATTTTCGCTCTGCTAGAGTTCGTATCAATGTAATTAAATGGGGAATCACTACTTACATCTGGAATAGCACGAAACGTTTTTTCAGTAACACTGTCATTTATAGACTTTGCTGGTGCAGAAATAATATCTGCATATCTACTAATTTTATGATGATAGTCCTCATAACCAGTAATAGGTTTGTTAGAAAAAGAAAAATTAGTTACTATCCCATTACTAACCGATAAGTTGGAGGCAGAATGCTGAATTGCAGTAATAATGCTGCCATCTTTATTACAAGGATGTTCCCCAACAAAATGAATAACGTGATTATTTGGTTTCACAGTACGGTTACCGCTTAAATTCAACTCTGAAACGAGGATGCCAAATTTAATTTCGCCTTTACTGTTTACATAAGGAATATGGTGGGCAATTAAATACCCACCACTTACCTCAATTTCATAACCTTCATCACGAAGCCTTTTTAAATCAGGGCTAAGATTTAGTAGTTGCTGTGACATTGAATATCATTTTATTTTTTACACAAATTGTATCTCCTTTTACCATAGATCCTTCTGGCTTTTGAGTTACACCTCTTTTATACGTCACAGTATAAACTTCATTAGGTTTAGGTACGTAATTAGGGAATGCCAATAGAACAACTTGGTCATAGGAAATCTTTTTTTCTTTCCATTCGTGTTCCCTACTGTTTACAATTATTATGTAATGAATAGGTTTCGAAATAAAATGTTCCTCCCCTGGTCTGGCTAAGTCCACTTTTGTTTCATCCGCAATAACCTCATCTTTAAAAGGCTTTTCAATATCAAGAAAAATCTCTTCATTTTCACCAATCTGCCCCAGTTCTCTTATTTCTTTACCCGTGATAAATTGGGTATCCCATTCAAACTCCTTTTTATTAATCGTAAACCGCAGCCTTTTTTGTATATAGAAATGCTCAATCCCTGGTCTTGCCAAATTTACTCTTTGGTCATTTGATATTGGCTCATCCTCCCAATCACCTTCAATTTTAAGAAACAACTTGTCATCAAGCTTAATACCCGCAAGATGTTTTATTTGTTCTCCCGTTATATACTCTTCGTACCAATCATATTGCTTTCCCTCTATTGTTAGAAGCAATTTGTTTTTGCCATTTTCGTGACCTAAAATTTTATCCATTTTACTAATTTTTGTAGAGAGTCACCTCTCTTGTAATTTAAAAGCTAAAGGCATTTCACCTTTTTTGTTTTTGATTCTGTTTAAGGAATGAAAATCTCCTGTAGTGTAAAAATTTAATCCATGTATTGCTAGTTTTTAATTAATCACTCCTCTTTTACTTCTCGACCAAAAGATTAGACGAACATTTTTAAAGCAATGTTTTTACTTTTCTTTCCTTACACCTTTAAACGGAGTCGGGTCGGAAGTCTTTACATCCATAAACCTACCTGTTTCGGTATCACGTTTTGTCCAAAGACCTGTTTTGGGGTTTTGAACTTGCGAGCGTTCTCTAACCGCTCCTTTCCTTGAATTGTCCCCAGTGGGTTTGTTTGTTGCCATAATTTTTTGCTTTTGCATATAGAATAAAAAAGCGTGACAGAACATGATTATTTATCTTCGTCACGAAATTTCCTTATTAGAATATATAAATCAATGGAACAAGAACAATTAGAAGAAATATTTTTATTCTTTTCTTACAAGGGAGAGGATGAGAAGGCAGCTCATAAAGCATTTGACAAATTATATAAAGAGTATAGTAAGTTCTTACAGGGATTTATACGAAAGCAGTTAATTGAAATGGGAATTAGTGATGAACAAGTACTAGACTCTACACTAAATAATACTTTTTTTAATATTTATCAAAAGCCTCCATTAGAGTTTAAACCCAAGTTAGGCAAATCTGCTGATGATTCATTTAAAGCATATTTATCTGTTATAGCAAAGCGTGAAATATTGAGTTTATATAAAGAATATTATAAATCAAATTCAGTCGTAGAAATTGAAGGAGATGAGATGGCATTTGAAGATGCGGAAATAGACGAAAATATTGCTATCCATCTTAATACTAAGATTATGGAAGCTGCACTAAATACTTTATCTGAAAGAGATAGAGAAATTCTTAAAATGCTTTATAATTATCATGAAGAGGGGAAGAACACTCCTTCCCCCATTTTAGATTTAATTTGTAAAATTTATGGGACTACAAAACCTAATATACGACAAATCAAAAAAAGAAGCGAGGCAACAATCATTGCCTACTTTACTAAATTTTCACCATTAAAAGCAATAAAAAATGTCAGATAAAACGAAAGGGATAATTGAGTTTCTAAAATCAAAAGGATTATTATTTTCAACTACTCCTGAAGAAATTGTTGAATTTGAAAAAAACAACAATACTCAGGATGAGATTCCGCAAGATTGGGATAATCCTACTAATATTATTTTAAGAGGGAAGCAATCTCTTAAAGATTTAAAACAAGCATTTAACGAAGATGCTGAAAACTTATCTATGGCAGCTAGAGAGGGTAAAGATGCTATTACTAATGAGGTTAGAAAACAAATGAATGATGATAGAACCAAAGCAAAAGACAAACAATAGTTTTCTTAGCGAATTACAAAAAAAGAACATTGAAGACTTGGCAGAATATATTGCCAATGAGTACTCACCAAAGGGTGCAATTAATCTTGAGAGTATTGCTGAGAATAATGGTATAACATATAGCTACGGAAATTATAAAAACGCTTTTGACGGCTTATTGGAACATTCGTTTGGCAATTTTCATATTTACATCAATATCGATAGATTAGAACATGGATATACAGAAAGGGCAAGGTTTACATTCGCTCATGAGTTAGGTCACTATTTTTTAGATAATCATAGAAACGCACTAGCACAAGGGTTAACTCCATATCATCCATCTTTTACTGGGTTTATTAGTGAGAATCTTGCTGAAAAGCAAGCTGACTACTTTGCATCCTGCTTATTATTACCTAAAACTAGAATAAAAGAAGATTGCTTCAAACGAAAGTTTGAATTCAAATTAATACAAGAACTTTCAAAAAAATATCAAACAAGTATTACAGCAACCGCTTTACGATATAGCACAATAGGGTGTAGCCCAATAATGGTAGCATATTGCATTAATAATAGCATAAAGTGGTATTGGCAAACTACTGGTTTTCCTTTTTGGTCTTTAAAATTTGGAAAATCAAAGGTTCCAGAAAATACTGCGGTTGGAGAGTATTTTTCAAAAAAAAGAAAATACACGACATCTGAAATTGTTTATGCAGATGAATGGTTTGATATTAGATTTGATAGAGACAGAGAACGACAATTTCTTGAGCATTGCGTTTATGGATCTAATGGATCGGCACTTAGTATTGTTTGGGAAAAATAGTTACTAAACACAAAAATTTTCGCTCTGAATCTTTTTTAATTCAAAGCCTCTGCTCATCCCTTCAAAAAACATCTTTAAACCAATTTAATTCCATAACATTTGGTTTAATTGAAAGAAGTTATGAGGTAATTTTCAAATAGATACTCCATTTGTTGAAATAAAAATGGTATCTCCTTGAACTGTAATAAATTACGCAAATGAAATATCAGTTTGATATATATTTATACACCCTTGTACAAAAAACTAGCAAAACCAAGAGATAGAACATTAATTGCAGCAGAACTAAAATAGCCAAGCAGTAAATCTAATTGGGTACTGTTACAGAGTCCCTCAAAATAAAATTGTAAGGGTTCATCCTCTGTTCCGGTACGGTAGCTTCTATCGGCACTCCAATTAACTTGTTTTAGCATTGGTGGTCATAAATAAAGTAAAAGAATTTTGTAGTGTTTAATGTCTGGGTGTAAATATAGGAGAAAAAGATAGTAGATGTTAGTGGTAAGTGATTAGTTGTTATCTTCATTGCCAAATATAAAATATTATGTTAGCAAATGAAACTATACCTGCTGTACTTAATGAACAACAAGTAATGATGTTGAGGCTGCTAAAAAAGCCATTACCCGAAGAAGATTTTAAAAAGATGCAACGTTTGGCAGTTCAGCTACTTTCAAAACAATTAGATACACAAATAGACAATTGGGAAGAAGAAAGGAATATCAACAACGAAAGCTATGATGCTTTGGCTAACAATCATTTTAGAAAGGCTACTAACAAGGTACAATGAAAATTGTACTAGATTCTAATGTGCTATTGGTTGCAATAGGCAAGAAAAGTAAATACCGCCCAATTTGGGATGCTTTTATTTCGGGAAAATACCAATTGATATTATCCGAAGACATACTACATGAATACGAAGAAATTCTGTTAGAACATACTAACGCCTATATAACCGCTCTTGTATTGGATATCTTTTTAGAGTCGCCTGATGTTATTTTTAAAAGGGTTTATTATAATTGGAATGCAATAAGTGCTGATGTAGATGACAATAAGTTTTTTGATTTAGCTGTTGCTACCACTGCTTCCTATCTTGTAACCAATGATTCACATTTTAATGAACCCAAAAAGTTGCAATTCCCCATTGTTAATATCATTTCTGCCAACGATTTTCTTTCTGTCGTTTCTCAGCTATAAGAATAAGCGTGTTGATAGCGGTACTATCACTTTGCTATAGCATCAGCGGTTTTGTAAAAAGTGAATGAATTTCGTAATGGCTTACTTGTGGTTAACTACTGGGGTAAATATAGGAGAAAAAGATAGTAGTAGTTAGATAGTAGATATGAGATAATAGTTATAAGAAGTGGTTGGCTGTAATAATTGTAGAAAAGTTAATGACTATCCGCTATTTGGCAATTCGCTTACATCTTCTCCCTAGTCTTTGCGTCATTTCAACGATAGGAGAAATCTAATTGAAACATTTAGGTCATACTATAACATAAAGCGTCTCATATTATTCTATGAGATTTCTCCTATCGTTACAATGACGTGGCCTATTTTCGGTTAGATGCCCAACCTGCCCCATTGGGCATTATGCTAAATGCAAAATTGCATTATAAAGATTCACTTCTTTACCTTAACTAGTTGTTTAACGCTAAACTATAAATGCCAAACTTTTACATAGCATGCCTTTTTATAGATTTTATAAATGAAAGCTTAAACCCAAATTTCTTACTACATAAAAGTATAGTTTGTGTGCAGTAATCATGGAATAAGTAAATGAACCTGACAACAGTAGGTATAAACTTTTGAATTTGATTTATGTTAAACAACCATTCAGATAAACTTTTTACCCCATAAACTTGCACAACAAAATGGAACTTGAATTTGAAACAGACTACGCTACAATAGTAAATAAACTAGATTTAATAGACCCTGTGGCTTATGCAAAAACACGCAATCATATTCGGGGGGCCGTTACTTATCTGTCTCCCTACATTTCTAGAGGCGTTATCAGTACAAGGCAAGTGCTAGAACATGTATTAGGTAAAGGATTCAAAATATGGCAGATAGAGTCGTTTGTGAAAGAATTATGCTGGCGAGATTATTTTCAACGAGTAGCCCAAGTAAAAGACCTTAACGCCGCCATAAAACAGGAGCAAGCCCCCGTTTTAAATCATGAAATCTCTTCTTCAATATTAAATGCATCAACAGGAATAGAGGGTATAGATACTGCAATAAAACTTTTGTATAAAAGTGGTTATATGCACAATCATTGCAGAATGTACACCGCTTCTTTGGCTTGCAACATTGCTAAGTCTCATTGGC
This sequence comes from Chitinophagaceae bacterium, assembly GCA_947381435.1. Classification (GTDB taxonomy): domain Bacteria; phylum Bacteroidota; class Bacteroidia; order Chitinophagales; family Chitinophagaceae; genus Parasediminibacterium. The sequence continues at coordinate 27,967 of CANCVE010000048.1, forward strand.
AACTACCTGCAAAATGGATGTATTATCATTTACTAGATGGCGATTGGGCTAGTAATGCTAGTAGTTGGCAATGGGTTTGTGGTGCTAATAGCAGTAAAAAATACTATGCTAATCAGGAGAATATTAATAAGTACACCAACACAAATCAATCGAATACCTTCTTAGATAAATCTTATGAAGAAATTGAAACGATGGAGATTCCTGCTGAATTGAAAGCTACACAACCATTTGAGGCTTCAACAAACCTTCCTCAGTCTGATGTTTTACAAGTGGATAATCAGTTGCCCACTTTCATTTATAACTATTACAACTTAGATCCTTTGTGGCATAAGGATGAACTTGGCAATAGGATTTTATTAATAGAACCTTCTTTTTTCTCCACTTATCCTGTCAGCGATAAGTGTATTGATTTTATGTTGGCATTGCGTAAAAATATCCCCACTATTCAGGTTTATGTCGGGGCTTTTTCATCATTAGCGGCGGAATATAAGCTAGACAATATATATTATAAAGAACATCCGTTGAATAAAGGATATACAGGAAATGAAGAAGCAAGAGATTGGATTTCGACAGGAGTATCGGGTTATTATCCCTCGTTTTTTTCTTATTGGAATAAACTGAATCTAAGAAAGACATACAAATAATATATAGAAGCTATGAGTGTAATCGGTGTTACTTTCCCACATCAACTGTTTGAACAAAGTCCGCTAATTACAAACTGTGATACCATTTATTTGATTGAAGAATGGCTTTATTTCAGGCAATATAACTTTCATAAACAGAAAATTGCATTTCACAGGGCGAGTATGAAGTTCTATGAAAATCAGCTGAAGTCGAAAGGAATTAAAGTTGTTTATATTGATGCTCATAATGAGTTGGCTGATAGTAGAAAACTCATTCCTCATTTGAAAGCGAGTGGTATCAATTCATTTGAATATATAGAAACAACGGACGAATGGCTAGAGAAAAGGATTGCTAAAGCAGCTGCGCTTTGTAATATTCAAACAAATAGACAAACTACAGCACTTTTTATAAATACTTCGGCAGAAATTGATGCCTACTTTAAAGACAAGAAGCGACTGTTTCAAACTGATTTTTATAAGAATCAACGGTTAAAAAGGAATATATTGATGGATGATTTTCAACATCCGATTGGCGGAAAATGGACTTATGATGATGAAAACCGTTTGAAATATCCAAAAGATAAACTGCCGCCAACAGTTAATTTCCTACAGCCAAATAAGTTTTACACGGAAGCTATTGATTATACACAACAATGTTTTGGCGATAACTATGGTCAGCTAAATACCCAATTCATTTATCCAACCACCTTCGAAGAGAGTAAAGCTTGGTTGAAAGATTTTTTTATAGAAAGATTCTCCTCATTTGGGGCTTATGAAGATGCTATTGTTAACAATGAACACATTCTGCACCACAGCGTGTTGACACCTATGCTGAATGTTGGCTTATTAACGCCCGAATTTGTAATTGAGGAAACACTGCGCTTTGGAAATGAGAACGACATTCCATTAAATTCACTGGAGGGGTTTATCAGACAGATTATTGGTTGGCGAGAGTTTATTAGGGGTGTTTATCAATTGAAAGGCACTGAGGAGCGGACAAAGAACTATTGGAAATTTACCCGAAAGATACCACCTTCATTTTGGAATGGTACTACCGAGATTGAACCAATAGATAGCACCATTAAAAAGGTTTTAGAAACAGGCTATTGTCACCACATAGAGCGACTGATGGTGTTGGGAAACTTTATGTTATTATGCGAGTTTGACCCGAATGAAGTCTATCGTTGGTTTATGGAATTGTTTATAGATGCGTACGATTGGGTGATGGTGCCCAATGTGTATGGCATGAGCCAATTTGCAGATGGCGGTTTGATGGCTACAAAACCATATATAAGCGGCAGTAATTACCTGATGAAAATGAGTGATTATAAAAAAGGAGACTGGCAAAATGTATGGGACGGACTGTTTTGGAGGTTTATGCATGTACATAGAGACTTCTTTTTGCAGAATCCTAGATTGGGAATGTTGGTAGGCAGTTTTGATAAAATGTCCGAAACTAAACAACAGATACATCTATCTAATGCAGAACGATTTCTTGATTCTCTTTAACCTAAAGTGAACAAACAACTAAATTTTAAATCGCTTAGAAAGATTAAATTAATAAATATAAATTATAAACCTGCATGTAAGGGTAACTCTCCTACTCTGCCCTATAAATTAAACCCTTCATTTAATATTCAAAATTCGGGCTACGGTACTCTGTGAAAATAACTTTGCAATCTCTGCGGTAATTTTTTTCAATAAACCTCTTCGACAATTCATTTCATATTCTCTTTTCTGGTTTCTCAGTGCCTCTGTGGCATTTTTTATTTGATTTATGGGTATTCCATTTGCCACAGATGACACAGAAAGAACAGAGAAAAGAAATATTTATTCTATTTTATTCACGAAAA
>CANCVE010000049.1 GCA_947381435.1 Chitinophagaceae bacterium
GCCTTTGCATTGATGGCAGGAGTGATGACTTCCGAAATGGAAGCTGCCATATCAACAAAAGTAAATGCGTTTATAGTAGCCGAGGAAGCCAAAAAGGCAAAGAAAGCGGCAAAGGCAAAAGCGGCAAGAGAGGCAAAAGCAGCAAAAGCCAGTGGTTAGTGGATATTTATTAGTAGTTAGTGAATAGTGGTTAATGGAAAGTAGATAGTTTGGATATATATTAGAAAGAGGCAGTGGAGAGGTAAAACTTCCTACTGCCTCTTTTTCTTTAATTAAACTACAGGCTTTCAACTTACGACTTACGACTTTCTGCTAAAATGTAGTACAGCGCATAACAGTTATTTGTTGAAAAATACCGTCAAGGCAGATAATGCGAAAAAGTTTAGAAAATGAAGTATTGACCAATTACCATTCTTTTAAAGAAAAATAAGCCTTAGTCGATAACGTTTGCGCAGATTTATAGTGTAAAATAACCCCTTTTTTTAACTTTTTTGGTCAAAATAATAATAATAATAAACAATAAAGTTCTCATTTCTTAATATGTTTGCCGAGTTGGATTAAATACTGTGCTATGAGTCCCATATTGCGACTACGTTACGATTGCTGCTATCACAAACAAAATATTTTTAAATTCACTGTAGGCAATTTGTCTACAATGTAGGTAGCATCATGTTTATTCCAATAAACAAGTTTAATATTTAAGCAAAAAGCTGATAGATAGATTTAAAAAAAGTTAGTTTTAATTTCACAACAACAATAAAACAAATTATGAGCGTACTATCAACATTTGAATTAAAAGGAAAAACCGCATTAGTTACGGGCTGTAGCAGTGGTATTGGCTTGGCAATGGCAGTTGCATTGGCAGAAGCTGGTGCTAACATTATTGGCGTTGCCGTTGATATGCTACTAGAAGGTAGTGAAGTTGGTAAACAAGTAGAAGCTTTGGGCCGTACATACAAGCCTTATGTATGCGACATGACCGACAGAACTGATTTGTATGCCTTTATTAATAAAGTAAAAACAGAAAATCCTCCAGTTGATATTTTGATTAATAACGCAGGAATGATTTTAAGAAAACCAGCGGCAGAACATCCAGATGAATATTGGGATAAATTACTTTCTCTAAACCTTGATGCTCAATTTATTTTGGCTCGTGAGTTTGGTAAAGACATGATTGCTCGTAAGGATGGTAAAATTGTATTTACTTGTTCTTTGCTTTCTTTCCAAGGTGGCATCAATGTTCCTGGCTATACGGCTAGTAAAGCTGCAGTTGCAGGTTTGGTAAAAGCTTTTGCTAACGAATGGGCTAGCAGCGGTGTAAACGTAAATGGTATTGCTCCGGGCTATATTGCTACTGCAAACACTACTGCTTTGAGAGAAGATGCTGATAGAAGTGCTGCAATATTGGGTAGAATTCCTGCAGGACGTTGGGGTCAACCAGAAGATTTTCAAGGGCCTGTAGTATTCTTATGTTCTCAAGCAGCAGCTTACGTAAATGGTCACATTTTAGTAGTTGATGGCGGCTGGATGGCAAGATAATTCAGAATTTATAATTCATAATTTATAATTAATTAACGTGGAAATAAGATTTCAGAATAGTCCGAAAGAGACGGCTAAAATGTCGACAAAAGAATTGCGCGAGAACTTTTTAGTGCAAGAACTAATGCAAGCCGATGTAATTAAATTGGTTTACTCTCATTACGACCGTGTAATTATAGGTGGAGTAAAGCCTGTAAGCAAAAAGCTTGAGTTGCCAAATGAACCAGAATTGAAAGCTAATTTCTTTTTGGAAAGAAGAGAAATTGGTATCATCAATGTTGGTGGAAAAGGTACGGTAGAAGCTGATGGTTCAAAATATGAAATAGAAAAGCTAGAAGCTGTTTATTTGGGTAAAGGCACTAAAGAGGTGAGTTTTACTTCGGCTGATGCAAATGATCCTGCTAGTTTCTTCTTAATATCTACACCTGCTCACCACACTTATCCAAATGCTAGTTGCTCTAAATCACAAGCTGCTCCGGTAAATTTGGGAGACATCTCTACGTCAAACAAAAGAACTATCTACAAATACATTCACAATGATGGTTTACAAAGCTGTCAGTTGGTAATGGGTTTAACCATGTTGGAACCAGGAAGTGTTTGGAACTCAGTTCCTCCACATACGCATACACGCAGAATGGAAGTTTACTTCTATTTTGATGTTGCAGAAGCACACCGTGTATTCCACATAATGGGCGAACCACAAGAAACAAGGCATTTAATAATGGCTAACCAAGAAGCAGTAATTTCTGCACCTTGGTCTATGCACTTTGGTACAGGAACGTCTAACTACGGTTTTATCTGGGCAATGGCCGGCGAAAACAAAGAGTTTACAGACATGGATCCTGCTCCGATAGCAACACTTAAATAGTTATGAGTTATGAATTATGAGTTATGAGTGAAACAATCTACTTATAACTCATAATTCATAACTTATAACTCATAACTTTTTTTATACACTTATCAATAACAAAAAAACAATGAGTAAGACAGTAGTAACATTGGGTGAAATCATGATGAGGTTATCAACCCCTGGTTTCCAACGCTTTGAACAAGCGAACAATTTTGATGTAACTTATGGTGGTGGTGAAGCTAACGTAGCAGCTGCTATTTGTAATTATGGCTTGCAAGGAAGATTTGTAAGTAAAGTTCCTAAAGATGCTTTGGGACAAGCTGCAATTAATCATTTGCGTAGATATGGTGTTGATACACAATTTATGGCAAGAGGTGGTGACCGTATTGGTATCTATTTCTTAGAAACCGGTGCTTCTATGCGTGCTAGTAAAGTAATTTACGATCGTGCTGGAGCTGCTATTGCAGATGTTGATGCTTCTGAATTTGATTGGGATGCAATTTTCGAAGGTGCTTCATGGTTCCACACTACAGGTATTACGCCTGCTTTGAGTGATAAAGCTGCTGCACTTACTTTGGCTGCTTTAAAAGCTGCTAAAGCAAAAGGTATCACTACTAGTATTGACTTAAACTACCGTAAGAAATTATGGAGTAAAGAAAAAGCTAGACAAGTAATGACTGAGCTATGCCAATACGTTGATGTTTGTATAGGTAATGAAGAAGATGCTGATACTTCATTAGGTTTCAAATCTGAAGGTACTGACGTAACTAAAGGAGAATTGAATTTGGATGGATACAAGAGTGTATTCCAACAAATGAAAGCTAAATTTGGTTTCAAATACATCGCTTCTACATTACGTGAAAGCCATAGTGCTTCTGATAATGGTTGGAGTGCATTGGTTTATGATGGAACAGAATTTTATCATACCAAAGAATATGAAGTACGTATTGTAGATAGAGTAGGTAGTGGAGATAGCTTTGCTTCTGGTTTTATTTATGGTTTAGTAAGTGGTAAATCTATGGGTGATGCTGCTGAATTTGGTGTAGCTGCTTCTGCATTAAAACATACTATTCATGGTGACCTTAACCAAGTTACTGTAGAAGAAGTAATGGGTATTGTAAAAGGTGATGGTAGCGGACGTGTTCAGCGCTAATTGAATTATATGTTTTACGTTGTAAGTAATACGTAATTTATGGATAACGTAAAACGTAATACTTACAACGTACAATTCAAAATTTAAAACATGATAATAGATACTATACAAAATGCACATAAGTATACTAGCGTGCATCCTTTGTTTGCTAAAGCGTTCGAATACATAAAGGGTACTGATTTAGCTAATGCTGAAGTAGGTAAATCTGATATAGCCGAAGGTTTAAAAGCAATCATTTCTAACAAAAAAGGAATGACAGCTGCTGAATCTATCGCCAAATTCGAATGTCATAATAACAACATTGATATTCAACTTTGTGTAAAAGGAGAAGAAACAATAGCATGGAAGCCTCGCGAAAAATGTGTGTCTCAAAAAGGAGAATACAATACTGAAAAAGATGTACTTTTTTATGATGATGCACCCGATATGTATTTTCAGTTGACTGATGGACAATTTGCCATATTCTTTCCAGAAGATGTTCATGCGCCAATGATTGGCGGTGATGCTGAAATAAAGAAGTTGGTCATTAAAGTAAAAATATAAGTCTATCAAAGTCCATTCTTTTAAAAGGAATGGACTTTGTTTTTAGTGAATACTAATTCAATTAAATCAATAAATAAAATGAGCAAGAAACAAGAAATAATAGATGTAATAGTAGCACAAGGTATGTTGCCACTTTATTTTAATGCTGATGAAACAGTTAGCATTGAAATTTTAAAGACTATTTACAATGCAGGCATTAAAGCTGTTGAATATACCAATCGTGGTGAGGCTGCCCTAAAAAATTTTAAGGCAATGGTAGCTCTTAGAGATGCAGAAATGCCAGGCTTAAAATTAGGTATTGGAACTATCAAGAATTTAGCAACTGCTGAAATCTATGTAGAAGCTGGTGCTGACTTTATGATTAGTCCAGGCTTTGTAAAAGAAGTAGCTGAATTTTGTAATACTATTGGCATGTTATACGCTCCAGGTTGTATGACTCCTACAGAAATTATTGAAGCAGAAAATACTGGTGTTACTTTTATTAAGTTATTCCCTGGCAATATGTTAGGCCCAGAATTCTTGAGTGGTATCAAAGATATCTTCCCTAATTTATTATTTATGCCTACAGGTGGTGTTGATACAACTCACGAAAACATTTCTGCTTGGTACAAAGCAGGTGTTTGTGCGGTAGGAATGGGTAGCAAACTAATTAGCAAAAAACTAATGGAGCAAAAAGATTATGCTGCAATTGAAAAGTTGACAGTTGAAACTTTGGCTATCATTAAAACAGTAAAAGGGTAAACCTTAATTGATAATTGAAAAATGGATAATTGATAGTTGTACCGCAGATAAAATTTTCTCAATGGTACAACTATCTTTGTTTATGCCTCTTTCCGTTATCAATTATCAATTAAAAATTATCAATTATATTAAGTTATGACAAACGAAAAAATTGGAAAGTATAGGTGGACGATTGTTGCACTCTTATTATTTTCTACTACCATCAATTACATGGATAGAAATGTAATTGGTTACTTAAAAGATTACTTCTGTACAGCACAACCAAATGGATTTGGATGGTCTTCTACAGACTTTTCTTACCTGACTGCTATTTTCACTGGCTTTTATGCTGGTTTTACATTGTTTGCTGGTTTTATCATTGATAAAGTAGGCACAAAAAAAGGATTAGCAGCTTCGCTAATTGTATGGTCTCTGGCTGGAATAGCTAGTGCTTTTATGGGAATAGGTTTATGGGCCCACAATGTAGCAAGAGCTATTTTCGGTGCTGGTGAAGCGGGAAACTTTCCTGCTTCTATTAAAACAGTAGCAGAATGGTTTCCTAAAAAAGAGCGTGCTTTAGCAACAGGTATATTCAATTCTGGTTCTAATCTTGGTGCAATGATTTGCGCCCTAATTATACCTGTAATTCTATCTACTTGGAATCCTTCTGAAGAAGGTCATACCCTTTTCTTGGGTATATTTCATGGTTGGCAGATGGCTTTTATCATTACAGGTTTAATTGGCTTTGTATGGTTATTATTTTGGAGCAAATTATATGGTACTCCAAAGGAATTACTTGCAAAAGGAACGATTAAGCAAGAAGAGTATGACTATATTCATAGTGGGGATGAAGTAGAAGTAGTAACCGAAGTAGTTAAAGAAAAAGTGCCTTGGTACAAAATGCTTACTTACAAACAAACATGGGCATTTGTAGTTGGTAAATTCATGACCGATGGTATTTGGTGGTTTTTACTATTCTGGCTTCCTACTTATATAAAACAACAATTTTGTGTAGGAATGGATCCTGTTACTACAAAGCATACGGTAATGATTTCTACATTTATCGTTTACGGGGTGGCAATTGTTGGTTCAATCTTCGGCGGTTCTATACCAATGATATTTATGAATAAGGGTTGGCAAACTTATAAGGCTCGTATGACTGCGTTATTAATAATTGCATTTGCCCCATTATTCTTATTAGGTACTCAGTATGCTGCAAGTATGGGTATAGTTGCAGCAATCGCTATAATCAGTATTGGTGGTGCTGCTCACCAAGCTTGGAGTGCTAACCTTTTTACAACTGTTTCGGATATGTTTCCTAAAAAGGCAGTAGGCTCTGTTACTGGTATTGGTGCAGCTGCTGGTGGTTTAGGTGGCGTTTTGGTACAATTACTTGCTGGTGGTCTTGAAGATAAATACCGCATTAAAGGCGTGATGGAGGCTTCAAAAGCTGGTCTTATTAAAGCCACTGACGCGATTCCTTTGGATAAAGTAAAAATGGATAACCTGAAAAGTGTATTGATAGATAGTAATATGCTTACGGATGCTAGACATTTTATTTCTTCAAATATTTCCGTTGCTTATGGTATGATGTTTACTGTATGCGCTTTAGCCTATTTGACGGCATGGATTATGATGAAAATATTAGTTCCAAAGCATACGCCTATTACAGACTTATAATAATTATTCTACTAGCATATTTAAGATAGGCTGCCAATGTTGGTAGCCTATTTTTTTAGTACATTAAGCATCAGATCATTCAGTATTAAAAACTAAATGTGTCTAGATGAAAAAGCTTTTTTATATTGCACGGGTGCAGCAATAGCGTTGTTTACTTTATCTATTTAGAGGGTACTTTTAAAATAAAGATGAATATGAACAAACTTTTTTGCATTTTTGCTAATAATCACTTACAAAACATTGCATGAAGCAAGCATTGTACAACACTTTTGTAGATAACAAAAAACTGGGAAAAAAATCTTTTTCGGTCTTAATTGACCCTGATAAGGTTACGCCCCAAACAATTGATCAACTAATCTCTCTTGGTATTGAAGCTTCAATAGATTATTTTTTTGTTGGTGGAAGTTTAGTTATCTCTAATCACCTTGATGAGTGTATTCAACAAATAAAAGCCAATTGTGATATCCCTGTAGTTCTTTTTCCTGGTTCACCTTCTCAGGTCAGCCGTTACGCAGATGCATTACTTTATTTATCCCTTATATCGGGTAGAAATCCTGAATTATTAATTGGTCAACATGTTATTTCTGCTCCGTATGTAAAGAAAAGTGGTCTAGAAATAATGCCTACAGGGTATATGGTAATTGATGGTGGTGCCCCTACTACTGTTTCTTATATATCTAATGCTAGCCCAATTCCTGCAGATAAGAATGAGATAGCCATGTGTACGGCTATGGCTGGCGAAATGCTAGGAATGAAATTAATATATATGGATGCTGGCAGTGGTGCAAAGAAACCAATCACCGAAGCCATGATTCAAACTGTAGCTAGCCATATAGAAAGTCCATTAATTGTTGGTGGTGGTATTACTACTCCAGAAAAAGCCTATCTAAATTGTAAAGCCGGTGCCGACGTAATAGTAGTGGGCAATGCTATTGAAAAAGACCTTAGTTTAATTAAAGAAATGACTGACGCTATTCGGAGTATTCCTATTGGTGCATAATTAGTAGTCTAAATCTACCTCTTACCATCTGTTTGCTGATAGATGTTTTCTTTCTCTTATGCTTTTATTTGGCAAACTCTATTTCTATTTAATAGATTTATCTTTCTCCATGTAATTAATTATCGTACTTTTGCGATAAATAGAGATATATGGGGGCTACTAAAGCGGAAGAGTTTTCAGTTAAAGATAATCGGGTATCCAAATATGCCAAGGCATTATCGCATCCTGCACGTGTAGCAATATTAAAGCTTCTTATTAAAAAACAAGCTTGCATTTGTGGTGACATAGTAGACGAATTACCACTATCTCAAAGCACTGTATCGCAACATTTAAAGGAATTAAAGGAAGCAGGACTCATAAAAGGAGATATAGAAGGAACTAAGGTTTGTTATTGTATTAATGAGGATGAATGGAAAGCAGCCCAGTCTTATTTAAACGAATTATTCGACGCATACAAACCAATAGCAAATAGCTGTTGTTAGTTTTTTTTGGGTTATATTATCGTAATATTTAGATTAAAAATAAAATATAGAACAATGAAAACAGAATTAGAATTAAAAGAAATAGTAAAACTGAAGTATGGAGAAATTGCACTCCAAGATAAAGGCGTAAACGAATCAAGCTGTTGTGGTGCAGGTGGTTGTAGTACTGAAGTGTATAACATTATGACTGACGACTACACAGGAATGGAAGGTTACAACACCGAAGCAGATCTTGGCCTTGGTTGTGGCTTGCCTACTAAGTTTGCCCTCATTAAAAAGGGTGATACCGTAATAGATTTGGGTAGCGGTGCTGGTAATGATTGCTTTATTGCGCTTGCAGAAACGGGCGAAACAGGAAAAGTAATTGGCATAGACTTTACTCCTGCCATGATAGCAAAAGCACGTGCTAACGCCGATGCAAGAAGTGCGAACAATGTAGAGTTTAGGCAGGGAGATATTGAAGATATGCCTGTTGGTGGAAACATTGCTGATGTAGTTATTAGTAACTGTGTGCTAAACCTTGTTCCAAATAAGGATGGCGTATTTAAAGAAATATATAGGGTACTAAAACCAGGCGGACACTTTAGTATTTCGGACATAGTATTGGTTGGTAACCTGCCCGAAGCATTACAGAAGGATGCCGAAATGTATGCAGGTTGTGTGGCAGGAGCAATACAAAAAGAGGTTTATTTGGAATTGATTAAGCTAAATGGCTTTACCAACATCACCCTGCAAAAAGAAAAAGCCATTGTGATACCCGATGATATTTTAACCAATTATCTAGACGATACTGCGCTTGCTGCTTTTAAGAATGGCACTACGGGCATATTCAGCATTACGGTTTATGCAGAAAAGCCTTCCGAAACAAAATGTTGCGCACCGGGTAGTGGCTGTTGCTAAGCATATTTATTCCATTAATCATTATTTACACAAATAGATAAAATGACTATTGCTCTTTTTTCGGATGTTCATGCCAATTTACCTGCTCTTGAAGCCCTTTTTGCTGATTTAGAAACAAGAAAGCCTGATGCAATTTACTGTTTAGGAGACTTGGTGGGGTACAATGTATGGGGCAATGAAGTGGTGAATGCCATCCGAGAAAAAGGGATTGCTACATTGGCAGGCAACCATGATTTGAAGGTAAAGTTAGGTGATGATTCTTCTAACAATCAACCTACTGAGGGAAAGAATTATGCTTATAATATCATCGGCGAAAACGAAAAAGGGTATCTACTAACCCTTCCTGCCCATATTCGTTTATCGTTTGTGTTAAACCATACTCCAATAAATGTTTTAATGGTGCATGGCAGCCCAAGAAGTGTAAATGAATACATTTTAGCCGATATGGATGAAGCGTTATTAATAGAAATAATGACCGAAGCCAATGCAGATATCCTTTGCTTTGGTCATTCGCACAAACCATATCACAGAATAGTCCCTATTGTTTCAAATGATGGAAAAACTAGCTATAAACACGCCATCAACATAGGTTCTGTAGGTAAACCAAAGGATGGTGATAAACGGGGTTGCTATGTTTTATTGCACTTAAATACCTTTAGTAGTTTATCCAATCCTGACTCTATTAAAGTAGAACACATACGTGTTGATTACGATGTAGAAAAGGCTGCCAAAGCAATTGAAGATAGCCCATTACCAAATGAATTTGCCCAAATGCTTAGGGAGGCTTTTTAAGTATAAAACAATCGAGACCCTAATGCATCCTCCGCTTTAAAACAGTAAAATAATATGTCAGCAAATAACTGCGCACCCGCAAACGAACGAAAGAAATTAAGCTTTTTAGACAGGAATCTTACCCTATGGATATTCCTTGCTATGGCAATTGGGGTAGCCATTGGCTATTTCTTCCCAGGTTCATCCACGTTTATCAATTCCTTTTCTAGTGGCACTACTAATATACCCCTAGCAATTGGATTGATTGTAATGATGTATCCTCCACTTGCCAAAGTGCGATACGAAAACATGGGCGAAGTATTTAAAAATACCAAGATACTCGGTGCATCCTTGTTTTTAAATTGGATTGTTGGCCCCATATTGATGTTCTTTTTGGCAATCACTTTCCTAAAGGATTATCCAGCTTATATGGTCGGACTGATACTAATAGGTTTGGCACGCTGCATTGCCATGGTGGTGGTTTGGAATGACCTTGCAGAAGGAAACAGGGAATACGCTGCAGGATTAATAGCCCTCAACAGTATTTTTCAAGTGCTATTTTATAGTGTTTATGCCTATTTATTCGTTACGGTGTTACCTCCCTTCTTTGGCTTTAAAGGATTGGTGGTAAACATTACCATCGCCGAGATTGCAAAGAGTGTGGGCATCTATTTAGGTATTCCGTTTGCGGCGGGCATTATTAGTAGATATTCTTTAATAAAACTAAAAGGACTTGAATGGTTTCAAACAAAGTATGCACCTACCATTTCGCCCCTCACGCTCATTGCATTGCTCTTTACCATTGTGGTTATGTTTAGCCTAAAAGGACAATTAATAGTACAAATACCACTCGATGTGGTGCGCATTGCCATTCCATTGGTTATCTATTTCGCCATCATGTTTGTAGCAAGTTTTTTCATTGGCAAAGCACTTGGTGCAGACTACGCAGGCAATACTGCCATTGCTTTTACGGCTACGGGCAACAATTTCGAACTTGCCATTGCAGTTGCCATTGGTGTGTTTGGCATTAATAGTGGCGAGGCATTCACAGGCGTTATTGGTCCATTGGTAGAAGTTCCTGCCTTGATAGCTTTAGTAAATCTTGCTTTCTGGTTCAGAAAAAAATACTACACAGCATAAAATTTCATTCATCACACAAAAGGAAAATTATTCATAACAATAAGAATAGTTTCAACAATAAACTCTTGACTTACTACTCTCAACTCTTGACTAACATAAATAAAACACAAATTAAATAGCATGAAAAAAGTATTGGTTCTATGTACAGGCAATAGCTGTAGAAGTCAGCTTGCCGAAGGTTATCTACGTTATTTTGCAGGCAATAAGGCCGAGATATTTAGTGCCGGCGTAGAAACACACGGCGTAAACCCGCGTGCCATTGCCACCATGAAAGAAGATGGTATCGACATATCTGCTCATACTTCTAATAACATAAATGAGTATGCAGGAATAGATTTCGACTATGTAATAACTGTATGTGATAATGCCCGCGAACGTTGCCCTTTCTTTCCGTCCAATGCCCAAAAGTTTCATTACAATTTCCCAGATCCAGCCAAGGCAACAGGTCCAGAAGAGGAAATATTGGCACAATTCCGTTCAGTAAGACAATTAATTAAAGATTATTGCGAAGCTTTTGTAAAAGATAATTTGTAGAGAATCTAAGGGAGAATCTATTTACAATTCAATATTCATCGAGCCCCTATTTCATCTTACGGTACTGAGTAGAATATTTTTCAACATATAGTTAAAAATTAGGGGTCTAATGTTTCCAAGTTATATAACTTATGGAGAAGTAAAGGCTTCAACACATAGGGTTCATAGGGACATAGATCACATAGGTTTTATTTGTAAATGGTTTAAGAAAAAGGTCACATAGAGAATGCTACTTCGTAGCATTGACCAACGTTTTGGAAAAAGTTATATAGTAGTTACATAGGGAGATAGGAAACATAGGAAAAGCAACACCTTAATTCCTTAATTTCTGTTTAACGATGTGCTTTCTAGCCAATTATAACTCGATAAGTGTGCTGCTTCTATATTTCCGTTATTGAAGATGTAAAATAAAACATGCCACCCATGATTTTTAGCACGTACTTCATGCGCATGGAAAGTAGTGAGCATTAGTTTTTCAGGTAAATCCAATAGTCAGTTCAGTAATACGTAATAGTAAGTTAGGTTATGCAATTGACTCATTCAAGTAGTGCGTTTGAGTTGATCAAGTACTGCGTTTGAGTTGATCAAGTAGTGCGTTTGAGTCAATCAAGTCAAACCTATAGTCAGTTCAGTAATACTTAATAGTCAATTGAGTTATGCAATTGAGTCATTCAAGTAGTGCGTTTGAGTTGATCAAGTACTGCGTTTGAGTTGATCAAGTCAAACCAATAGTCAGTTCAGTAATACATAATAGTCAATCGGGTTATGCAATTGAGTTGATCAAGTAGTACGTTAGAATCAATCAAGTAGTGCGTATGAGTCGATCAAGTCAAACCTATAGTCAGTCGGGTTATGCAATTAAGTGAGTCAATAGGTACGTTTGAGTTACTCAATAATGATTTTAACTTGTTTTGCAAGAACAATAATCTGTCTGCACCATAGCACTTTATTAGCCTACTGTTGAAAACTATGCCTATCAATCAATAAAATTATCAGGTTACTTCGCACTTGAAATAATAGAATATTACGATGAAATTGAAAAGTGAACAAATAGAAATAACGTACGAAATAACATCCGACTCAAGCTTTCAGGACGAAAAATATGGGATTGATAAAGCTCTAAGCATTCAGATGGCAGATTTGTATTATCAGGCACAAGATGGAAAAAATAATAAAATCATCGCAAAACTCACTGAACTAATCATAGAATATCCTAAGGCTCCTATTCTGAAAAATTACCTTTCAATAGCTTATAATGCAAAGGGTATCCTATCCAAATCTATTGAAATAAACAATTGGATATTGGCAGAACATCCCGACTATTTGTTTGGAAAAATTAATCTCGCCCATCATTATCTTGATAAAAGTGACTTTAAAAAGGTGGAGGAGATAATGGGTAAGGAAATGGATATAAAAGCCTTGTTTCCTGAGCGAAACTTATTTCATGTAGGTGAAGTGACTAGTTTTTTAAGTTTTGCCATAAACTATTTTATCAAGATAAAAGACATGGAAGCCGCTGCCATACGCTTACAAATACTGGAACAGTTAGCACCCAATCATCCCGATACAACAGCCGCAATTGCCAGAATGATGGGGTACTTACTTGAAAAAGGCGCGAGAAGACTGGATGAAGAACAAAAACTAAAGATTATAGTTGATACCAACAAGCTTATCCCTGAAAATGATGTGAAGATACCACCCGTTTTTAACCATCCCGTCATCAATGAGTTATACAAAGACGCCCACGAAATCAATCAATCTATTATAAAAGAAATATTGGCATTGCCACGAGAAACGCTGGTAGCCGATCTGGAAGCTGTGCTAAATGATGCAGTAAATAGGTACGACTATTTTTATGATAAATCGCCTGAAGACACCTTCTTCTATTTTCCAATTCATGCGCTTTTGCTATTGGCAGAGCTAAAATCGGATAGTAGCCTTCCATTAATTCTTGATACCCTATCGTACGAAACTGATTTGATTGAGTTTTGGTTTGATGGTTTTACAACTGAAGACCTTTGGCTTGTTTTCTTTAAATTAGCCCCCAATAATTTGGATACGCTAAAAAGATTTTTACTTAAACCAGCCGTTGATACTTATGTAAAGGCAGCTCTTTCTACAGCCATAGCACAGCTATTATTTCATAAACAGGTAACAAAGGAACAATTGGTGCACTTTTATCGAGAAGTACTAGAGGGTTTTACAAAGGCTAGCAAAAATGACAATCTAATAGACAGCGACTTATTGGGGTTCATTATTACGGACATTATTGAGACAGGCTTGGTGGAATTGTTGCCCACTATGAAAGTTCTTTTTAAGAAAGGATATGTGAACGAGGGTATTTGCGGTAGCTATCAAGATATTTTAGATGAAGTAGCATCAGTTTACAAACCTGAATTTAAGAAAGAAGTATTTACCGTCTTCCAATATTATGATGATGTAATAGCAGCTTGGGTAAAGGAATACGAACGTACTGAAATACTAAGACGTAAGTATAATACAGAAGCACCTACATTAGAAACCCACCCCCAAAAACAACAAGAAGAAAAGGTTACACCAATTATTTCAAATAAAGTTGGCAGAAATGACCCATGTCCATGTGGAAGTGGTAAGAAATACAAGAAATGTTGCATAGAATAATGCAATCAAGGGCTAAGGTATTTTGGCACTAAATCTTTGCTTTTAAATTATAGACTAATGTTTCTCTTTGAGCTTAAAGGAACGCAAATGGTTATTTGAATAGATATTGATTCTATTTATTAAGAAAAGAAAGTCCCGAAATTAAAGTTTAGGAAAATAATTGATACACTAACCAGCTCATTGAATAAGCTAATAAAGTCATGTAAACAAATTGTATAGCAGGCCATTTCCAGCTTTTTGTTTCTCGTTTTACAACGGCTAGTGTACTCATACATTGCATTGCAAGCACATAAAATACCATCAGAGAAAGTGCTGCGGGAAGTGTATAAACCTTAGTGCCATCTGAGTGACGAGCGGCTTGTAGCTTTTCGCGTAGGGATGAATTATTTTCTTCTTCTACACTATAAAGCGTTGCCATAGTGCCCACAAACACTTCTCTTGCTGCAAAAGAGGTGATAAGGGCAATGCCTATTTTCCAATCATATCCTAAGGGTTTAATGGCTGGTTCGATTGCTTTTCCTAAAATTCCCGCATAGGAGTTTTGTAACTTTTCTGATGATAACTGTTTATACAATATTGCTTTTTGTTCAGGATACTTTTGCACTTCGATAGCATATTGTTCTTTTAAATGGCTAATTCTATCGCCCGGTCCGAAAGAGCTAAGAAACCACAACAAAAGGCTAATGGTAATAATTACCCTGCCGGCATCCCGTACAAAAATCTTGGCTTTCTCTACCATCGTAATACCAGCATTCTTCCAACGAGGACTACGATAAACGGGTAGTTCGAGTATAAAAAAACTTTTTTCTTTGATGTGGATAAACCATTTAGCCACAAAACTTACTACAAGCGCCATCACCGTGCCCAATAGATAAAGCGCCATCATTACCAATCCTTGTAAGCTGAGGAACCCGAAATAATACTTATTGTCGATGACGAGAGATATGAGAATTGTGTAAACAGGTAGCCTAGCACTGCAACTCATCAGTGGAGTGATAAGTATGGTAAGTAGCCGTTCCTTTTTGTTTTCTATATTCCTTGTACTCATTATTGCAGGAACAGCACAGGCAAAACCACTAATCATTGGCATTACACTTTTACCATTCAGGCCTACTTTGCGCATGAGTTTATCTGTTAAAAAACTAATCCGTGCCATGTAGCCAGTATCTTCCAAGAGGGTTATCAATCCAAAAAGAATCATTATTTGAGGAATGAAAACCATGATACCACTCAGTCCCGCTACCAATCCATTTACCAATAAGTCGCTCCACCAAGCTGTTGGTAACTGACTGTTTAAGTAGGTTGCAATTTGCTGAAACACCCATTCTATACCGTCCATGGGGAATTGTGCTAACCAAAAAATACTTTGGAACAATAAGAACAAAACTGCTGTTAGTATCAAATAACCCCAAGTGCGATGCAGTAATATATTGTCCAACTTTTCAGTAAACAATTTCTTTTCTAACGGATCGGGTTCAATAACGTTTTGCCCCATTGTAGTTTTAATACGATGATAGCGTTGCATTATCTCCTCGGCCTGAGTTTTAGTTGGGTTAAAATTGTTATTTATTTCTATTTGTTCTATAGCATCCTGCTGCGCTTCGGTAAGTGGAAAGTTTTCATGATTGATAAGATAGTGTATAGCGGCATATTCACTCAATTGAGGGAAAAGTTGTTGTACTTCAGCGATAGCTTTCGGTGCCAACTTTTCGGTATCGATAAAGTTACGCTGAAATTTTTTCTTTGAAGAAATAGCAGCTCTTGCCAAGACTTTCTTCAGTTCTGCTAGACCTTTGTTTTTTCTAGGATTAACCAATACCACAGGAACCCCCAAGTCAGTTGCCAATCCATTAACATCAATCTTAATGCCCTTCTTTTCAGCAAGGTCATTCATTGTCAACGCCAATACAACAGGGATTTTCAAGTCGAGAATCTGACTACAAAAGAGAAGGTTCCGCTTTAGGTTACTGGCATCGGCAACTAGCAATACCAATTCTGGTTTTACTTCTTCTGTATCAGCGTTCATCAATACTTTGTAGGCTACCCATTCGTCGGCACGGCGTGGATAGAGACTGTAAGTGCCCGGAAGATCAATTAACTCAGCTTTTTTTTGCTCATCAAGGTTAATAAACCCTGTTTTCTTATCGACGGTAACTCCGGGAAAATTCCCCACTTGTTGATTGAGACCAGTCAACGCATTAAATAGCGACGTTTTGCCACTATTTGGGTTGCCTACCAATGCGATATGTAAGGGAGAGTTCTTCAATAAGCGACAAATGTAACCTTGTGGGATGTTATAACATTACGATATGTGTAATTGGGATTGTTAGAATTGGGAATTTTACTAGATTACAAGATCATTATTTTCTTTGTTTCTAATCAATTTTATCTGACAAACAAAAGCAACACAAAAAAGGGAATACATAATGATATTCAAAATGTATACTAAGGGGTATATTACGTCTTCTAACTTTTTTGAAAAATGTTTCATTAAATTAGTAGATACATACACTGGAAAACTCACGCAATAAAAAAAAAGGAGTGCAGT
Organism: Chitinophagaceae bacterium; assembly: GCA_947381435.1. Taxonomy (GTDB): domain Bacteria; phylum Bacteroidota; class Bacteroidia; order Chitinophagales; family Chitinophagaceae; genus Parasediminibacterium. The sequence goes on from CANCVE010000049.1 coordinate 16,501, forward strand.
ACATATCCAAAAAGCGGGGTCATTGCTTAGTCTATATGATGATTGAACATTGAATAATTCAAAAAAGTAGAGAATGCTAAAGAAAATAAGCATTAAACATCCTAATGAATACGTTATTGAATTAAAGTTTCCTATTCCTTGTAAAAAAAATATATTCATTATAGATATAAAAGGAAATCCCACAAAAAGAAAGGCAATTATCTTCTTGAAAACTTTTGTCTTTATGATATTGTAAAATACCCATAAGTAAAAGCAAAATTCAATAATGCTAGAGACATTATAAAGGGGGATTGTGTGAATCCCTTTGTTTGCTAGGAAAGTACTACAATACTCAATGATTAAACTAAAAACTAAAAATGGGGAAAACGTTTTTAGATATAAAGGATTTTCCTTTTTGAGATACAAAAAGCTAGACAACCCAACGCCAATAAATATAACCATGTAATACAGAACACTCATACAATGTCGAAGAAACGAAAATTAATCGACATTTTAGTTAATGAATTTCTATTAAACAAAAACTTAGATTGTTACACAAATAAATAAAACAACAAGAGGCAGTCAATATGACTGCCTCTTGTTGTTTTATTTATTTGTGTAACAAAAACTATATTACCACTATTCCGTCGTTGCCTTTATCAACTATCGTAATTCCAATTTCAGGAGATTCAGAATCTTCTCCAGTTGATTTTCCACAATGGGGAGGACAAAGTCTTGTCATATTATATGCTAGTATGTTAGTTCTATCGCCCTCAGTAATGTAAATATCCTTATTCACTGTAGTTCCAGCAGCACCTTCTTTCTGTTTAGTAGCTACCATTACCAATGTTTGTCTGCCAGCATATTCTGGCTTTTCAGCAAAATCTTTGCTGTAAGCACCGAAATAAAACTTAACACCATCGCCGCCATGCATTTTTGCTTTCTCTAAAAACTCTTCTACTTCTTCAATACTCCACCATCCACTAAGGCTATCTTCTTTGCCTATTCTTTCACTGTTTTGAATCCAACGTTCTTGTTTGTAATTTCTAATTACTGTATCTACATGTTGGGTAGAAACGTACTTTCCGACTACTAGGGGTTTTTTCTCAATTGTAAGCATGACTTTAAAATTTAATTGTTTTTGTAATTGTTGTTGACAGAGTAAATGTATTTACTCTCCTTTCAATTATTTATTCAATTAGTATTTGAAATCAATTAATTGTGTAATTATTTTATTTATAAATTATATAAAATCAATATTTTCTGCAAGAATTACGGTATAAAATACCGTAGCTGTAACACAAAAATCGATTGTTTTGACGCAATATATTATGCAGTTTTGACGCAGAAAAAGTTGCGCCAAAACCGCAGAAAAATACCGTAGTAAAAAAAAGAGTACTTTTTACACAATGTGAATTAGTTAATAGATATTTGGTCTAGACATATCCCCCGTTTTTAAAATCTCCTCCTCTAACGATTCTTTACACCCCTCATTTGTCTTACATTTCAAAGACGCTGAGGGGCTTTTTGTTTTTGCCATTCTTGCCCCAATTGCTTCTATTTTTAAAGACGCACTCATTGCAAGTGAGCAAAAGACTTCTGCTTTTAAAAAATAGCAGCCAAGTGTGATTACTAATTTCCTCTTACTCTCATTATTTAGCGCTACTTTGTAGGTTTTAATCCTATTTAGTTATAATGAACAATATTCATGGGAAAATTACGCTTCAAAAAGTTCCTTTACTGAGACTACTTCTCTCAATAATTGTTGGTATTGTTGTTCAGTACTATTTTAATGTCCATAATGCGTACTATGTACTAACAGCAATCATTTCAGTATTGGTATTTAGTATTTTCGGCCTTATTCCTTCCACAAAGAAAATATCCTTAAAGCCAATAGAAGGAATTTCCCTCATTATTTTCTTCGTTTCATTAGGCGCTTTACTATGTTATCAAAAGAACCAAACACACGAAAAAGAATGGATTGGCAAATATTACCAAGCAGGATTACCTGTTATGGTAACCCTTCAGGAGCCATTGGTAGTAAGAGCAAAATCGTTTAAAACATTGGCGAAGGCGGAAGCGATCTTAATTAATAATCAGTGGCAACCCATTAAAGGGGGAGTGCTGCTATACTTTAGTAAGGAAAATATAAACTCAGAATTAAAGTATGGCTCACAAATAATTATTACAAATCCCTTGGTAGAAATAGAAAATGCAAATAACCCTGGCGGTTTCAATTACAAGGAGTATTGCTTGTTTCAACATATTTATTACCAAACATTTTTAAAGCAAGGTGGCTATAAAACGTTACTAACATCTAGCACCAACTTTTTGGGTAGCCTTATTATTAATACTCGATCGGCAATATTGTCTATCATTCGTAATAATATTAACAATCCTGCTGAGCAGAGTGTTGCCGAAGCTTTGCTAATAGGTTATCGAGATGATTTGGACAAAGACCTAGTGCAAGCCTATAATAATACGGGCGTTATACATATAATTATTATATCGGGCTTACGGATGGGCATGATATATGGGTTGCTAATATTTCTTTTTCGCCCATTTAAAAGTAAAAAATGGGCAAAGCTGGTGAAGCCAATCGTCATTTTTCTTGTTCTATGGGGTTTCTGCCTTATTGCCGGTGCAGCACCTTCCGCCACTAGAAGCACTGTTATGTTTAGCTTTATACTTTTAGGCGAAAGCCTCAATAGAAAAACCAATATCTATAATAATCTTGCCTTATCTGCACTCATCATTCTATTAATAAATCCGTTCAGCTTGTGGGATGCGGGTTTTCAGCTTAGTTATGCAGCCGTTCTCAGCATCATATTATTTTATAGGCACATACACAGTTGGCTATATCTCAAAAATAAATCTCTAGAGTTTATTTGGAGCCTATCTGCCGTAACGCTCTCCGCCCAAATTCTTACGCTACCCCTCATATTGTTTCATTTTCATCAATTACCAACCCTATTTCTGTTTACAAATGTGCTTGCGGTTCCATTTTCGTGTATCATTTTATATGTAGAACTTTTGCTTGTCATTTTTTCTCCTTTCACCTTTTTGGCAGGCTTGCTTGGAAGACTCACGGGGTGGATGCTGGCTTTAATGAATGAATATATTATTAATGTAAACAACCTGCCATTTTCCGTTTGGTCTGATATCCATGTTGATTTGCCACAAGTTCTACTGCTTTATGGATTCATCATTGGCATTGTAAGTTGGTTGTTATACAAAAACAAAAAAGGGGCATTACTTGGAATGCTTTCTTTTTTATTCTTTTTAGGATATGGCACAATTGATATCTATATTAAATTGAAGCAACAAAAGATGATTGTTTACAATATTTCTCAGCATTCTGCAATAGACATAATCGATGGAAATAAATATCTATTTGTAGGTGATAGTGTGTTGAAACAAGAAGGTTTTTTGACTAATTTCCACCTGAAACCTTCGCGTATATTAAATAGGATAACGGCGGCGGATACACTTTCGAGCATTTCATTCAATCAAAATATTATTCAATCAAACCATAAAATCATACTTATCATAAATACATCGTTTATAAAAAATAAATCTACTTTTCAGAAGCTAAAGTTTGATGCAATTATCATTACCAATAATGCAGATGTGACTATCAAAGATATAAACGCTGCGTTTGATTGTAACTTGTATGTTTTTGATGCTTCGTCGGCAAATTATAAAGTAACCAATTGGATAAAAGATGCCACGCTGGCTCATCAGCCATACTATTCGGTAGCTGAGAAGGGAACTTTCCAGATGGCATTGTAAAATAGGTTCATCAATCATAGATACTACTTGACTAATAGAAAAACCTTGTTGCAGCAGCTCTTGACTGGGGTGCCGCAAGGGTCTCGGCAGATGATTTATTTGGTAAATAAATCTAGAAACAGACGTAATCATCATTTATCAGGGAGAATATTGAGTAGATATTGATAGTATATTTCACGGCAAACTATTTTTCTAAAAAATATTACAATCATTTTATGGAAAAAATAAAGTGACTGCATCTAATTAGAAAATAGTATTGCCATGAACAGAGAAAACATTTTAACAGCAGATGTTTTAGACATCATCTTCGATGGAAGAAACAAAGCTTATGGGGCTTACAACCTCCGCAAAACGTATGACGAACGCATTAAGTTTGCGTTATTAGGAACGGCAGCCTTTAGCTTCCTTTTCTTTTTGAGTACAGTAGTTAATTTTAGTAAAAAACACCAAGCAACTTTAGAAGTTGGGCCAGATGTGTATTTGTCGAAAACAATTGATGCACCAACAAAACCACTGCCACCACCCCCACCTCCTGCACCTAATCCTCATCAGATGCAAGTAGAAACAAGAATATTTACTCATCCCAATATTGTGGAAGATAATAAAGTGATAGACCCACCACCATCAGTAGAAACATTGGATAATGTAAAAATTGGGTTAGACAACTTACATGGAAAAGAAGCAGATGGAACAATTACGCCGCCTGTTGAATCTAGTACAATTGCTGGTACAGGACTAGCAGCACATAAGGCAGATGATGTAGAAGATGGCTTTCATTCTATTCAAATACCCGCAGAGTTTCCTGGAGGAAAAGAACAGTGGATGCGGTTTCTGGAAAGAAACCTAAACCGAGAAGCACCTACCGATGCGGGCGCACCAGCAGGAAAATATACTGTTGCCGTATCTTTTAAAGTTGATGAGCATGGCAACCTGAGCAATATTGTGGCAGAGAACAATCCTGGTTTTGGCACTGCAGAAGAAGCTGTAAGGGTAATAAAGAAAGGCCCCACGTGGAAGCCTGCTGTGCAAAATGGTAGAAATGTTGCCTACACCGTAAGGCAAACCATAACTTTTATTGTGGATTTGCAAGGGGGAAATTAGATTTTATGGCGCCGACAGTACTGACTAAAAGTTAAGTTTACAAACTAAAAAGGATGTTACGCTACTAGTTCCTTACTTTTGCCCAATGCTATAAATAAGCCGCCGTTTATTTATGCAGAAAATGGGGCTGTACTGGTTTCGACAGCAAAGTTCTTTGTAGGTATAAGCATGCAGTGCGTTGGATAATTAGCACTTAAATCTGAATATTCAAAACTCAAATGGCAATACTCAGTATGCCATGGCTGCCTAATCAGAGATTAGACCGTCATTAGGGCCGCAGAACAGGTTGGCTTGTTACCAAGTTCTCCCGCCGACTCAAACTAAATACAAGTTGCTGTTGCAGTAGGCTGTGCCTGCAACAAAAGATTATCCAGCTAAGGTGTAGATTGGTTTGTTTGTTTCCTGCCCACACCCTACAATCAATATCAAACTAAGCATGTAGAAGGCTTATGGCGGATTTGTTTGGACAGGGGTTCGACTCCCCTCAGCTCCACCAATTATTTATTAAAGCAGACTAAAAGGCTGTGAATCGTATGATTTACAGCCTTTTTTGTTTTCCGACCTAATCAATTCATTCATTAAATCGCATGGCTAAGGGGGCAAATTCGGGCATCCATTTTTATTTCAACTCTGGGTACCCGAATTCCTCTGAAACACTTGTCTAGCAAGCAGTTCAGAATTTGAACATCTTGTTTTAGGGTGTATTAAACAATACTTTTACACACAATTAAAAGGTCGCCACATTATGCAAACAAAAATGTCAATTCTCTTTTATGCCAAAAGAGGCAAAACCACTACTGTTGGTTTAGTACCTATTTATTTACGGATCACTATTGATGGAAAACGCTTAGAAATAAGTACTAAAAGATATGTAGATCCATTAAAGTGGAGTTCAGAAGCTGGTAAAATGAAGGGTAACTCCGAAGAAGCAAGAAGCTTGAACAGCTTTTTAGATGTAACAAAAGGTAGCGTTTATGATTATCAAAAGGATCTGATGCAAAACAGTCAATTGGTAAACATCGAAAACATGAGAAATAAAGTTCTTGGAGTTGACGAGGAAGCTAGAATGATAATTGCTATCTTTCAAGAACACAACAGAAAAATGGGTGAATTGCTTGGTGACGAGTTCTCCGCAAATACGCTAATTAGATATAAGACATCATTAAAGCATACAATAGAATTCTTGCAATGGAAATATAAAGTTTCAGATATTGACATCCGCAAAATAGACCATGCCTTTATTTCAGAGTTTGATTTTTTTCTTCGCAGTATTCACAAATGCAACAATAATACAACCATCAAATATTTAAAGAACTTTGGTAAAATTGTTAGAATATGTATTGCAAATGGTTGGATAACTCAAAATCCATTCGCCAATTACAAGCCCAAAGTTAAAGAGGTAGAAAGAGCATTTTTAGATCAGGTTGAAATTGATGCAATAAGCAATAAGGATTTCAAAATTGGCAGGTTGGGGTTGGTGCGCGATATTTTCCTTTTCAGTTGTTACACTGGCTTGGCTTATGTTGATGTAAAACAATTGACTGTAAAGAATATCGTTTTAGGCATTGATGGAGAAAGATGGATATGTACCCACAGACAAAAAACAGACAGCCCTTCTAATATTCCCTTACTTCCAGCTGCAGAAAGTATCTTATCACTATATAAAGAAAATCCTCAATGCTTGAATAAAAATTTGCTATTACCAATACTCAGTAATCAAAAAATGAATAGCTATCTTAAAGAAATAGCAGACGTATGTGGTATAACTAAAGAACTAACCTTCCACATCGCACGACACACTTTTGCAACAACTGTAACACTTACCAATGGTGTACCCATCGAAAGTGTTAGTAAGATGCTTGGCCACAAAAATTTAAGGACCACTCAGCACTATGCAAAAATTGTTGATAGAAAAGTTGGAGCCGACATGAGTGCTTTGAAAGAAAAGCTTAAAACCAAACAAATTAGTGAACCGCAAAAAGGAAAAGTAATCGCGCTTTAATCATTTAAGACTATTCATAAAGTAGGTAATCAACCAATATAAATAGGTTGATTACTTGCTTCTATAAACCAAAACTAACCAAAGTCATACAATACCAATTATCATCCCCCTATGTTCGCCCCGAATTCTTGAAAGCGTAGTTAAACAGTATCCTTTAATTGTTTTCCCTCCATTCAAATATGTTGTAACCTTTTTTGTGATGCTATGGTAAAAACAATCATGGTAGTATTTTAATTAAACCAATTTAAAATGAGAACAAAGCATTTGGCTAGCTTAACAGAACTACTTCTAAAAATAGAACAGTTAGAAATTGAAATTAAAGACCCTGCGGCATTTGCTGAGAAAGTAGTATTATTAGTCAGGTCTAATATTGAGTTAATAAATGAAAAGATTCTTATTGATGGTTTTTCATCACAAGAAGAGGAAATAAATTTCTTCAAAATCGAAAAACCAAAAATGTTATCACTCTACTTTTTTTATAATTGCATCTACAATTTAGAAGCTTTTAAACCAAAACATGGTGTTAGCGAACTTAAAGAATACTTGTTAAACAAAAAAGTTGAAATCAATTCATTCTCTGTCGAAAATCAAGTCTTTTACAAATACCATAATTCTGGTAGCACACGTTTCGATACAACCTATTTCTACCGTGGCAAGTTTGATATTAAAACCAGTATCACTTGTATGTACCTGATAGTGGATGAACGTTTTTGTACCTTTCATTGCTATCTCACGTCAAAGATTTTAGCCAACCAGATGATTAGTAGTTATATCAATGAGAGTTTACTTAAATTAATAAATCAAACAAATACTTCTACTTCAAATAATATTGAGATTTCCAAAAGCCCCCAATTAAATTGGACAGGTTCACATATTTCATTCATAGAGTTGGTGTATGCACTGCACGAAGACAAAGCAATAAATAATGGTGATTTAACGATAACACAACTCATGGAAAATATGGGTAAAATATTCAATGTTAAGCCGGGGCATTTCAGTGGCAGCTATCACGAAATGAAACTACGAACCAGCCCAGCAAAATACATGTATTACATTGCCGAAAAGTTGCTTAAAAGAATGGATAGTGACCATAATTAAAAATAAATTTACGTTTAAAACGTAATTATTTTCCATAACCTCTACCTAAGTAGTGGTTTTATGTCAATCATTTACCAGTACAACTTTATTACCCAAAAATCGAGGTAAAAAAGCCCTCATATACACTAAAAAGTATAGTTGATAAGCTATTCAAAAGTGTGGAAAGTAACTTTCAATTTATTTTAATCTATTTTACGTCTAAAACCACTTTTATTTTCCATAACCTCTACCTAAGTAGTGTTTTTTATAGTTTCAAACAGCCTTCATTTGTATCAGTCTAAACAGAAAAATAAAATACAATAAAATGGCAGTAAGCGTAGTTACAACAGATGATCTAGAAGTATTCAGGCACAGTTTATTGAATGATTTGCGGAGCATCATTCAGATTAAAGCCCCAAAACAAATGCAATGGCTTAAAAGTAGTGAAGTAAGAAAAATATTAAAGATTTCACCTGGCACTTTGCAAAACCTGAGAATAAACGGAACACTTTCGTTTACAAAAATTGGCAGTATCATCTACTACAATCAAGATGATATTGATTCCATGCTAGCAAAAAACAAATCCCAATAAAGTGAAACGTAAATCTCCCGCCTTTCGACTTTCAACTCTCGACTTTCAACTCATAACTCATATCTCATAACTCATATCTAAATTGTGAACTACATTAAACTACTCACCGGCTTCTTTGAAAAGGTTGATACCGATAATAGGCTAAACCCTACCCATATCAGTATGTACATGGCCATATTTCAGTTTTGGAACATCAACCACTTTCAAAACCCTATTAGCATCTGTCGAAATCAAGTCATGCGGGTAAGTAAAATTTGTTCAAATGCCACTTATCACAAGTGCATTAAGGAGCTAAATGAGTATGGTTATCTCGAGTATTTTCCATCTTTCAACCCCTACAAAGGAAGCCTAGTTAACCTCTTCAATTTGGGTTCGGATGAAGAAGAAATATCCCTAGAAAAAGAGGATATTTTGCTCGAAAATTCTTTGCTTTTTGACACTCAAAATGAGCCTGTTTTTGACGACAAAAAAGAGGATAACCTGACCAAAATTCAGACAAGCACTAGTGTGGATAACCCCGTTATCCACACCAAAAATCAAACAGGTTGCGACAGTTCGAACCCGACTAAAATCGACATAGGTACTGTACAAGCACTAGTACCTTCTATAAACGTAATAAAGGAAAATATATATAATATAGAAAACGAAATTTTGAAAATTGAAATTCCTAAAAAAAATATTCCTGAATCGAGTGAAAAAAAGAAAAAAATTGCGCCAAAAAAGAAACCGAAAAAGAGTTCCAAAAAGCCCCTTCAGGGGTTGGGGTAAAAGCCCCTGCAAGGGTTGGGGGTATCCCTACCCTTCAAGAGGTTTTAGAATATTTTATTTTGAAAAAATTTGCAGCAATTGAAGGCGAGAAATTTTTCAATTATTACGAAAGCACTGGGTGGCTTGTCGGAGGTAAAACAAAAATGAAAAACTGGAATGCCGCTTCCAGAAATTGGATTCTCAATGTCCAAAGTTATAATCACGAAAAGCAAACACTTCAAGTACCCAATCATTTGCATGTTTCAAAAAACAAAAACTACAATGAACCACTCTAACTTTTTCCTATACTCCCCTTCAGGGGTCGGGGGTGGCAATTGTGCTTTCGATTACAATCTCGCTTGGCAATGGCTCCAACAAAAAGGCAGTGAAACACTTGGCCACAAGTTCAAGCTCTACGAGGAAGACCGCCCCACCATCAACCAGATGCTTTGCTTCTTCTTGCAAGATCAAAATGTAGCAGCCCAGTTTGGCATCGAGTTACAGAAAGGGATTTTGTTAACCGGGCCCGTAGGTTGTGGCAAAACAAGTTTGATGAAATTGATGAAATACTTTTTTCAAAATGACGCACAAAGGTTTCTTCTGAAGCCTTGCCGGGATGTAAGTTTCGAATTTATCCAAAATGGTTTCGAGATAATCCATCGCTACACAAGGTTAAATATTCCCCAGCCTATTTTTTGCTTTGATGATTTAGGTACTGAAAGCGCCCTCAAATATTATGGCAATGAATGCAACGCCATGGCAGAGGTTCTCCTGTCGCGTTACGACCTCTATGTGTCACACAGGCTCATTACCCATCTTACCACCAACCTCTCCGCAAGCGAAATTGAGGCAATCTACGGTAATCGTGTTCGCAGCCGCCTCCGAGAAATGTTTAATTTAATTGCTTTCGATTTAAACTCTCTAGACAAACGGACTTAATCAAACTTAAACTTTATACTACTTAATTAGTAGCCAATAAATAGCTTACCCAAGCCCGTATCGGCAACTTTGAGAAGGTCAAGAAATAACAAAAGGTTGCAGACCTTGCAACCTTGCATATTTTTTTACCACTCTTTCTTGCATTTTGCCCTATTATTATGTATTCAATATTTTATTTCAAATCTTTTTAACTTTTCCGCATCTTTACAACAATTAATTATGGAAAAGAAGAATAAATATTTTATTAGGACGCATGGTAAGGACGATTTCAAGATTTACCAACTAATCAGTATTGAAAATTTCGAAATATTAGATATGTTCTTTCAAACTGAAGAAGCCGTAACAAATTTTGCGAAGAAGAACTTAATTGAGATTGTTAACTACCAAGAAACAGAGGAGACCGTATAATATGATAGATAAACAAGCGAAACCTTTCTTGAAATGGGCAGGCGGTAAAACACAATTGATAGAATCAATTGAAAAGGCATTGCCCAAAGAAATTACAAAAAAGAAGTTCACTTACATTGAGCCTTTTATAGGTAGTGGTGCTATCTTGTTTTGGATGCTGGGCAAGTTTTCTAATTTAGAAAAGGCTGTTATCAATGATATTAACGAAGACCTTATTAATACCTACAAGGCGATTGCCAATTACCCCAATGAACTGATTGCAATATTGAATGAATTTCAACTAGAATACCACGCTATCAATGAGGACGAAGAAGCCAAAAAAGAATATTATTATATAAAGAGGGATTTATACAATACCCGCAACACCAGCCTTTCTACGCAGGCTGCCTTGTTTATCTTTCTCAATCGCACTTGTTTTAATGGGTTGTATCGTGTAAACAGGAACAATTTGTTTAATGTACCAAGTGGCAAGTATAATAAACCGACCATTTGCGATGAGCAAAACATATTTACCGTAAGTGCTGCCTTGCAAAAGGTGGAGTTGTTGCATGGTGATTACGAAAACACATTAAACCACGCTTCTGCAAACACCATATTCTACCTCGACCCGCCTTACAAACCTTTGAGCAATACCTCTAGTTTTAACTCGTATGCCAAGGACGATTTTAATGATGCTGAGCAAATAAGACTACGAGACTTTTGCAATAGCCTGAATGTGTTGGGGCATAAATGGATATTGAGCAATTCGGACGTTAAAGGAAAAGATATAAACGATAATTTCTTCGATGAGATTTATGACGCCTGTAAAATAGCAGCATAAAATGAATTTAAACTTCAACACCAAAATTGCTGATTCTTACAGTAGTGCATCACAAATTGTGAGGGTAATAACTGAGAATTGGGTAAAAGAAAATTCCTATTGCCCTTGTTGTGGTGACATTCCTCTCAAAGAATTTGAAAATAATAGGCCTGTTGCAGATTTTTATTGTAACCGATGCTCAGAAGAATTTGAATTGAAAAGTAAAAACGGTAAATTATCTACCACAATAACTGATGGGGCTTATTCCACAATGATTGAAAGAATTAGTTCGAATCAGAATCCCAATTTCTTCTTTCTAACCTACAATAAGAATTGGTCAGTGAATGACTTCTTGATTATACCAAAGCAGTTTTTTACACCAGAAATAATCATTAAAAGAAAACCATTAAAAGATACTGCAAGAAGAGCGGGATGGATTGGTTGTAATATTGATATTTCTAAAATTGCAGATGCAGGAAAAGTATATTTAGTAAAAGATGCGAAAGAAATCGATAGAAAAGTAGTTGAGACATCGTTTAAAAAGACATTGTTTCTGAGAGAAAAAAGCAGTGAAGCTAAAGGATGGATTCTTGACTTGATGAATTGTGTAGATTTAATTAAGAAAGAAAACTTTACTTTGGACGAAGTTTACAGGTTTGAAGAAAAATTAAAGAATAAATATCCTAACAATAACTTTATTAAAGATAAGATTAGGCAACAATTACAAATTTTAAGAGATAAAGGAATAATCGAATTTGTTGGCAGAGGTAATTACAGAAAAGTAAAATAATGAAAAAGTACATCTTCTTAACAAACGAAGGTTTTACAACCGCACCTAACGAAGCAGTTGAAGTTCATAATATGCAAGTGATAGGTATCGTTGATAATGCTATTAATGAAGATGATGCGTTAAAAATTTTATTAAAGGAAAACCCATGGATATGGGAATCTGAATTTAATGTGGCAGAATTCATTTCTTATCAGATATTATAATTTCAAATCCAAATATCTACCCTCAATTCCACTGTTTTTTAAAGCATCTGCATTCATTTTTCCATAAGCTATAAATACACTCGGTGCGCCAGCACTTGCGCCTTGAATACCGCTAACGTGATAAAACTTAATTCTACCTTTTACAAATAAAAGTGCATCTGCACTATCCCATATATTCTCAAAGAAACATTTGGTTTCAGTCCTCGCAAAAGTCAAAGCAATGCCATTTCCATGTTTCCTTAGTTTAGAAAGCCAAAGTGTCATATCTTTCCCATAAGGAGGGTTACAATAAACTCTGCCTTCCCAAACTTTTGTCAATCCATTGTCTTCTATTGTGTAGTTATTTATGGCATGAAGAAAAGGTGCATTAACAGGACTACATGGGTCTAAATCAAATAACCCTAGCTTTCTTACCAATTCTGGCGGTGTCAGCCATTCAACTTTTGTTAATTCCGACCGCTCAAATGAAGTATCCATTAATGTATTTTGATCCAAGGTGAGATCAAAAGTTGGATAAACAATCTTTTTATCAAAATAGATTTTCAATTAGGTCAGTTTGTTGAATTACTCTTTGATTAAAAGGTATCTTTCCAACTTTAGATGCTTTAATCATTCGCTTCTATAAATCCCGTTAGGGATAAAATATTGGTAGCAATATTGACAAGTAAAAGGTCTAAGTCCCGTTAGGGACGACATATTGATAGCAATCAGAATGATATTAAACATAGACATTATGGCAAACACATATACCCAACTTCACATTCAATTTGTTTATGCAGTAAAATTTAGGGTTTCATCAATTCAACAATCTTGGAAAGATGAATTGTATAAATACTCAACAGGCATCATTCAAAATAATAAACATAAACTTGTTGCTATTAATGGGATGCCTGACCACATTCATATTCTTGTTGGAATGAATCCTAATCAATCAATTTCAGATTTGATGCAGGAAGTAAAAGGTTGTTCATCGAAGTGGATTAATGAAAGAGGATTCTTAAAAAACAAATTTGAATGGCAAGAAGGTTATGGAGCATTTTCGTACGGAAAATCGCAAGTAAATGATGTGGTTAATTATATCAATAACCAAGAGGAACATCATAGGAAGGTAACATTCAAGGAAGAATATTTGTCTTTTCTACAAAAGTTTGAAGTAGATTATGACGAAAAATTTGTTTTTAAAGACATGATTTAGGTGTAAAAGATATGTCGTCCCTAACGGGACTTAGGTGTATATACATTAGAGTTTATGTCAGTTTAATTACAGGGTAATTAAACGGCTTTCTTTCCACCCTAAAGTTATGCAAGGCGGCACAAATGGCAAATATCTTGTACGGATATTTGTTTTTTCTTAACCTGCATTCATCCTTTACAATTCTGTACCTTTT
>CANCVE010000050.1 GCA_947381435.1 Chitinophagaceae bacterium
TAGACCAATACTTGGAGGAAATAGAATCGCGTGAGGAGTTTATTTATAAACGTGCCTACAAACAGTATAAAGCTGGCGACCTAAAGCAGAGCAAGATTGATGAGGAACATGAGCGGATGGCGAAGTTGCGAGCTGCCGTGGATGAGTTTGAGAAATACCAGAACATGATGAAGAAGCGTAACCGATACGACTTTGACGACATGATAAACTGGGTGATAAACGCCTTTCAGAAACAGCCGCACCTGTTGCAACATTATCAGGAGCAATACCTATATATATTGGTGGATGAATACCAAGATACGAGTGGTACGCAGAATAAGATTGTCGAACTGCTAATGCAGCATTGGGATAAACCAAATGTGTTTGTAGTGGGCGATGATGACCAAAGCGTTTATAGGTTTCAGGGGGCGAACGTGGAGAATATGCTCGACTTTGCCGAGCGATATGTTAATGATTTGAAGACCATTGTGCTGACCAATAACTACCGAAGCACGCAGCCGATACTGGACATCAGCAAGACGCTGATAGGACGAAACACCGAGCGTTTGGTGAATCAGATTGATGGATTGAGTAAGGATTTATTGGCAGCAAATAAGAAATATGATGCCGTAAAAGTAGAACCGATTCTGTTGGAATATGAAACGCAGCGGCAGGAAATGATAGACGTGACGCTGCACATAGAATACCTGCTATCGGAAGGGGTGCAGCCCGGCAAGATTGGCGTTATCTACAAGGAAAACAAATACGGCGAGGAGCTTGCGCAGTACTTTAAAATAAAAAAGATTCCTTTCTATAGTAAAAGAAGTCAGAACTTACTGACCATTCCTTTTGCCAAGAAGATATTGTTGTTATTGCGTTATCTGGAAGCGGAACATGATGCACCGTTTGGTGGCGATGAAATGCTGTTTGAGATACTGCATTTCGATTGGCTAAAAATCCCTTCTATTGATATAGCAAAGATTACGGTGGAAGTGAGCGGTAGGGCTTGGGGCGCGACAAAGACATCGCTACGGGAGATTATTATAGAGAAAAAGAATGAAGCCAAGAAAGATTTGTTTGGCGGAACGATACATCCTAACCTTATTGCGGCAAGCGACATTATAGAGCAACTGATAAGCGATGTGCCGAACATGACACTGCAACACCTGATGGCGAAAGTGGTGCAGAACGCAGGGGTATTGCCTTACATAATGAAGCACGAGGAAAAGATATGGTTGCTGGATATACTGAACGCCCTCTTCGACTTTATAAAGGACGAAACACATCGTAATCCTTTTATCACCCTGAAAGAATTTATAAAGGTGATAGAGTTGATGAACAACGAAAATATTGTGCTGCCCGTAGTGGAAGTGAGCGGTAACGAAAAGGGGGTTAACCTACTTACGGCACACGGAAGTAAGGGTTTGGAGTTTGAATATGTTTTCCTAGTGGGATGCAATGCCAGCAGTTGGGAAAAGAAACGTAAACCCGGTGGAGGTTACACATTGCCCGATACGATGTTTTCATCCCAACCAAAGCATAGCGATGAAGAAGAATTGAGGCGTTTGTTTTATGTGGCATTAACGAGGGCGGAGGTTCATTTAAGAATATCATATAGTAAGTTCAGAATGGATGGTAAACTGCTAGAACCGTCCATGTTTATTGCCGAGATACAGGAAGTGCATCCTTTAACGGCTGAGACAGTGGTACTTAATGAAGCGACTACTTTTGAGTTTGCGATGCTTGCCTTTGAGAAAATACTAGCACCAGAGATTGGGCAGCCTGAAGCGGATTTTGTTACGCGCTTGCTAGATAAGTTTGCCATGAACGTAACGGCATTGAGTAACTACTTGAACTGTCCGCTGAAATTTTATTACACCAATCTAATCAGAATACCTTCGTCTAAAAACGAGGCAACCGAGTTTGGAAGTGCCGTACATTTTGCGTTGGAACAGTTGTTTAAAAAGATGCAGGATAACAACGGGGTATTTCCTGCTAAAGATGTATTTATTAAAGATTTTGGTTGGTATATGCACCGCCATCGGGAGTTCTTTACCAAAGAACAATACGACCGACGTATGGAATATGGGCATGAGGTACTTACTAACTATTATGACACCTACATAAACACTTTTGCAACTTCGGTAAGCATAGAAAAGATGATACGCAATGTATTGGTGAAGGGAATACCGCTAAAAGGTAAACTGGATAAGCTGGAATTTAGCGGTAAGGAAGTGTTGGTGGTAGATTATAAGTCGGGGGATTATGAAAAAGGAAAGACTAAGATAAAACCACCAAGCGATAAAGAACCAAATGGTGGAGACTACTGGAGGCAGGCTGTTTTTTATAAATTATTGATAGATAACTACGACCAGAAAGACTGGAATGTGACAGCAGTGGAGTTTGATTTTGTAGAGCCGGACAAGAAGAAGGGCTATCAGAAAGCAAAGGTGGTGATAACGCCAGAAGATGTTTCTACAGTAACCGAGCAGATAGTAACAGTTTGGAACAAGATTCAGGAGAGGGACTTTTACACAGGCTGCGGTAAACCAGAATGCCATTGGTGCAACTTTGTAAAGGAGAATAACCTAGCCATTGCCTTGCATGAAATAGAAGAGGCAGGGGAGGAATAGGAAATTTGGATTTATAATTGACATGTGATAATTGATAAGATGACAGTAAAAGACAGCTTAAATTATACCACGGGGATTATTTCATTTTGAGAACAGCCATATCAGGATGTTCAGGGTTTACGATCAGTTCCTGACGTAATGGATGAATCAATACATCCATTTCTTCCAAAGGGATTTCTCCAAGCAGAGGCTCTGAATCGCTTGGTAAAACCATGGCACTGCAATAGCTTCTTCTATTCTTAAACCTTAATTCTACGCCCGATACTACTTCGCAAAGGATAACATCTCCGTTTGCCAGTTGCGCCCTTTTGCTTTCTACCACAGGAAACTGCATTATTTCTTGAATGTTTTCATTAATTGCAAGCATGTAGCTATCTGTATCAACCAATAAGTTCAAGTGCATTCTTTTCACTTCGTCCTTATCAATAAAACCACGTTTGGCCATTTCGAGTTCCATTCCGTTTATCAGTTCAATATCTGCGTACACTAGTCCCATGATTGTATTTGTTCAAATATACCTTTTATAAGTGAGGGAGAGGAAAGTATAAATTTTCAGGTGATGATTAGTAAAATAATGATATAAACTGATAAGATTCGAGTGCAAGTTTATATTACTTACAAATACTTTTACATGCTTAATTATTGACCTGCCTTTCAAAGGGTTTTGCTACTAATATCTTAGAAGGAATCTGGTTTTAATTAGGTACAAATCATTTATAATAAACACACATTATGCTTCGCCTTCTTATCAAAAAAATGTACTTGTGTACAATCATTCTTGCTTGCATTTTAACGGCCAGTGTTGCTAAGGGACAGAATCCAGTAGTAAAAGTAGATTTCAATCAGTCCGGCCGACAAATAGCAGAAGTAAACGAACCTGGTTACACACCTTGGGTGGTTAAATCACAATTGGCGGATACCCTAAAAATAGATAGTATTACGGTTATCCTTACCAAGGTGGGGGATTCTGGCACCCATTTACAAACAGATTGGTATAAGGCGGGGATACAAGCACCCAACTATGCGCGATTGGTAGATGATGGAGTTACCGTTACTAGTGGCAATGGTGGAGGACAAATAGAAATGCGTATCAAAGGGTTGCCAACGGGGATACACACTTTGCTTACCTATCACAATACGGTACAAAGCCCTACTGTGGGGCCTTTTAGCCCAATTAACATAAGTGTAAATGGAGTGCTGACTGTAAAAGACCTTTTACCAACCAATAGGGTATTGAAAACATCCGATGCGAGGTCAGCGTATCTCATTTTGAATGCACAAGCCGATTCGGATGTGGTTATCTTGTTTGCTGCCGATACTTCCGGCACTGACAAAGTGAAGAATGTAATTATCAATGGGTTTGAATTAAATACATCCAATGTTGTAGAACAGGCAAATACTATTTTTCCTTTAGACAGGGATGAGCATGTGGAAGCCCCAGCAGGTAGTATTAAAATGATTTGGTCTAAAGGGAGGGATGCCATTTTCCATAATTTGTATTTAGGAACTGATTCTGCCTCCGTAAGTAATGCTGATACCACCTCTTCTTTTTATATAGGAAACAAAATATTAACCGATACCACCTACCAGATAAGGAATTTGAAGAGTCTGCTAACTTATTATTGGCGAGTAGATGAAGTAACCCCAGATGGAACGGTAAAAGGTAATATCTGGAAGTTTAGAAGGGCACAACTTGCCTTTCCAGATGCCGAAGGTCATGGTAAATATGCTCGTGGTGGACGAGGAGGTGTGGTGGTAGAAGTTACTAACCTAAACGATAGTGGCCCAGGTAGTTTGCGAGAGGCTGTTACGAAAGATATTGGACCACGTACTATCGTATTCAATGTTTCTGGTATAATACAACTTAAATCTAGACTGATATTAAATTCAAACTATGTAACTGTTGCTGGTCAAACGGCACCGGGTAAAGGAATATGTATCCGTAGTGCTCCTTTCGGTGCTTTGGGGAATGATGTGGTTGTACGTTTTATGCGTGTGAGATTGGGTGGTGGAACTACTTATGATGGCATGGGATTGACGGGTGCTAACTATAGCATTTTGGACCATTGCTCTATCAGTTGGACGATTGATGAAGCCTTTAGTTCGAGAGGAGCCAAGAATATAACCTTACAACGAACGCTGATTTCCGAGGCATTAAACGTTGCGGGTCATCAAAATTATCCTGTAGGTACTGCACATGGTTATGCCGCAACTATTGGTGGAGATATTGGCACCTTTCACCATAACCTACTGGCTCATTGCGAGGGAAGAAATTGGAGTTTAGGAGGAGGATTGGATGGAAATGGATATTATGCTGGGAGATTAGATATTGTAAATAATGTAGTTTACAATTGGGAGAATAGAACTACTGATGGTGGCGCCAAAGAAGTAAATTTTGTGAACAACTATTACAAACCTGGTGCCTCTTCCAGATTATTCTATGCATTGAATATGAACCATGAGGGAACAGGGAAGGGAATGCAAAGAGCATACTTTGCTGGCAATGTAATGCCAGGACATTTTAATGAAACCACTGAAAACACGGGTCGTAGATCGTTGTACTCTAATGGAGATACAAGTTCTTATCAAACATTTGTAAGCGCCCCTTTCTTTCCGTCTGATGTAACTACACAAACTGCAACAAACGGTTATAAGATGGTACTCTCTAATGTTGGAGCTAATATGCCAGTTTTAGATGACCATGACATTAGAATGGTAAACGAAACATTAAATGGGACTTACTCTGTAGTAGGCAGTGTTAGTGGTTTGCCTGGACTTCCAGATAATCAAGCTGATGCGGGAGGTTATGAAAACTATCCCGCTTTGACAAGAGCTTCTAATTGGGACAGTGACCATGATGGTTTGCCAGATTGGTGGGAGACCTTGAAAGGATTAAACCCGAACTCTCCTGCTGGAAATTTCTCTGATGCCAATGCTGACCCAGATGGCGATGGCTATACCAATCTTGATGATTATTTAGAATGGATGGCTACCCCTCATTATAATTCTCCTGATAATTCAGCTATAGCAATAAACTTGAAAACATTGGCAAAAGGGTATAATTTAAAGCCATCATTCATGGTATCAAATGTTGTTAACGGAAATGTTACTATTGATACTTCTGGTTTGGTAACTTTTACACCACCTATAATTGGGGGATTGAGTTCATTAAAATTTACTGTTACTGACACACAAGGCGATACAATGACACGTACAATAAATATTGTGAGTGGTGTTCCAGATTCTACGTTTACTGCACTAACGGTAAAGTTGCTAGCCTTTAATGCTACTAGAAAAGATAAAGAACAGGTACTAATCAATTGGCAGACAGTTCAAGAAATAAATAACGGTCTATTTGAAATTCAAAGGAAAATAGCATCCGATATTGCCTTTAAGACAATTGGTTCAGTTGCCTCAAAGGCAGTAAACGGCAACGGAAGTCAGCAACTAAATTATTCTTTCATTGATGCTAATAGTACAACAGATGATACTTATTATCGATTGCAACAAAGGGATAAAGTAGGCAATATTTCTTTTTCTGAAACCAAAAAAGTAAAGGGTATCCAAGATGTAAATACTAGTATTAAGATCTGGCCAAGTCCAAACAATGGTCATTTCTCTGTGTTGGTTTCTGGTATGAAACAATCTACTGGCCAATTAAAGATATTCAATATAACTGGCAAATGCATTTGGTCCCAATCAATAGAAAATAACAAAGTAATAAATGTCGATTTAAGTGGCCAAGGTATACATGTAGTAAAAGTATTTAATCAAGATGGAACTATTGTTCAAGAAAAGGGTAATGTATTGATACTACGCTAGATAGTTGTTTATAAACCTGATTAATCACATTTAATCGGGTTTATATTTTTAATCTGAAATAATAACTTAAATAAGAAATAAACTTGCTTAATTCATCATCGGAGTTACCTTAAAACCTTTCTTTCTTAATAGACTAATCACCCCTTTGTCTCCACCCAAATGCGCTGCACCTACTGCAAAAAAGGTAGGCTTATCTTTAGCAGCGGCAGACATTACGGTTATCCAGTTATTATTTCTGTTGTTCAGCATCAGGGCTTCATAGTTGCCAAAGTCGGGGTCTTTTACGGTCATTTCATACAAGCTGTTAATATCCTTTTGCAGATAAACGGATAACATTTCATCAAAGCTTTTCTTTATACTATCAAGGTTGTACAAAAAATCTCTTAGCATAATTGCTTGAGCCTTATAAGGAATGGTATCAAAAACACTCATCTGAAATTCTATTGTCTCTAATCCTTTTATGGGCAAGTTCCTTTCCTTTGCCATTTCTTGAAATCTTGTTTCCCAACCTTCTGGTGCACATCCCAATAAAGAAGGGTAAACCGCACTCATTAACAACATTGGCTTTGCTTTGGCCATCAGCATCATCGGCATACCAGATTTGTTCTGAAATAGTTGACTCATACTATCATATTCAGCCTTAGTTACCAGCTTTTCTAAGCTTTCTCCTTCTGGCATCATCATCCCCTGCATTGCCTTCGACATCATTTCCGGTTCGCTGGTATTTATCTCCAAGTATAGTTGTTTAACTGCAGCAAAACTTTGTTTTAAAATTGAATCCATTTTTATCTGGTCGGGACACATTAGGTGTATGGTGCCATATAAATAGGATGGTTGTTTGAGTCCATTGCCGCTAATCTTCCAAAGCAAAGCCTTCTCCTTTGGTGGCTGTGCAAAAGAAACAATGGCAATCAATAAGAAAAATAGTGTGTTGATTGATTTCATAATATGCTTTTAAATCAACAAATAGTAACCTAGAGAATTAGGTAGATTAGAATTAAACAACCAAATCTATTCATTAAGAAAGAATTCTTTTACTATGCGCTCTATGGTCCTATGTTACTATGTGCTGAAACCCTAAATTGTTGACATAAAAAAGGCCCCCTACAGTAGGAAGCCTTTATTTATTTGAACGAACTGATTATAAATGCGATTGAATTTTCTTGTCCAATACACTTTTAGGCACAGCACCAATTTGTTTGTCAACTACTTTACCATCTTTAATAAAAAGTATGGCAGGGATAGAAGTAATGCCATAGTTTACGCTGGTATTAGGATTTACATCCACGTTTATCTTACCAATTTTTACTTTTCCTGCGTATTCTTTACTCAATTCTTCGATAACTGGTCCAATTGCACGACATGGTCCGCACCATTCTGCCCAAAAGTCAATTACATTTAATGTGGTGCTTTCCAATACTTCAGATTGAAAGTTTGCGTCTGTAAATTCTAAAGCCATTTTCTTTAATTTTAAATTTATTATTGAGGTGATTCTCCAATTTCCCGTTCAGTTGTCAAATATACACCCAAAGCCTTTAGCGTGCAGAAATGACTTTTCAACATTCTAATTATATGACGAGAATGCAGTAAAAACCTGACAGAAAGACTTTTTTTAGTTATTAGTGGTTAGTGATTAGTTGTTAGTATGCGATTAACTAACAACTAATCACTAACCACTAATAACTAATAGCTACATTCGCTGCTATGACAAAAGTGTTTTTAAAGCGAAAGATTGCACCACGTATTGCCAATGGCCATCCATGGATATATGGAAATGAGATAGAAAAGATAGTGGGCGAAACTGCCGCAGGAGATATTGTAGAAGTATTTTACTATGATAAAAAGTATGTGGGGCGTGGATATATCAACCAACAATCGCAGATAGCGGTTCGTTTATTAACGCGTAAACATGAAAACATCAATGATGATTTCTTCCTGAATAGAATAAAGCAAGCATGGAAGTATCGTCAGAAGTTGGGCTACACAGAAAACTGCCGACTTGTATTTGGTGAAGCTGATTATTTGCCAGCATTAATCATAGATAAATTCAATGATTACTTTGTTATCCAGACACTTTCTTTTGGTATTGAAAAATGGAAGCCCGCCATTGTGAATGCGCTGCAAGAAATATTTAGTCCTAAAGGTATTTATGAAAGAAATGATGTGCCTGTAAGAGAACTAGAAGGACTGACGCAACAAAAAGGTTTCTTGACTGAACCATTCGATACCAACATCATCATCAATGAAAACGGCTTTAAGTTTAATGTAGATATAGAGAACGGTCAAAAGACAGGTTACTTTCTTGATCAGCAAGATAATAGAGGAGCAATTAAACAAATTGTACAAGGTGCTGAAGTGCTAGGCGCATTTACCTACACAGGAACCTTCGAAATTCATGCTGCAGGCTATGGGGCAAAGTCTGTATATGGTATTGATATCAGCGAGCAGGCTGTGGAACAGGCTAATAAGAATGCAGCTTTGAATGGACTGGACGATATCTGCAAATTTGAAGCGATGAATGCTTTTGATGCTTTGAAAAGGTGGGATAAGGAAGAGAAGAAATATGATGTGGTGATGTTAGACCCTCCGGCATTTACTAAAAGCAGGGAAAGTATTGGCAAGGCAGTTACTGGTTACAAGGAAATAAATCTCCGTGGAATGAAACTGGTTAAAAATGGTGGCTTCTTGGTAACAAGTAGTTGTACCAATCTAGTTTCTCCAGAATTGTTTTTAGATACCATTGCTGCGGCTGCAAGAGATGCCAAGAAAAGAATAAGGCAAGTTACTTTCAAGGCACAAGCAAGCGATCATCCAATTATTTGGGGTTTGGAAAATACAAATTATCTAAAGTTTTTGATAGTAGAAGTTACTGCGATGTAGGAAGATAGTTTCTTCTTAGAAACAATTGAAGAAGTTGTAAGTATAAAGCTTATGAATACTTACAAAGGAACAAGTTGTACTAAAAAGCCCTCGAAGAAATTACTTCGAGGGCTTTTTAGTACTTACAAATCATAGCTGACCAAAGTTTATTAACTAGATAATTTTATTTGATAAAGGTATTTCTTTAAAAGCACAAACACGTTATTAAGAACAATTACTAAAAATAAATATTTTCGGTTCTGATAATCATTTTTTTTCGCTGGAAGCGAAACTTATAAGGTTATACTCCAAGCGGAACCGATGGAAAGTAAAACTAGTACGTTTAGTAGTAAGCGGAACCGATGGAAGGTAAAGCTAGCAGGTTTTACTACAAACGGAATCGATAGTAGATATAGCTAGCAGGTTTTAATTAATTGAACACATTTGATGCTATTGTTGCCGACTGTAACCTTCAATTATCAACAATGTAACGTATGCGAATAAATTTTCACAAGATTTATTTAGATATTTTCGCCGATGTTGGTGTTCTTCACTATCATTTGTAATAAGAACCTATATTTTCACAAGCGAACTCATTAATTAAACTCTCTTTGATTGGTGTTGGTGAAGAAGCCCCAATAACCGCAGGTGAAATACAAAAGAGAGACTGCCGAAAAAGCAGTCTCTCTTTTAGATAACATTCTAGGAGTTTTTTAGTATTCGTCTTCATTAAACATGAAGTCTTCCTGACTTGGATAGTCTGGCCAAATATCTTCTATACTTTCATAAATTTCACCTTCATCGTCCAACTCTTGTAGGTTTTCTATAACTTCCAAAGGTGCTCCACTCCTGATTGAATAGTCTATCAACTCATCTCTTGTTGCTGGCCAAGGCGACTCTTCTAAGTAACTGGCTAATTCTAAGGTCCAAAACATAGCTTTAAAAATTTGCGCAAATGTAAATGTATAAATCAAATTTACAAATCTTAGTTTTAAAAGCATAAATCATACACCTGATTAAGTGATTTTTGGTAGTAATTCGGTTTATTTATTAGTAAGGTTTTGGAGTGTTTCTATTATATATTCTAACAGTTGACATGTTACTTTTCCTATTGTTTCGATTTTTCAAGGTTTATTTCATGAAAATAAAACCAATTTCCCAGTCAGAAAATGGTTTTTCATCTGAGAAAACGATTTTCCACCTGAGAAAATGATTTTCTAGCGGAGAAAAAGGTTTTCTGACTGAGAAAACGATTTTCTGACTGAGAAATTGATTTTCTCAGCTGGAAAATGAATTTCTCAGCTGGAAAACCATTTTAAAATCTATCTTTTATTCAAAAAAACTCGTTTACAGCTCAAAATATAAATAAAATAAGGTGCTCACTGCCATTGTTTTCCTATTAAATTTCAACTTATCACTATCGACTTTTGACAGAAAATTCATAATTCATATCTCATATCTAAAAACTTTTCCCTTATTTTGCCGCAAATTCCTCGGGGTGCTAATTTGCAGGGTGAGAGCTCCACACTGCAAAAGCTGAGATAATACCCGTTGAACCTGAACAGGGTAATGCCTGCGAAGGGAAGGCGTAATTCTACTTATTGAACGTTCTCTCCACTTAGCAACTTTTATTCTGTTCCCACAATTTTTCTAACTTTTAAA
Organism: Chitinophagaceae bacterium; assembly: GCA_947381435.1. Lineage (GTDB taxonomy): Bacteria > Bacteroidota > Bacteroidia > Chitinophagales > Chitinophagaceae > Parasediminibacterium. The sequence goes on from CANCVE010000050.1 coordinate 10,956, forward strand.
ACAAAAAGAAATGAAACAATTCATGGGAACAATGGCTGCATTAATTATCAGCCTTTATTCCATTGCACAAACAAGTAAAGTATCCGTAAGCGGAACAGTGATTGACGCAGCAACGAAAAAACCTCTCCCCGCTGCAAGTGTAAAACTAGGAAACACGGTAGCAATCGCCGATGAAGATGGACAGTTTGTATTTAAAAAAGTACCTATTGGTAGCTATCAACTTTCAGCAACCAACATTGGGTATAGTGAGGCATCGGAAGATATAGAAGTGACTGAAAGCAAAGCCAATCTAGTAATTCAATTAAAAAGCTCTCCCCTATTCCTTCAATCATTGGAAGTAAAATCATTACGTGCTAGTGATAAAGCACCTTTTACTAAAACTAATCTGAGTAAAGAAGAATTAGCAAAGACAAATCTTGGTCAGGATTTGCCTTTTATGCTAAAGCAAACGCCTTCAGTGGTAATTAATTCTGATGCGGGCAATGGCGTTGGCTATACCAACATCTACATTAGGGGCGTTGATGCAAGCCGCATAAATGTTACCCTGAACGGCATACCCTACAATGATGCGGAAAGCCAAGGAACCTACTTTGTCAATTTGCCCGACTTTACTTCTTCCCTAAATTCCATACAAATTCAGCGTGGCGTGGGTACATCATCTAACGGTACTGGCGCTTTTGGGGCAGGCATTAATTTGCAGACAAATGAGTTTAATGAAAAAGCTTATGCTGAAATAAACAACAGCTACGGATCATTTAATACCATTAAAAACACCGTTAAATTTGGTACAGGTTTGTTTAATGAACACTTTACGGTTGATGGCAGACTGAGCAGAATAGTGAGTGATGGATATGTAGACCGTGCATCCAGTAATTTGCAATCTTTTGCAGTAAGTGCCGCCTATATAAACAAGAACTCTTCATTGAGATTGAATATATTTTCTGGAAAAGAAAAGACTTATCAGGCTTGGTATGGTGTACCCGAAGATATTCTGCCAGTAAATAGAACCTACAATTACTGTACTTATGCTAATCAGACAGACAACTATCAGCAGAACCATTATCAGTTATTTTACAATCATTCTTTCAATAGTAAATGGTCTTTTAGTACCGCTTTATTCTTAACAAAAGGAAAAGGTTATTATGAAGAATACAGTAAAGATGCTTATTATTCTAGTTATGGGTTACCAGATAACATTGTGGGAAAAGATACGCTGACAACAACAGATTTAATAAGGCAACGTTGGTTGGATAATCAGTTTTATGGGCAAATACTTTCTTTTCAATATAAAAAAGACAAAGACCAATTGATAGTAGGTGGTGGCTGGAACAGGTACGAAGGCAATCATTTTGGTACTGTTTTGTGGGCAAAGAATGGTGGTGTAGATAATAACTATCAGTACTATTTTAACCAAGCACTAAAAACAGATGAGAACATCTATGCCAAATGGGAACACCAACAAACAAAACATTTATTAATTTATGCAGACCTACAATATAAACATGTAATGCATAAAATGGATGGATATGATGGCAATCCAACACGCAAAATACAGAAAGAATTTAATTTCTTTAACCCTAAATTGGGTATTACTTACAGCAAAAATGGATGGCAAGTGTATGGTAGTTGGGCAGTAGCAAACAAAGAGCCTAACCGTACCGATTTTGAAAATGCTACTGACAATAACCCTAAACCAGAGCAACTAAATGACTTTGAATTGGGAGTGGAAAAACGAACGAGTGCCTACAGTTATGGTGCAACGGTTTATTATATGGATTATAAAGATCAGTTGGTACTAACCGGTAAAGTGAACGATGCAGGCTATCCAATTAGAATAAATACCCCAAAAAGCTATCGGGCTGGTATAGAATTGCAAGGAAGTGTGGTTATTACAAAATGGCTAAATGCAGTAGGGAATGTAACTTTTAGTAGTAATAAAATAAAGCAGTTTACCGAACATATTTATGTGTATGATAGTGCATCGTATGCTATTTTGGGCGATACAATTAGGCAGCATAACAAGTCGGACATTTCCTTTTCGCCCAATACTATTGCCGCAGCAACAATAAATTTATTGCCTTGCAAATACGTAGAAATTAGTTTGATAAGCAAATATGTAAGCAGACAATATTTGGATAATACGCAAGATAAAAAACGCAGCTTAAGTGACTATTTTACACAAGATGTAAGGGCTAGTATTAACCTAAAAGGTAAGCTTTTTAAAGAAATTAGCATTATTGGTCAGGTTAATAATGTGTTTAACAGATTGTACGAATCTAATGGTTCAACCTATCCAAGCTTTACTTATAATGGAGGGTCTAACACACAAGTTTTTACTAATGGAGTTTCTTATTTTCCAATGGCTGGCACTAACTACATGATTGGGCTGAATGTGAAGCTATAGTAACAGTAAACAGTGAGCAGTGATTAGATGTTAAAACTATTCGCTGCTCACTAATCAATATTGACTACTCACTGCTCACTGTTTACTGCTCACTGTTATTATAAGTTGATGAGAAAGTTATAAAACCTATATTTTCGCAACAAGACATCATCAACAAACTAGTAGCTAAATGGAGTACAAAAAATATAGTCACTTATCTTTCGATCTTTGGTTAACATTAATACAATCAAACCCCGTTTATAAGCAAAAGCGAAATCGATTGATGATTGAGCATTTTGGCATTACACTAGAGCCATCAGTTGTAGATGAGTCGTATAATAAGTTCGACAAGTTATTTAATAATATCAATGAAATAACAGGTGGCAATTTGGATGCGAAAGAATTGTGGTTGATATTCTTAGCAGAAATGAATGTTGATGTACAGTTGTTGAATCTTGATTCCTTACAAGCATTTAATGAAAGAACCGAGAAATTGTTTTTTGAATTCCATCCAACACTCATATACCAACGCACTCCACAACTATTTGAACGATTAGTTAATGAAGGACATACCATTAGCCTTTTATGCAACACTGCTTTTACTGAAAGTCCATTTTTAAAAAGGTTGCTAATACAATTGGGGCTTGACCAATACTTTAGTTTTAAACTTTTTTCGGATGAGATGGGTTATTCTAAACCAAACATAAAGGTTTATGAAAAACTGTTTGAAGAAGCACAGAAGTTGAAGCCTCTTACCAAAAAAGACATTCTTCATATAGGAGACAATCCTAGGGCGGATTTGTGGGGAGCTAATAATTTTGGTTTTGATGCTAGGTTATTGCTTCCAGGAGAAACTGTTGTGAGTGTGTTCGAAAATAAATAACTAAAAAAATTGATGGATATACACCAACTGATACAAAACATAATAGAACATCCAGTACCTGCATTAATGATTGTGTGCAATTTGGTAATTATAGAAAGCCTTTTATCAGTAGATAATGCCGCAGTTTTGGCAACCATGGTAATGGATTTGCCTAAGAAACAACGTAAACGGGCCTTGAAATACGGCATACTTGGTGCTTATCTTTTTAGGGGATTGGCTTTATTATTTGCTACCTTTTTGGTTCAATTTTGGTACCTCAAACCGCTTGGTGGCCTTTATTTAATTTACCTTTTATACGATTGGTGGCAAAGTAAATCTGAAGACTCAAGTGAAAATGCAACTATAGATAAGAATGACAAATGGCTTTTTAAGTACTTAAATAAGTTTTTAGGCAATTTTTGGTCTACTGTACTTTTAGTAGAATTGATGGATGTTGCATTTTCGATAGATAATGTATTTGCGGCTGTAGCATTTTCTAACAACATTGTTCTCATTTGGATTGGGGTTTTTATAGGAATACTAGCCATGCGTTTTGTGGCGCAGATATTTATAGCACTAATGGAAAAATATCCTTTTTTAGAAACTTGTGCATTTTTTGTTATTGGGTTATTGGGATTAAAACTAACCATGTCTGTAATACCCCACTTTTATCCAGAAGCTAGTATCAGCATATTCTTAGATAGCCACGAGGCCGACTGGATTACATCAGGTTTAACCATTCTTATTTTCCTAGTACCTTTTCTTATAAGAACTGTTTTTTATCATCCGAAGAAAGATAAAGACTTAGGGGTATAGTGTATATTATCCTGATGCAACATAATTGTTGCTAGCAATTTCAGTGTATAAGATGATTGCCACATCAATAGGTTTTTAATTAATCCACATTATAAAATATTTTAAAAAGATAGCAACCTCAAATACAATGTAGTCAGTTTGCTGTTTGGATAACTGCCAATATTTCGTGTTTATTTTAGTTGGCAGACAAATTGAGCAATGGGCGACACAATAATAAATTTTATGCAAGAGAAAGAAATACTTGAAAAGAACGACAATATCACAGACACAGTAGAAATTAATACTGACGAAAATGCAGCAGGGACTTTAGATTTAAATGAACAAGTTACAGAAGTAAGTGAAGTAGAAAAATTGAATATAGAGTTACAAGAGCAAAAAGATAAATACTTGCGCTTGATGGCAGAGTTTGACAATTTTAGAAGAAGAACTGCTAAGGAACGTTTAGATTTAATACAAACTGCTGGAAAAGATATTGTAGTGAGTTTATTGGATGTATTAGATGATTGCGATCGTGCAGAAAAGCAATTACAATCCAATGCAGATATCTCCGTACAAAAAGAAGGGGTTCAATTGGTTTTTAATAAAATTCGTTCTACTTTAAGTAGTAAAGGCGTTAAAGCAATGGATAGCATCAATACAGAATTTGATGTAGAAAAACATGAAGCCATTACAGAAATCCCTGCTCCCAATAAGTCAATGATTGGCAAAGTAATAGACGAAGTAATGAAAGGCTATTACTTAAATGACAAAATAATCCGTTTTGCCAAAGTGGTGGTAGGAAAATAAAGCATCGGTGAGCGGATTGAAAAACCCATAACTCACTAAACATTTACAATACATTTAAGTAAACAATGAAGAGGGATTATTACGAGATATTAGGTGTTTCTAAAGGAGCATCTGCTGATGAAATAAAGAAGGCATATCGTAAAGTTGCCATGCAATTTCACCCAGATAGAAATCCTGGTGATAAAGCAGCGGAGGATAAGTTTAAGGAAGCAGCAGAAGCTTACGAAATATTAAGTGATGCAGACAAAAAAGCAAAATACGATCGCTTTGGACATCAAGCGTTTGGTCCAGGAACGGGCGGAGGCGGAAGAGGCGCTTCGAACATGGAGGACATTTTCAGCCAGTTTGGTGACATTTTTGGAGATGATGCCTTTGGCAGTTTCTTTGGCGGTGGTGGTAGAGGTCGTGGAAGTTCTGGTGGAAGACCTCAGGGACAACGTGGTAGTAACCTTCGGATAAAAATGAAGCTTACCCTCGAAGAAATAGCTACCGGTGTAACTAAGAATGTTAAAGTAAAAAAGAATGTAACCTGTACTACTTGTAGTGGTAGTGGTGCTAAAGATAAGAATAGCGTTACAACCTGTAATACTTGCCACGGTAGTGGTCAAGTAAAAAGAGTGACCAATACTTTCTTAGGGCAAATGCAAACAGTAACAGCCTGCCCTACCTGCCATGGTCAAGGACAAACAATTACTGCAAAATGTACAGCATGCCGTGGAGAAGGAAGGGTTTATGGCGAAGAAACTATTAGCATAGATATTCCGGCTGGAGTATCTGAGGGTATGCAATTAAGCATGGGCGGAAAAGGAAATGCTGGTGAACGTGGAGGGCCTAATGGAGATTTGATTATCCAGATAGAAGAAGAAAGTCATCAAGAATTACACCGTGATGGACTAAATGTAGCTTATGACTTGTATATCTCCTTTCCTGATGCCGCTTTTGGTACAAGTGTAGAAGTTCCGACAATTGATGGAAGAGCTAAAATAAAGATCCCAGCAGGTACTCAAAGTGGTAAGATTTTTAGACTAAAAGGCAAAGGCTTTCCAGAAGTACAAGGTTATGGAAGAGGAGATCAATTGGTTTATGTGAACATCTGGACTCCTCAAGACTTAAATAGCGAAGAAAAAGCAATGTTGGAAAAACTTAATAGCAGCTCTAACTTTAAACCTAAACCTGATAAGAATAACAAGAGTTTCTTTGAAAGGGTTAAAGAAGCTTTCAATTAAACATATAAATATTTTACAGAATGCTGTTCCATCTTTGGAGCAGCATTTTTATTTTATAGAATATTTTCTTTCTACAAATCAATCATACATTTTGCAACAAAGTTGCAACTGTGTATATTTGCCGTCCGATGCGATTAAAAATAAACTGGGATGCTTTAGGAATTACGACTTCTGTTGCCTGTGCAATTCACTGTGCATTATTGCCCCTATTTATAAGTAGTCTTCCTTTATTCGGCATTAACATTATTCATAATTTAGTATTTGAGTATAGCATGATTGCAATTGCATTTGTTGTTGGAATCTTTGCATTATTTCATGGATACAGGGACTGCCATCATAAATTGCTCCCATCCTTCATTTTTACAATAGGTATATTCTTTTTGTTGGCTAAACAAATCTGGCATCAATGGGAACTCTATTTACTTCCTCCTGCTGTTATTGCCATCATATATGCTCACTTTGTTAACTATAGACTTTCTAAAAAGTATCATACCACTTCTCAAAAGTAAGCTTAACTACCTACTTAGCCCCCAATAAAAACAATACCCCATTACAGTACAATTGCTGGAAATTTACGAACTAGCTTCGTTGAAATGTATATCTTTTGACAAATATCTCTTACCAAAAGAATTTATTAATTCATAATTCCTTATTTTTAAACTTTATAGGCAGTTTCGTAGTACCGACTGTTGTTTTTGTTTAAGCGAATTATTAATGATAGCAACCCGGCAAGCATCACTTTTTCAACACTATTTTAATTCTAATTATTCATATAATGAATTATTAGGCGAAGACGGAAACCTACGTCCCTATTGGCAAACATTTTTTCAATCATTTGCATTACTTGGTACAGAAGAACTACAAGAACGTAGGCAAGCAATACTTAGGTTCTTAAAAGAGAATGGTGTTACCTACAATATTTATGGTGATCCTCTTGGATTAAACCGTCCATGGAATCTGGATGTTATCCCTTTTTTAATTGGAAAACAAGAATGGGCTACCATTGAGTCTGGCTTGATACAACGAGCAGAATTGTTCAACCTTATACTTAAAGACATTTATGGACCACAGCAACTAATTAAAAAAGGTTTACTCCCAATTGAACTTGTTTATAATCATCCCGGGTTTCTTCGCCAATGTGCTGGTATACAACAAGTAGGCAATCACCAATTAGTACTTTATTCTACAGATATAGCTCGTAGTCCTGATGGGAAAATATGGGTACTGAATGATAGAACACAAGCGCCTTCTGGTTCAGGCTATGCATTAGAAAATAGGATGGCAATGGCGCGTATATTGCCAGAATTCTTTGAAGGACTGAAGGTAAAGCAACTCTCTCCCTACTTTACCGATCTTAGAAATGCGCTTACTAACATGATGCCGCAGCAAAATCAACCGCGCATTGTTATTCTTACTCCTGGACCTAGAAATGAGACCTATTTTGAACACTCTTATCTTTCTTCCTACCTAGGGTATACGCTTGTGCAAGGCGATGACTTGATGGTGAAAGATAATTTTGTATGGCTAAAAACTGTAAGTGGACTGGAAAGAGTGGATGTAATATTAAGAAGGGTGGATGATAACTATTGTGATCCACTGGAACTAAAAGAAGACTCTCAACTAGGTGTTGCGGGCTTATTGCAAGCGGTGAGAAGTGGCAACGTACAGATTGCCAATCCATTGGGCAGCGGAATATTAGAGAACCCTGGTATATTGCCTTTCTTGCCTGCTATTGCTAAATATTATTTTAATAAACCTTTAATACTGCCCAACATCGCCTCATGGTGGTGTGGTCAGCCAGCAGAACTAAAGTACGTATTAGACAACATTTCTACGCTAATCATTAAAAAAATATATAGAGATTCCAATATCAGCACATCTGTAGATGGCTCTTTATTATCTGCAAAAAAGGTTCAAGAACTTAAGGAACAAATAAAAACACACCCTTATTTATATGTAGGCCAAGAAAGGGTTGCCTTTTCGTCAACACCTTCATTGGTAGATAAAAAGGTGGAACCAAGAGATGCGCTATTCCGAAGTTTTATGGTAAGCAATGGTAATAGCTACACTGTAATGAAAGGAGGACTTACACGCACTTCTAGCGATTCTGGCAATATGATTATTTCTAATCAGCTTGGAGGGATGAGTAAGGACACTTGGATTATAAACACTGATACCGAACCATCCTTTACCCAACAGCAATCTTCAAAGGGTGTTTTTGGTACGATGAGTCAATCTCAATCGCAAATGCAATTACAAAGTCAGCAAATGCCTGGCGCCCTTATGCCTACCTACAAGAATGCTCTTCCAAGCCATACAGCCGAAAACCTATTTTGGGTAGGAAGATATGCGGAGAGATTTATGGGAAATGCGAGGTTTCAGCGAACTGTAATGCAAGCTATTACAGAAGGAAATCACTTACAATTTGATAGCAACCGCGAGACAGAAGAAAACCTGTTGATGGCATTGACGCATTATACATTTACCTATCCTGGTTTTATTGGAGAATCCGGTAAGGCCAAACTAAATAACCCTTGGAAAGAACTGTCGGAAATGATGTTTGATGCCACTAAAAATGGGGGGCTTACCTATAACTTCTCACTATTTAGCAGGGCAGTAAATGCAGTTCGTGATCACTGGAGTACAGATACTTGGCGTGTATTGAGAAGTATGGAGGAGCTATGGGTGGAAGCATCCACCTCACATCTAACTCATTTTAAGATGACGGCAATGCTTGATGAATTGATCACTTCGATGGTAGCTTTTATTGGATTAAACCGAGAAAGCATTTCGAGAGAGCAGGGCTGGTCATTATTGAATACTGGTAGAAAGATAGAATCGGGCTTATTGTTGGTGAATATGATGCGCGCTACATTGGTAAATAAACACGACGAACAGGTTGCCTACAACCTTCAAGAAGCTGTATTACGTAGCAATGATTCGCTGGTGAACTATCGGTATAAATATAAGGTTCATTTGCAACTACCCTTAGTTTTAGACTTAATGCTTCTTGATCCCAACAATCCGCGCTCACTTATATATCAAGTGGTACGTATTAAAAACTATTTGGAGAGCATGCCAAACCCACAAAATGTAGCAATGCCTGAACATATAAGGCTTACAACAGAATTGTATGAGCAACTAAAGAATGCCGATAAAGACTTTCTTACAACGCTCGACGATTCGATGGCTACTTACGAACACCTAGATAACTTCTTAGCCGATATGTATACCTATCTTGTTACGATACCGAATGCAATATCGAAAACATATTTTAAACACACACAGCCGCAGCGGCAATTATTTACTGCGGGCTAGTACATTTATATACCATGAAATATAAGATCATACATAAAACTGAGTATATTTATTACGAGCCCATTAGCCTTTGCCATAACATGGCAAGATTGGAACCTAGGAATACACCTTCTCAAAATTGCAAGAAATCTACTGTTGTAATAGATCCTGTGCCTGATGTATTGAATGAGTTTAATGATTTCTTTGGCAATAAGGTTACATATTTTGCTATACAACGCGAACACAAATCATTGACAGTAACCGTTTCTTCGGAAATAGAAAGATTGCCTGTTAATTTAAAACAAGGCATTGATACTTATGGAAAGGTTTCTTGGGAAGATGCTCGGATGCAACTTTACCAACAACGACTAGATTACATAGATGCTCGCCAATATGTACCCGAAACAGAAGCCACTAAGTTCGAATCGGGTATTACAAACTATGCTTTAAAGTCCTTCACTCCGGGACGTCCGATATATGAGGCAGTTTATGATTTGATGGAACGCATATTTAAGGAGTTTCAGTTTAAACCAGGCTTTACAACTGTGGCTACCCCCATTGCCGAAGTAATGCAAATGCGTAAAGGTGTTTGTCAGGACTTTGCTCATGTAGGTATTGCTTGTCTTCGTTCTGTTGGGTTGCCAGCAAGATATGTGAGTGGGTATATTGAAACATTGCCACCACCGGGTGTAGAAAAATTGGTTGGAGTGGATGCTTCTCATGCATGGTTTGCAGTGTTCATTCCAAATATTGGTTGGCTCGACTTTGATCCTACTAACAATGTTATACCAGGCGATCAACATATTACCATTGGTTGGGGGAGAGATTATTTTGATATTACGCCGCTAAAAGGCGTCATCTTGAGTAGTGGACCTCATCGGCTTTCTGTTTCTGTAGATGTACGTAGAACAGTTTGATAGTAAACAGTTATCAGTGCTTAATGGTTAGTTATTACTAAAAAAAGTACAGTTACTAGTGTGGATTTATGCTCACCAATCATTGTTAACTGATCACTGTTCACTGTTAACTGTTAACTGTAAAACTGTACTAGGATTGTCTTTGAATTAAATACGCAGCAAGCTCTGTAAGTGCATGTTTGCGAGTAGAGGTTACTGCAATATCATCGAGGTGTTTGTTAGCCTTTGCTAAATATTGTTCTTTAAGTTGATTAGCCCAAGCATCAACATTACAAGCTTTAAATATATCGAGCATCTTCTCTACTTTATCTGCTCTATCGGTACTCAACAATTCATCAATTATCATCCTTTGTTCAGGTGTTGCAACTTCCAATGCATGAAGGAGAAGGAAAGTCTTTTTGTTTTGACGAATATCGCCACCAACATCTTTCCCAAACTTTGCAGGATCGCCGAAGGCATCAAGGTAATCATCTTGAATCTGGAAAGCTAATCCTAGATTTAATCCAAAATTGTAGATGTGATTACAATTTGCTTCTCCTGCACCACCAATGATGGCTCCTAACTTTAAGGAAGCAGCTAGCAAAACAGATGTCTTCAGGGTAATCATGTGCAAGTATTCATCGAACAGAACAGTCGCTTGTTTTTCAAAATCCATGTCATACTGTTGACCTTCGCATACCTCTCTAGCTGTTTTATTAAACAACTCTAGCACAGCATGTATATGTTCAGTACTTGTTTTATTAATGTAATCGTAAGCCTTTATAATCATTACATCCCCGCAAAGAATGGCCACGTTGCTACCATATTTTGCATGAACGGTTTCCATTCCACGTCTTAGCGATGCGGCATCCATTATATCATCATGCACTAAGGTAAAGTTGTGAAATAGTTCTATGGCAATAGCAACATTGTATGCATCTTCGGTTATTTCTCCAAATAGTTCATTACCCATCAGGCACATTACGGGTCTAATTCTCTTACCGCCAATACTTAAAAAGTAATCGCCTGGCTGGTAAAGGGTAGATGGCTGCGAAGGAAAGTGCGATGTATTGAAACGGGTAATAAACTTATTTGCTAATTCTTGAAAGCTGTGCATGTGGCAAAACTAAATTAAAATATGTATAGGCTGTAAAAGAAAAGATTAACCAATTGGGGAGATGTTTTGTTTGAAAGTAAAGTTGGAAAGTAATCGAATATTCTTTTTTCTCATTTACACGAATTGCTTCATTGTTTTATTATTAGTCTCAGACACATTTTATAGGGTTGAAACCTATTTTGATGAAGTATTTCTGGTAAATCTCTTACTGTTTAAACCTACTTTTTTAAGGGTTCGCTCCTTAACCAACGACGGTTCATTCTTACACTAATGACGGTTCTATCCTACATTAATGACGATTCGATCCTACATTAGTGACGGTTCATTCTTACACTTGTGACGGTTTGATCCTACAAATTCACGGTTCGATCCTACAGTAATGACGGTTCGATCCTACACTAGTGACGGTTCGATCTTACAAATTCACGGTTCGATCCTACTATAGTTACGGTTCGATCCTACACCAGCTAGTCGGGGTCTTTGCATTTGATGGTCGATCATGTTAAAGCGAAGCGATATGTCCTTGCAAATGATAGGGATTTGTAATCCCGTTATAGTATAAAGAATCAGAGATTCTTTCTTATTGGTAGTTCGGGGATGCGCTTCGCTTTAACATCCACGAAGAGCCTCGGAGATGTCGCCGAGCAAATTCGACTTTACAAATTGTAGGTTCGATGTTACATGAATAATGGTTAGAACGTATAATTTAACAGTTCTATTAAAGTTGAGTACAAATTCATTTAAAAGCCATTGTTGCCTAATAGACTTATTATTAACCACTAATAAATAAATGAGGGGCGGGGATAAACCTGTTTATACTTTTGCAATTAGAATGAAAAACAAGAGCTTAGTATATTGGTGCTGTCAGATAGGAGGCTGGTTGCTTTATGGAATATCGGTGTTGCTATTTACTTTGGCCACCGACCAAAGCTTTATGAAGATTAAATATGGCAGACTTTGTACAGGTATCTTCTTCGGTTTTCTCTTTACTTACCTTCTTCGATTATTTCTTATTAAAAATAATTTTTTACCCCCAATACCAAAGGTTAGATGGTGGTCGTTGCTAGGCGTAGTTTTGGTAACTGCCGTTTTGTACAGCATTACCAACAGTGCTTTTGTTGAGCTTGCACATCTTTATATAGACGAAAAGAAAGTATCGGTAGAAATGCGCGCTTTCTACAACTTTGTTTCGGATGGACCCATCATTTTTGCATGGGTGAGCTTTTATTATCTATGGCATTATATAGAAATAAATACCAACAGCAACTTGGATAAAGTGCGATTGGAGACATTGGTAAAGGATTTGGAATTGAAAACAATTAAGTCTCACATTAATCCTCATTTCATTTTTAATGCACTAAATAGTATCAGGGCATTAGTAGATGAAAACCCTACGCAAGCAAGAACAGCTATCACTCAATTGAGTAACATTTTGCGCAGTAGTATGCAAGCCGAAACACTAGAACTAGCCCCATTATCGAGAGAACTAGCAATAATAAAAGATTATTTGGCCTTAGAAAAAGTCCGCTTTGAGGAACGATTAAATGTTGAATATGCCATTGATAATGATACACTGAACCATTTAGTACCTCCAATGATGTTACAAACACTGGTTGAGAATGCATTAAAACATGGAATTGGGCGACTAAAGGAAGGCGGATTAATTAAAATAACATCCAATTTTAACAATGGACAACACATTATGACCGTGCAGAATACAGGTAAACTAATTGAGCCATACAACGAAGAGGGGTTTGGAATTTCGAGTACACACAGTAGATTAAACTTACTTTATGGTAAGGATGCTTTTTTTGAACTGAGAGAAATAAACAATGGCATTATAGAGGCTAAAGTAAGTATTCCACTTTAATACAGTGAACGGTGAGTGATTGAGTGCAATAGAAACCATTAGTTTCAAACTGTTAACTGTTTATCATTCACCTATAACTTTTGACTTACGACCTTTGACTTACGACTTACAACTTTTAACTTTTAATAAATTAAACTTTTAGATATGAGTATAACCGCATTAATAATAGATGATGAAAGGCTGGCTAGGACAGAGCTTAGGAAGTTATTGCAAGAATATTCGGATATTGAGGTATTGGATGAAGCAGCCAATGTAGATGAAGGTTTGGAGAAGATAGAACAGCATAATCCTGACCTTATATTTCTTGATATACAAATGCCTGGTAAGACTGGATTTGATTTGCTGTCTGAATTAGATAAGGCGCCTAAAGTAATTTTCACTACTGCTTATGATGAATATGCATTGAAGGCTTTTGAGGTGAATGCAATGGATTATCTGCTAAAACCAATTGAACCAAAACGCTTGCAAGATGCTATTTCGAAAATGCGCGAAGAAATAGTGAAGGAGAAACTGGAACCTCCTGTAGTAAACCGTAGTTTATTGAGCGAGCATGATCAAGTTTTTGTGAAAGATGGTGAAAGGTGCTGGTTTGTAAAATTGAGTGAGATAAGGCTATTTGAAAGTATGGGCAACTATGCTCGCGTATTTTTTGGCACACAGAAACCATTAATATTAAAGTCTCTAAATGCTTTGGAAGAAAGGCTCGATGAAAGAGTTTTCTTTAGAGCAAATAGAAAACATATCATCAACTTGCGTTGTGTAGAGAAAATAGAACCTTACTTTAATGGTGGTTTGTTGGTGTATCTACAAGGTGGCGATAAAATAGAGATCAGCCGCAGACAAACTGTACGTTTTAAAGAAATGATGAGTCTGTAGCTTCCTATAAAGAAGGCAAATTAAACATAACATTACAAATACATAGCTGTAACTATTGTATTTGTAATGTTTTTATTTTCTATAAAATAGCTTTCAAAAATCCATATCCCAAAGCCTATTACTGTATAATATATTGGTATTTTGAAAATCTTTTTACCGTCCTTCTGTGATGGGTGCATAAAAGATTTTCGCTTTTAAGACGCATTGATATGCGTCTCTACATTCGCAACATAATTTATAAAGCGAAAAACTTTTATGCGCCCTCTGTGATTAAATTAAACTTTCATGTTTCAAAAAGTCTATCTTAGCGTCATTCCAAAAAAAGGTTGCATGCATTTAGATGATAGGGAATTACTTGATCTTTTTAGGGAATCATCCACAAAAGAGTCTGCTTTCGCGGCTATAATCAAGAAATTTCAGGAGAGATTGTATTGGCACATTCGTAAAATGGTTATAAGCCATGACGATACTAATGACATGCTCCAAAATGTATTCATCAAAGTATGGAAAGGGCTGGAAAACTTTAGAGAAGATAGTCAGTTATATACATGGCTTTACAGAATTGCAACTAATGAATGTTTGACATTCTTGGAGCAAAGAAAGAAAAAGGCAACTTTTAGTTTGGAAGATGGTGATAATGGGCTTAGTAACTCTATAAAGGCAGATCAGGGTTTTGATGGGAATAAACTAGAATGGAAATTGCAATTGGCAATACAGACATTGCCCGAAAGACAAAGGCTGGTATTTAATTTGAGATACTTTGACGCAATGCCTTATGAAAGAATGAGTAAGATTTTGGAAACAAGTGAAGGGGCATTAAAAGCAAGCTATCATCACGCAGCAAAAAAGATTGAGCATTATATTTTGAATAATTAAACAACATCGAACCTAAATAGTCACAGCAAAAGAATGGAAACAAGAGAAACAATATTAAAGGAACTTAACGCTAAAACTGTCATACTCGACAAGGGTATTGACTTGCCCTATATTGTTTCAGACAATTACTTCGATCGCTTTTCATCAAACTTAATGAAAGTTATTCAAGGGCTTGAAGAAGAAAAAGAAGTAACCCTGCCTGTTCCAAACTTTACAATGCCTGACAATTATTTTAGTCAGTTATCTGATAATATCCTTGCATCTATAAAAAGAGATGAAATAAAAGATGAATTATTATTGGTAGCACCTGAACTTGTCACTATCTCAAAGGAAGTACCATATAAGGTTTCGGAAAAATATTTTGACAATTTTAATGTTACCAAAAAACCACAAACTGATGATGCTAAAGTTCTTACTCTTTATAAAAAGAAATGGCTTCAAATTGCGGCTGCAGCATCAATTGCAGGAGTAATTGCAATTTCTGGCTACTTTGCACATTATAATACAAGTAGCAATGATACATATGCTTCGTACAAAAGTGTAGATGTGCAAGGAAGTGTAAAGAAAGTATCTGATGATGATTTAGAAAAATACTTGAATAACAATGATTATCTCACAGTTAATACTGATGAGATAACTGGAGATGAGAATGAAGACCTTAATCCTAAACAGGAAATAAAGTCTGTTTCTGATAATGAACTGAAACAATATTTGAAAGAGGCTGGAGAAGGCAAAAAAACTGTAAAGAAGGGAATATAGTACCTATTCAATTGTTAGAACATGAGAGCAACCCGACTTGTAATATTAATATTATCTTTTACCATAAATATGCTTGAGGCACAGAGCCCTCAAACAAAACAGAACTCCATTCAAGCTTTAAAAGTAGCCTTCATTACCAAAGACCTTTATTTAAGTGCTGATGAAGCCCAGAAATTTTGGCCAGTTTACAATGCTTATATGGAGGAATTAAAGAAAGTGAGAAAAGAACACAAGGACGATGTGATAGGTGGGGAAGAAAAATCTTTAACTGTAAAGAAAAAATATTTCATTGATTTTAAGAAAATACTTTCTTCGGAAGAGCGGGCAAATAAAGTATTCTTAGCAGATAGGGACTTTGCCAATTTTATAAAAAAAGAGTTACAAGATCGCCAACGTATGCGTTCTTTACGTTTTGGTGAAGCCGATAAAAACAATAAACCTGCCTCTCCACAAACTGACTATTAAACGGAGAATAATCGGTAGAAACCGCTTTTAACAAAACCTTGGTTGCACAGTTATATACAGTTTCCCTTTACTAGCTATCTTTAATCTCAATTAATAAAAATAAGATTATGGAAGGAAGAAAATATCGCGTTCTTTTGTGTGAAGACGATACCAATTTGGGAATGGTTTTAAAGAATTATTTGGAATTGAATGACTACGAAGTTGTTTTAGAAAGAGACGGCAGATTAGGTTTTGCTGCTTTTCAGAGAGAGAAGTTTGATATTTGTTTGCTTGATGTAATGATGCCAAATGTAGATGGTTTTACACTTGCGGAAGATATAAGAGACATTGACCCTGATGTTCCTTTATTCTTTTTGAGTGCTAAAACAATGAAAGAAGACATCATTAATGGTTACAAGCTTGGGGCAGATGATTATATCACTAAACCTTTTGATAGCGATGTATTGTTGATGAAAATAATGGCAATACTAAAAAGAAATGAAGAAGAAGTTCGTATAAGCGAGAACATTGTTTTCGATTTAGGTTCTTATCACTTTAATCCGAAACTTAGAGAGTTGATTATTGATGGCAGAACTCAAATTCTTTCCCCAAAAGAAAATGATTTACTTAAAATGCTTGCAGAACACAAAAATGATTTGTTGCCACGCGAAAAAGCACTAAAGAGAATTTGGGGAAGTGATACATATTTCAATGGACGCAGTATGGATGTTTATATTGCTAAATTAAGAAAGTACTTGAAAGAAGATACAAAAATTGAGATTGTAAACATTCATGGTAATGGTTTTAGGCTTGTTGCCCCTTAGGTAATGTTTTAATTTTTATATTATTAGCCGCGTTATCTTGATAGCGCGGCTTTTTTATTTTCTGTATTGAATGGTTACTTTTACTATTCCATCTCCAATCATTCCAATTGCAATAGCTGCAGATTTGCTGAGGTCGATAATTCGTCCTGAAACAAATGGACCTCGATCATTAATTCTTACTATTACAGATTTATTATTAGCCACATTCGTCACTTTGACCATTGTGCCAAAAGGAAGTTTTTTATGCGCTGCTGTGTTTTTGCTGCTAGAATATGGTTCGCCACTTGCAGTAGCATGACCATTCAATTTATCGGCATAATAGGATGCCAAACCAGTTTCGGTATGCAAGGTGCCTGTTCCGCCAAGGTTGGAACTTGGAATTGTTTTTCTATGACAACCAGCAAGAAACAACAATATAACTGCTAGAAATAATAGCTGATGTTTATAAAATGATTTTCTCATAATTTAGATATAGCGTTACTTGTCACTTACTTGACTTATTAGTATAAATTTACAACTTTAAATAACTCTCCAATTCCATCTCCTACAACAAACTCAAGTTCTTAAGAGGAAGATCTTTTAGTTTATAAAAGTCTTTTGTAGAAGCAAATGATTTTAAGGCATTCAAGTGGTTTTGGTGGTGCATATCCGTACCCAGAAACTCCACCATATTCTTAGCAATCAGTTTTTCGCAAGTTCTCTTCACTTCTTTACCATAATAACCGGTTAAGGAAATTATATTCATCTGAAACAGAATGCCCCTATCGCGAAAACTTTCTAACTGATTAAAGTCTTGATGATAAAAATTATAACGCTCAGGGTGCGCTAAAATAAGTTTATATCCTTGCATCTGTAATTGAAATAGTATTTCAGTAAGGTTAAAAGGAGCCGCCACATACGACATCTCCACAAGCAAATAATTGTCGCCAATAGTTAGCAATTTCTCATTTGCATTTATCTTTTTCTCTAGTTCATCATCCATCATGTACTCAGCAGCAGCTTGCAATGTAACCGGCACTTCTGCTTCTGCCAATGCCTTTCGTGCAATATCTAGTGCGGCATTGATGGTTTCTGGTGTATTATCATGGATTCCACCCAACACGTGTGGGGTACATATTAGCTTTTTATAACCCATTGCCTGTAGTTCCTTTACAAACGCAACTGTTTGCTCGGGTGTTTGCAAACCATCATCAATGCCTGGTAGTAAATGATTATGCATATCAACGCCTATAAAAGAAAGATCGGGGATAATGGGGCGAGATTTGAAGAAAGAGAAACTCATTTGTAGATACTTTTTAATACTTTAGCCAATATGAAGTTGCCATCTTTAGATTAATTTCGTAGTGAAATCCTCAGATGCGATGCCCGTAAAAGTAAGTTTAAAAAGTTATTAGTAAGATTGTAATCATATAATGGGTTTAAAAACATTATTTGATGCATAATAAACAACCTTCAAATGATTGTTGCCAGTAAGATTATTTCTATCGCTCTCTTACCTTTCCAAATTCTGTTACACCAGTAGCAGTATTCATTTGCTGCATCTCGAGGTTAAAATTGCATTGCCTAGATGTTATCCCCCAATTAATGCTGAATTTACATAATAACTATTGCCAAAATGAATGTCTAAGTTTGTTTCTGCCACATCCTTAAACAGTTTCGATTGAAATTTGTGTTCTCTCCTCTTTTTATACTCCCGTACTATCGACTCTCGAATCGACTTACGACTATCTACTTTCAACTCCCTACTTCCTAAGTAATCACGATTCTCAAAATAAGGCTTACTGGGCTACGGTCGCCTCTTGTGTTTTGGTAATAAGCCCTAAAATAACAAGTTTTCCCAGCATCTTCGGCATCAAACAAAAAAGTATAAAATGCATTTCCAATTACAACTCCATTACTAAAAACCAAATCAGCATCTGCAATGCCTGCCAAACCAATATAAGTTTCCAAAAATATTTTATTTCCTTTAGGCATCTTTCTACTGCTAGGTGTTTTAGTATTGATGAACCTAAGCTTTATTAATAAATGACTAATTTCTTCTTCCACCA
>CANCVE010000051.1 GCA_947381435.1 Chitinophagaceae bacterium
GGGTTAAAATTTGAAAATAATGAAATTAAAATGACTAAAAGTTTTCAACTATTTAGATTGTGGAAAATTAATTAATTGAAAATTAATGTTTTATGAACTTCAAGATTGCTTGTAACCTATATACGAATTCTAATTGATATAAACTCTAATAATTATTTCACACTGAATAAATTAATATGCTACAGCTACTTTTTAAAATATCATTTATTGCAGTTCTAACTGTTTGCTTTTTTAGAGTGAATATCGCAAATAGTGATTTGAAAAAAACAAACTCTTTTGTGCAGTCCGATTCCTCTACTTTGTTTAACCAACTCCATCTTTCTGAATTAGGATTAAAGAAAATAGTTTTTGATAAAGCAATTGCTGGTTGGATAATCCTAAAACAAAGAAACCAATTGCCTAGGTCTGGACTTCTAACCATTGTAGATTTCTCACAGTCTTCAAATTCAAAGAGGCTTTATATAATTGATTTAGATAAAATTATTGTAGTATTTAATACTTATGTGGCACATGGTAGAAATTCTGGAGATGAATATGCAATTACATTTGCCAATAAATTAAATTCATACAAGTCAAGTCTAGGATTTTATTTGTCTGAACAAACTTATAATGGGGCTCACGGGTTATCCATGCGTTTAAAGGGGCTTGAAAAAGGTATTAACGATGATGCTGAAAATCGTGGAATTGTTATGCATGGCGCAACTTATGTTAGTGAGTCCTTCATTAAAAGCTGTGGACGCTTAGGCCGCAGTCAAGGTTGTCCAGCAGTTCCTCAAGAGCTTTGCCAGCCAATCATTAACTATATAAAAAATGGATCTTGTATTTATATGTATTATCCTGATAACAAGTATCTAAAGCTGTCAAATTTTGGATAATGCAACAATACTTCAAACAGAAAATCCCATTTCGTCTCGAAAACACTAGTATTTCGAGACGTTTTTATTTATAGTCCGTTTCCTTAATTTTCCTCAGGCTTCTTTTTTCATTTAAAATCAGCAATTCTATGTTATACCAGCCAAACAATTTCGGCATACTAGTTTTTCAAAATATACTTAGAACCACAACAAATTCAGGATAGAATTTCGAAATCTGAGTAGAAACACTGCAAGTTGAGGCTAGAATCTTGAAATCTGAGTAGAACCTCTGCAAGTTCTGGTCTGAATCCTGAAATTTAGATTGAAAAGTTAATTAATCAGTGAATTGTGTAAATACAACAATCAATAGTGTAATGGCCAAACCTCTTTAACTAGCCACCTTTACAATGTGAAAATTCATTCACAAAATAAACATTTATAAGATGAATACTACAGGATTAAAAGGTAACTGGAATGAACAAAAGGGAAAACTAAAACAGCAATTTGCACAATTAACAGACGACGATTTATTGTATGTAGAAGGAGCTAAAGATGAAATGCTTGGTAAACTCCAAATTAAGCTAGGAAAGTCTAAAGATGAACTGCACAAAATAATTGCTGAGCTTTAAAGGCATTGTAACCTAATGGTTCTAATGCATAATTACTAAAAATTAAATTAAAGAAAATGAAAAAAACAATTTTAATTATTGCTATTGCAGTAATAGCTATCGTAACAGTAAATAATGGTTGTAAATCGCCAACTGAAAAAGTAGAAGATGCTCAAAATAAAGTACAAGATGCTAAATCTGACTTGAATACTGTCATTAAGGATTCATTAACCGATGCTCAGAAGGCTGCAAACGTGGAGCAATGGAAAATATTTAGAAATCAAAGCCAGGCAAAAATTAAAAACAATCAACTACGCATTGAAGCATTAAAAAGTAAAGTTAAGAGCGAAGGAATGGGGCATAATTCCGAGAGTGCTAATAGGATTGATTCTCTCGAAATGAAAAACAAAGAATTGGTAGTTAGAATGGATAACTACGAAAAAGGTAAGAGTAACTGGGAAACCTTTAAGTTAGAATTTAATCGTGACTTGGATGGCTTAGGCGAATCGCTTAAGAACTTTACAGTTAAAAATAAAGGAAAGTAAAATTTAACCACAGGGTAGAAGCTATTCTGCCCTGTGCATTTACATCACTTCTGAATAATCTAAAAAATAATTTTTATGGAATCTGGAGAAATGGAAAAAGAGATGCCGTTTATTACGGTTGAAATTATCGAATACATAGCAAATTCAATTGTAGTAAAAACAATCCTTAAAAAATCAACGGGTAATATCAGCGTAATGTCTGTTGATACTGGCGAGGGGCTTACCGAAAAAACAAGTCCATTTGACACTTTTGCACAAGTAATAGATGGAAAAGTAGAACTTGTAATTGGCGATAAGTTGCACTTGCTTAAAATAGGCGATTCTATAATTATTCCTGCTCATACCCCAAACCATATTAGGCCTGATGGAAGGTTTAAAATGATTTTAACTGTAATTAAAAGTGGATACGAGTAATAATTGAGATGTTGGAATTATACGAAAAACATCATCAGAGTTAGAATTGAATACTTCATATTAGACATAAAGCCTAAAAGTTATTCTGCGAAAAATGTAGGGTTTATTGCATAACATAAAGGTTCTGTTGAAAAACATGTACGTTTTATCATATATCATAGATGTTCCCTCGCAAAACATGCACGGTTTATCACATAAGATAAAGGTTATGTCGCAAAACGTATACATTTTGTCCCATAACATATAGGTTTTGTCGTAAAACTGGCAGGTGCAGAGGGGGATTATAAACGAGAAGGTTGTTTTTTAGTGTACGGGCTGTTGGTCTCAGCAGCCCATTTTTTAAGAAATTGAATTAAAAATGAAGTTATGATAGAGATTATAAAAGAAGGTATTCTGCTTAAAAAAACAAATTTAGGATTTGAAAATGAGGGCGTGCTAAATCCAGCTGTTATTGAAGATGGTGGTGTGATACATTTATTTTATCGAGCAGTTGCAAAAGGCAATTATTCTAGTATTGGCTATTGCAAATTAATTAGCCCATTAGTAGTTGGTGAGCGTGATGATGTGCCGATTATTTTTCCTCAATGTAGCTATGAAACACATGGAGCAGAGGATCCTAGGATTACTAAAATAGAAGGCATTTTTTATCTTACCTACACTGGTTATGATGGCGTAAATGCTCTCGGGGTTTTGGCAATTTCGGAAGATTTAATTAGATGGCATAAAATAGGCGTCATTGTGCCAGAGATAGTTTATGATGAATTTATTCGTCTTGCATCAGCAAAAGGAACACTCAATGAAAAGTATATCAGGTACAATAATCCCAGCCATTTGTTGGAAAGAGAAGGGAAAAAAGTTCTACTTTGGGATAAAAATGTAATCTTTTTTCCGAGAAAAATTGATGGCAAATTTTATTTCCTCCATCGAGTTAAGCCAGATATTCAGTTAGTGTGTGTAAATAATTTAAAAGAACTAAATGTGGAATTTTGGCAACATTATTTTTTGCATTTGCATCATAATATAGTACTTACTCCAAAACACGAGCACGAGGTAAGTTATGTAGGAGGAGGATGTACACCTATAGAAACAAAGGACGGGTGGTTATTAATTTATCATGGAGTACACGATACGCTAAAAGGCTACGTTTATTCTGCCTGTGCAGCACTACTAGAACTAGAAAATCCTTTAAAAGAGATTGCCAGATTGCCGTATGCCTTGTTTAAACCAGAAAAAGAATGGGAACTAACAGGAGAAGTAAATAATGTTTGCTTTCCAACGGGCGCAATTGTTAGAGAAGATAAATTGTACATTTATTATGGAGCAGCCGACGAACAAATTGCATGCGCTACGCTAAGCTTATCAGAATTAATAAAAGAATTACTACTTTATAAAAAAAATGATGAATAAAAATACAAGCTATTACGGAGAAGTTGATACAAACGGTGAAATTGTACTGCCAATAAATGGTCACCCCAAGGTGGAATCTATAAATAAGAGATGGTCTCATTATTCAGAAAATGAGTTGCCAGAGATATTATTTATAACATCCTATCCACCTAGAGAATGTGGCATAGCAACATACTCACAGGATTTGATTGAGGCATTGAAAAATAAATTTAGTCACTCTTTCAAAGTGAGTATTTGCCCATTGGAATCTGATAGTGAGAAGCATGACTATACTGAAGAAATAAAGTATACTTTGAATACTGATGTGCCAGATGCTTTTGAGTTGCTTTCGAAAGAAATAAATGAAAATGAAGCAATCAGGATGATTATGATTCAACATGAATTTGGATTCTTTGCAAAACGAGAAAGTCATTTCAATGACTTTCTTTCTGCAGTTGCCAAACCAATCGTAATTGTTTTTCATACTGTTCTTCCCGATCCTAATGATGGATTAAAAGCACAAGTAAAACAAATATGCAATATTGCAGAGTCGATAGTTGTAATGACACATTTTTCGGAAGAAATTTTATTAAGAGATTATGATATCAATAAAGACAAAATAACAGTTATACCCCATGGTACGCACTTGGTGTCGAACTCAGACGTTGATTTATTAAAGTTTAAATATAATGTCTCTGATAAAAAGGTATTATCCACATTTGGATTATTGAGTTCTGGGAAAAGTATAGAAACAACATTAGATGCTTTGCCAGCTATTGTACTTCAATATCCTGATGTACTTTTTTTGGTTATTGGAAAAACACATCCATCAGTAATTAAGCAGGAAGGAGAGAAGTATCGAAATATGTTGGAATCCAAAGTTGCAGAAATGAAATTGGAACAAAACGTAAAATTCATTAATCATTTCTTACCGCTACACGATTTATTAGAGTACTTGCAGCTTACAGATATTTATTTGTTTACATCAAAAGATCGCAATCAAGCGGTGAGTGGAACTTTTTCTTATGCTATTAGTTGTGGTTGCCCAGTAATATCAACACCTATTCCTCATGCAAGAGAAGTATTAGGTGATGATGCTGGAGTAATAGTAGATTTTGAAAGCCCAACCCAATTGTCTAATGCAGTGATTAAGTTATTAAAAGATGAAAAACTAAGGAAGTCCATCAGCTCAAATGGTCTTCACAGAATGGCATCAACAGCATGGGAAAACTCTGCAATTGCACATGCAACACTTTTTGAAAAGATTGGCACAAAACAAATTTGCTTGCACTACAATTCGCCTACAGTAAACCTAAAGCACCTTAAAAAAATGACAACTCATTTTGGTATGATACAGTTTGCAACCATTAGCCAACCAGACATTGACTCTGGCTATACGCTTGATGATAACGCAAGAGCAATGGTGTCAATATGCCAACATTATGAACTTACAAAAGATGTGGATGATATTGAGTTCATAAATAAATATTTTCAGTTTATAAAATATTGTCTTCAAAGTGAAGGTAGCTTTCTAAATTATATTGATGGGGAAAAGCAATTTACAGAACAAAACCAAGAGACTAACCTAGAAGACGCGAATGGTAGAGCTATTTGGGCGTTAGGCTATTTAATCTCTATCAGTTTTATACTTCCTGATGATTCAAAGTTTATAATTCAAGAAGCAGAGATAACGTTGAAGAATGCCTTGAAGAATGTAGATAATATACATTCTACACGTGCAATGGCTTTTATAATAAAAGGCATTTACTACAGTAACACTTTTAATTGGTCTGAGGTTAACTCAGAAATAATCAGACATTTTGCAAATAGATTGGTGCAAATGTATAGGCATGAATCAGAAACGGAATGGAGATGGTTTGAAAGCTATTTAACTTATGCCAATAGTATTTTGCCCGAAGCCATGCTTTGTGCTTGGCTTGCAACTGGCAATAGATTATATAAAGACATTGCCAAACTGTCTTTCGATTTTTTGTTATCTAAAATTTTTCTGGATGGGCGCATAAAGGTAATTTCTAATAAAGGTTGGTTAAAAAAGAGAGAGTCGGAACCAAATAAAAAAGAGATTATTGGTGGTGAACAACCTATTGATGTTGCTTACACCATTCTTGCATTAAGTAAATTTTTCGAAGTGTATAAAGATGCCAATTACAAACAAAAGATGGAAACTGCTTTCAATTGGTTTCTTGGAGCAAATCATCTTCACCAAATAATTTATAATCCTTGTACAGGCGGTTGTTATGATGGGCTAGAAGAAAATTATGTAAATCTCAATCAGGGTGCAGAGTCTACTGTTAGCTATTTGATGGCACGATTAACAATTGAGAAGCATTTAAGAGAAGATGCATTAGCAAGTTCGCCTTCAAACATTAAGTTGATGCCAAATCTTGTTATGTAACAAGTAAATCATATAAATTATTCAGAGAAAGGTGTAATGATTATTTTGATAACTAGAATCACCTTTACATAATAATAATTCAGCAAAAGAACTTTAAAAAAAAGGCTGGTTTTAATTCAAATTAAATAAAAGAAAATGAATAATCTACTTTATACAGCTGCTGTGGTAATGATTATATTATGGGCAATTGGATTCTTTGCTTATGGTGTTGGTGCAATAATTCATATACTATTGGTTATAGCAGTTATTGCAATTCTATTGCGTATAATACAAGGAAACAAGATAGTATAGAGGGTAAGAGAAAAATCAAATAGAGTTTTTTAGTAAAAATTGTAATAATAAATTAAATAAAACTGAGTTATGAAGTCGAGTAAGATTCTTTTAGGTGTAATGGCAGGCTTTGCCACAGGTGCAGCGGTTGGAATATTGTTCGCCCCTAAAAAAGGCAGCAAAACTAGAAAGCTAATAGTTAGAACAGGTGAAGATTATGCGGATGCAGTTAAAGAAAAAGTCAATTCCCTCATGGAAGGAATAAATGAGCAATGTGCAAGCTTTTGTAAAGAAGCTGAAATAATGATTGCTTCTGGAAAAATTAAATTTCAGGAGGCAAAAAACGAATTAGAACAAGAAGCAGTTTAAATTGATGTTTTTAATTGGAGAGTTTAAGTATTAGTTCTCCAATTAATTTTTTAAATGCTGTTTAAGAATTAAGTAATTGGACACTTAAGCGTTATAAAGCTTTATTTTACTTTAAATCGGTGCAATGAAAATTTATATTAAATACATGGTTAGTATTCGTTGCAAAATGTTTGTAGAGAACGAATTAAGTAAACTAGGGTTGCATTGTGGAAGTTTAAAATTAGGAGAAGTTGATGTAATGGGAGATATTACACCTTATCAGTTTCACCAACTAAAAGTGGCATTTGAAGAAGTAGGTTTAGAATTATTGATTGATAAAAAGCACATATTAATTGAAAAAATAAAAGGGGTAATTGTAGAGATGTTTCATCATCTGGAGGAGCCAAGCCTTCTAACCTTTTCTGAATTTTTGCAAGAAAAGCTTCACTACGACTACAATTACATGGCTTGCATTTTTTCTGAGTCTGTAGGCATATCCATCGAACATTATATTATAGCCCACAAAATAGAATACATAAAAACATTACTTTCTCATGATGATATGAATTTGTCTGAAATATCTTATAAACTCAACTATAAAAATTTGCCTCATTTATCAAGCCAATTCAAACAAATTACCGGTAAAACACCTAGCTTTTACAAAGCGTTGTACGAGCGAAGACAACCTTAGTTACGCCTAATTATTTCTACTTGCCCAATTCTAACCTTTTTAAATACTGTCTTTCTAAATGTTCCTATATCTTTTTGTGTAACTAATTCTTTTTTATAGTATGAGTAAATTGTAAAACATAACAGCCGTTTAAGCCACAAAGTAAATTGATTTGATAGTTCTTGAGCAATAATGAATCTGCGAATAAGATAAATTTTAAATGAAATTGTATAACATATCACTCCCCAACTTCCTTCACCTTTACTTCTTAATAATTCAGTCACTCATTTAAAATATAACAAATGATTATTACAAAAAATATTGGGATATGGATGGATCATTCAATTGCTTATATAATGGAATTTACAGCTGGATTAATTACAACAATTACCATTGAATCAAATCCAGATTTTAAATTAGAAGATGAATTTTGTGTTACGGATAACAACTCTCTTTTGTTTTATAAAGAGCATCAGAAACAGACAGCCTATTATAAAAAACTAGAAGAGTCTATTTCAGATTGCAACGAAGTAATTTTATTTGGACCTACATACGCCAAGGTAAAACTATATGACCTTTTAAGGATAGACAAGCGTTTCTCAAAAACAAACATAGAAGTTACCCAAGCCAGAGAAATGAATCAATCTGAACAACAAGATTTTGTAATAAACCATTTTTCAAAACACCGCTTTTTAAACGGGACAAAATAAAAAATTATGAAAGTAGCAAACTCTATTGGCATTTGTATGGATCATTCCTTTGCCAACTTAATGGAATTTACAGTCGATCCAATTGAAACAAAAAAGATTGAATCTTCTTTTAATCACCAAGAAAAAGAGGATGGATTGGTGAAAAGTGAAAGCTTAATGCACAATAAGGAGCAGCACGAACAGAAAGCATTTTATAAGCATTTAGAAAAAATTATAATTGGGTATACTGATGTAATACTTTTTGGACCAACAAATGCAAAAACAGAGTTGTTTAATATTTTAAAGGCTGATCATCGCTATGCAAAAATTAAGATTGAAGTTATTGAAACTGATAAAATGACAGAGAATCAGCAACACGCTTTTGTAAAAAAGCATTTTTCTAGAAAATAATTGGGTTTTAAATTAAATATTTCCATTGTGACTAGTTATTTAAAAGATGTCTTTACCAATACTGGCAATGTTTCCCTTTTTACTGCAAGTTTTTTTAAATCTGTTTTAAAGCAGCCTTTCGAGTTAAAAGAATTTGCCAATCAGTGCTATCTATTGGGCTATAAAGCACTTCCGCTAGTAGGAATTACTGGTTTTATCATGGGGTTGGTACTGACCTTACAGTCCAGACCTACAATGGTAAAGTTTGGGGCTGAAGCTTGGTTGCCAGGCATGGTTGCCCTCTCACTTATAAAAGAAGTGGCACCCATTATTACTGCCTTGATTTGTGCAGGAAAAATTTCATCGGGCATTGGAGCAGAATTAGGAAGTATGAAAGTTACAGAACAGATAGATGCAATGGAAGTTTCTGCCATCAATCCATTTAAATATTTGGTAGAAACCAGAGTACTTGCAACTACTTTAATGGTTCCTTTATTGGTTGTATTTGCAGATTGTATTGGCATTTTGGGCGGATATATTGGCATGAACATTCATAGCGATGTAAACTTATTTCGTTATTTAAGCCAAATTTTAGAGTCATTAACATTCTTAGATATTATGCCTGCAACTATTAAAACATTCTTTTTTGGTTTTTTGATTGGATTAATTGGCTGCTATAAAGGGTTCACAGCCTCTAATGGTACAGCAAGTGTTGGTAAAGCTGCAAATTCTGCTGTAGTTGCAGCATCGCTTTCTATTTTTATTGTTGATATGATGGCAGTACAATTAACAGACATACTATATAAATAATGTTGCAACAAGACCATGAAATATTAACTAAACCTATTATAGAGATAAAAAAATTGCATAAGTCATTTGGCTCAAATAATCATGTATTAAAAGGGATAACCTTACAAGTAAAAGCAGGAGAGAATTTGATTATGCTTGGCAAATCAGGTTCTGGAAAATCAATAATTATTAAATGTTTAGTAGGATTACTTGCTGCTGATAAAGGTTCATTGAAAGTGTTTGATACAGATATTACAAAGTTAGATTGTACTCAGCTGAATATATTAAGGTTACGTATGGGCTTCTTATTTCAAAATTCTGCTTTATACGATTCTATGACAGTGAGGCAAAACTTGGAGTTCCCTTTAAAAAGGCATTCTGCTGAATTGACTGATGCCGAAGTAGAAAAAGAAGTGGAGGAGGTATTGAAAAGTGTAGGGTTGATTGAAGCTATTGATAAAATGCCATCAGAATTATCTGGTGGAATGAGAAAAAGAGTTGGGTTGGCACGTACACTCATCCTAAAACCAGAAATTATTTTTTATGATGAACCCACTACTGGTCTTGATCCCATCACTTCTAGAGAAATAAGTAAGTTGATTTTATCTATTCAAAAAAAAAACAACACAACTTCTATGATTATTACTCACGATATGGCTTGTGCAAAACTGACAGGTGATAGAATAGTTATATTGAGGGATGGAGTTATTTATTTGGAAGGCACATACAGAGAATTAGAAAATAGTAAAGATGAATGGGTGCATTCATTCTTTGAATAAACTAGTTTTTATGCTATTTTCTTCATTAATAAACCGAAAAACTT
Source organism: Chitinophagaceae bacterium (assembly GCA_947381435.1). Taxonomy (GTDB): domain Bacteria; phylum Bacteroidota; class Bacteroidia; order Chitinophagales; family Chitinophagaceae; genus Parasediminibacterium. The sequence goes on from CANCVE010000051.1 coordinate 10,203, forward strand.
CATCAAGTAAATGAATTACTTGATGAATAAACCGAAAAACTTGATGAAGAAAATGAAAAACTTGATGAAGTAATTAGATTACTTGATGAAGAATCCGAAAAAATTCATCAAGTAAATGGGTTACTTGATGAAGAAAATGAAAAATTTGATGAAGAAAATGATTTTATTGATAAAGAAAATCAATGTTTTTATAAGGTCATCGGTCATTTTATCGTTGGTGTAATGATATAAAACTGTAAAATTGAATAAGGAATCTGGGTTTGTTTGGAAGCTAGGAATGTTTGTGATATTTGGCATTTTGCTTTTTGTAATTACCATCTATCTTGTGGGAAAACAAAAGAACTTGTTTGGTGGGACATTTACTTTACATGCTAAGTTTAAAAATGTAAGTGGTCTTAAAGTGGGCAATAATGTTCGGTTTGCAGGAATAAACATTGGTAGTGTTTACAATATTGCATTAATTACTGACACCCTGGTGATGGTAGATTTGAAAGTAAAAAATGATGTACATCCCTTTATTAAAATCGATGCAATTGCAATGATTGGCTCGGATGGGCTAATGGGCGATAAAATATTAACCATTTATCCTGGTAAAAGCGCAAGCCTTACCATTGTAAATAATGGAACAATTACTTCTAGAAACGCTCTCGAAATGGAAGATTTGATGAGAAGCGTAAAAACTAGTGTAGATAATGCTGGATTAATTACTGCACAACTTGCTCAGTTTACCTACAAAATGAATAATGGAAAGGGGGCATTATTTAGACTAATTACCGACGAGGAATTTTCAAACAGTCTTAAAAGTACTTTAACCAACTTAGAAGTTAGTTCGGGTGAGTTTGCAAAATTTACTGCGAAGATGAATGATGGCAAAGGGGCATTATCCAGATTAGTAAGTGATGAAAAACTTGGCAAAAAGATAGATTCTACTATTTCAAATCTTCAAACTGGCACTAAGGGACTTAGTGAAAATATGGAGGCAGCAAAGAGCAATATTTTGTTGAGAGGGTTTTTTAAAAATAAAAAACAAGCTGAAGAAAAAAGGCTTGAAGACTTAAAAAAGAAAGCTTTATTGATATATGCTAAGGATAGCACTTGGGTACACTAAACTAAGTTTTTTTTAGAGAATAATCAATGAATAATATAAATTTCTCAGACAATTATATAGTAATAAACCTGACACGTACAACCACCTTTACATCGTAATAAATTAGTTACAATAAAATATTTACAAATGAAAAGTAATGAAGAGTTGCAGACAGATGTTCAAAATGCCATCAAATGGGAACCCTTATTGAATGCTGCAGAAATTGGGGTTGTCGCCAAAGACGGTGTTGTTTCTTTAACAGGTGTGGTAAATAGCTACGCTAAAAAAATGGAAGCTGAAAGTGCTGCCAAAAAGGTAATTGGTGTTGTAGCATTGGTTGAAGGAATTGAAGTGAAATTTTCGAGTGCTTGGTCAAAAACCAACGAAGAAATTGCCAATGAAGTTTTAGTTGCCTTAAAGTCTAATTGGTCGGTACCAGATGATAAAGTTACGGTGAAAGTAGAGGATGGATGGTTAACCTTAGATGGAGAATTGCCTTGGAACTATCAAAAGGATGCTGCTAAAAGTGCTGTAAGTTATCTCACGGGTATCAAAGGCATTATTAATAACATAACCATAAAATCGGAAAGCCATGATGAAATTGAAAAGAAAGCTGTTGAAGAAGCAATAGGAAGAAGTTGGTCGATTGATGATAGTGATATTGAAGTTTCAGTTTCTGGAACATCGGTCACACTTTCTGGAACAGTAGATTCTTGGTATCAAAAAGAAGAAGCAGGTAGAATAGCTTGGAAAACCCCAGGCATTTGGAATGTAAAAAACGAATTGACTGTTGATTATGAATTTGCTTTTAGTTAATTGATTATATCTAAACTTTGGTGAATAGACCTTAAATGTTGAATTTTTTATGAAACAAATATACCTCATCTTAACATCAATATATTCTATGTTGTCAATCTTTTCCTCGGCACAAACACTTCAAACTGTTCCTTATGTCGATTTGAATAAATATGTAGGTAAATGGTATGAGATAGCTTCATTTCCACAATGGTTTCAAAAAGATTGTACTTGCACTACTGCAGAATATACGTTAACAGAAAAAGGTTCTGTGATAGTTGAAAATAGATGTCAGAAGGATAGTATAAGCGGGAAGGAATCTTATATAAAAGGTACCGCATTTGTAGTAGAAAAAAGTGGTAATGCAAAACTAAAGGTTCAGTTCTTTTGGCCTTTTAAAGGCAAGTATTGGATAATTGATTTAGCAGAAGATTACAGTTATGCAGTTGTTGGTAATCCAAATAAAAAATATTTATGGGTATTGTCAAGAGCACCAAAAATGGATGATGTTATTTACCAGAAAATCGTTTCCAGAATAAAGAAAAAAGGATTTGATATTTCAAAAATTAAACTCACCAAACAGATTTAGTTAATATTAGGTTCAACAACTATTCCTGATTTTATTTCCCCTTTTTTGATGGGAAAGCTTGAAGTGAATCGTTATTAATGTTTCAAATTAAAATGATAAAATGAAAAAGTATAGATTGTTTTTCTCAGCAAAAGTTGGTTCCATTGATTTAAAAAATTGTATTGTAATGGCTCCAATGACTCGGTGTAGAGCTATAGATAATTTACCCAATGACCTGATGGCGAAGTATTATCAACAGCGTTCTGGGGCTGGTTTAATTATTACTGAGGGTACATCGCCCTCACCAAATGGGTTGGGGTATGCACGAATTCCTGGTATTTTCAGTGAGACACAATTGCACGGATGGGAAAAAACAACATTGGCTGTGCATAAAAGTGGTGGAAAAATCTTTTTACAATTAATGCACACTGGAAGAATAAGCCATCTATTGAATATGTCTGAAAAAGCGGAAATAATTGCTCCTTCCGCTGTGAGAGCAGCAGGAGAAATGTGGACTGATGCAAAGGGATTGCAAGACTATCCAATTCCTAAGGAAATGACTGTGGAAGATATTGTCTCAACACAAGCTGAGTATGTTTCTGCCGCAAAAAATGCAATTGAAGCAGGTTTTGATGGTGTTGAACTTCATGGTGCAAATGGTTATTTACTTGAAGAGTTTTTGTCACCCATCAGCAATATTCGAACTGATAAATATGATGGAAATGTTGAAAACCGTTGTCGATTTGTTTTAGAAGTGACAATTGCAGTGGCTGCTGCAATTGGCAAAGATAAAATAGGTATTAGGTTGTCGCCTTATGGTGTAGTTGGCGACATGCCAAACTATCCTGAAATTGATGCAACGTACGATTACCTTTCTAAGGAACTCAATAAATTGGATATTGCATATATTCATCTTGTAGACCATTCTGCTATGGGAGCCCCAATAGTACCCATTGAAATGAAAAAATTAATCCGTAAAAATTTCAAAAATACACTGATCATTTGTGGTGGGTATGACAAAGAAAGTGCAGAAGCCGACATAGAAAGTGGGTTGTGTGACCTTGTAGGTTTTGGGAGACCATTTATAAATAATCCCGATTTAGTAGAAAGGTTAGAAAATAACTTGGAATTATCACAAAATCTTAAAACTGAGTTGTTTTATACATCAGATGAAAAGGGGTATACAGATTATGCTTGCTTTAAGGCACCTATTGTGCTTCAAATTGAATAAGTAAAAGTTGATAAATGTTTAATTGGTAGTTAATACTTAAAGGAAGAATTTTAAAATTAAATCGACAAATACGTTCACTATGATTTTAATCTAAAAATTAATTGTGTCTTATATGCTTTCTCTAATAGATTGGAGTAAAAATTTTTATTCCAATCTATTTTATTCAATAGTTCCAAAATGATGTCGACAAAAACGGATATAACGGAAAAGAGAATAAAATCGCAAGTTAATAAACTCAATAAAATATAATATTGATGGTATCGAACTTTTAGAAGAATCAGTCACTCAATATGATGGTAAAGATTTGATTATTAAGCAAGAAATTGCCCTAAAATTTATATTCTTAACCAATTTAGTAGTTGGTTTTCTGATATGAGTATAATAATGATAATAATGAGTATACAATTAAAAGAAATAGTAGTGTTTGCAATATGCTTTGTTGGGATTTCTGTAAAAGCACAGAAAATCTGGACTTTGAAGGGATGTTTAGATACTGCGTTAATTAATAATATCACTATTAATCAAGGGTATTTAAACAGTCAGATTGCTAGAATCAACTTGATTCAGTCTAAAGCTGCACAATTGCCGAATTTGTATCTCAATGATAGTCACAGTTTAAATTCTGGTTTTTCCTTAGATCCTTACACTAATCAATATACATCGCAGAATATTTCGAGCAATAACCTATCTGTAATTAGCTCCCTCAATCTTTATAACGGACATGTTTTATTATATACCATTAAGCAAAATAAAATACTTTATGAAGCGGGTTTATTAGATATTGACAAATTAAAAGTAGATGTTACATTAAACGTATTGGCTGCGTACATGCAAGTATTGATGGACTATGAAGCAATTGGTGTAACTAAAGAACAAGTAAATGCCTCTGCACTTCAGGTTGAACAAACCCAAAAGCTACTTCAGTTTGGTAAAATCGCCGAATTGAGTTTGTTGCAAATACAAACACAGTTGGCTTCTGATAAGTTATTGCAAATAAATGCAGAGAACCAATTACAACTAGATAAACTTACTCTTTTACAATTGATGGAAATGCCTGCAAACAGTAGTTTTGAAATACAGCAACTGACCACTTTTAGCTACATTCCATTTTTTACAGCTATGCCGAATGAAATTAATAGAGCTGCATTGGGATTTATGCCTCAAATAAAGAGTGCATCATTACGTGTGGACGCTGCTAATGCAAACACCAAAATAGCAAAGTGTCTTGGAGTGCCTTCACTAGTATTGAGTGGGGGTTTGAAAACGGGTTATTCTAGCTTAAGAAGTAATTATACTACTGATTCGTTTACTCAATTAAAAACTATTGGCTACTTAAAAGGGGATGTGTCTCAACCAGTTACTGCAATAATACCTATCGTTACCACTAGCAAGCAGTTTCAGTCCCTAACAAATCAATTGAAAAACAATTTCGGTGAGTTCTTAACGCTTACATTATCTGTTCCAATATTTAATAGATACTTAGCTAGAAATTGTATTTCGATTGCTAAAATAAATGTTCAGTCCGCAGAACTAAATGAACAACAAGTGAAAAATGATTTAAGAAAGACTGTGGAAATAGTTTACGCAAGCCAAATTTCAGCAGGTAAAAAGCTGATTGCTATTAATGAACAATTAGACTTAGAAGAAAGAACATATTTAGATATGGAAAAGAAGTATGCTTTTGGTGCAGTTGGTGCAACCGACTTTTTGATAGAAAAGAATAATTTAAATAAGGCTTCACTTGCATTTATTCAAGCCAAATATGATTATGCACTCAAAACCAAAATGGTAGATTTTTATCTCGGAAAACCTTTAAACTATTAGTTATGAAAAAAAGTACAATTATCATTTCTATATCTGTTTTAGCATTACTAATTGTTGCTTCTGTAATTTATTTCCGTTACAAAACAAAAGCAATTGTTTATTATTGGCGAACTGTACCCATAGAAAAAGGTGATGTAAATGTTTTGGTTACGGCTACTGGAGCAATGGCTGCTGATACATCTGTAGACGTCGGGGTACAAGTTTCTGGAAGTATTGCAAAGATTAAAGCAGACTTTAATGATTATGTAAAGAAAGGGCAAGTTATAGCCGTATTGGATACTACTTTATATTATGCCACTAAAGTTGACGCTCTCGCAAATCTGCAAAGGGCAGATATAGCTGAGAAACAAGCAAAAATAGAATACGAGAGAAGTAAAAACTTATTTGACAATAAGGTAGAAGCACAAGCAGATTTTGACTTAGCAAAAACTGCCTATCAGAATGCTGTAGGAAATGTTACTTCGGCTCAGGCTTTATTAAAAAAGGCAGCTATCAATCTTAGATATTGCACTATCACAGCACCAATTAGTGGAGTTGTGATTGCTAGAAACATACAGTTGGGAAATATGGTGATTGCTAGTTTTAGTAGCCCAGTGTTATTCACAATTGCTTATGATCTTGAAAAGATGCAAGTGCAGGCAAATGTTGATGAAGCAGATATTGGACAACTAAAAGTTGGTCAAAATGCAAAATTTACAGTAGATGCATTTCCCAACGATGTGTTTGAGGGATTGGTTACACAAATAAGGCATCAGCCAGTTACATTGGCGAGTGTGGTTAATTATGTAGTAATAATTGAGGTGGAAAATCCCGCTTTGAAACTGATGCCTGGTCTTACCGCCAACGCAAATATTTATATCGAGGAACGTAAGAATATTATTCGGGTAGCTACCAATGCCTTCACATTTACCCCTCCCATAGAATACATTCAAGCGTCAAAACTATTGAGCGACTCTGTAAAAAACTTCTGGTATCAGAAACTAAAAGCTGCAAGCGAAGTAAAGAAACAACAGATTGTAGAAGTAAAAGGAGAAATTGGTTTTGTATGGGTTGTTAATGATAAAGATATACTGCCTATTCAGGTAACTAAAGGACTGAATGATGGTGCATTTACAGAGATCAGTGGCAATGTACAAGTGGGAGACAAAGTGGCAACAGGCATTAACCAGAACGCTACGCCTGATGATAATAAGAAAGCAAGTAGTCCTTTCATGCCGAAGTTTAATACAAAAAAGAAATAACATGGCAGAGACAGAAAACCTGATTACCGTAAAAGATTTGACCAAGACTTATCAGACGGGTAGTGTGGAAGTATTTGCTTTGAAAGCAATTTCACTCACCATCAACAAAGGAGAATTTGTGGCAATAATGGGGGCAAGTGGATCGGGTAAATCAACGTTTATGAATATTGTCGGCTGTCTGGATAATCCTACAAATGGAGAATATCTGATGGAAGGGAAAGACGTTCTAACACGAGATAAAGATGAGCTGGCAGAACTAAGAAATAGTAAGCTAGGCTTTGTTTTTCAATCATTCAATCTATTGCCAAGAACTTCAGCACAGGAAAATGTAGAATTACCCCTCTTATACAATAATAAAGTGGAAGCTTCTGTTAGAAAGCAGAAGGCAATTGAGGCACTTACTTCTGTAGGGCTTGCGGATAGATTGGGCGCCATGCCAAATGAACTGTCTGGTGGACAACAGCAACGAGTTGCCATTGCTAGGGCATTAGTTAATGCCCCTTTAATTATAATGGCAGATGAACCAACTGGTAACCTAGATTCTAAAACAAGTTATGAGATAATGGGTATATTTCAAAAGCTAAATGATGAAGGAATTACAGTGGTGATGGTGACCCATGAACCTGATATTGCCCAGTTTGCTAAAAGCAATATCGTGTTTAAAGATGGAAAAATAATAGCCAATCATGCGGTAAAAGATAGGAAGATAGCGATGGAAGAGCTTAAGAAAATAGCCAACTTAACCGATGAAAATTCTACAACATGAAATTCTTCAACTTATTCAGAATAGCTTATCGTTCGCTAAACAGAAACAAATTAAGGAGTTTTCTTACTATGTTGGGTATCATCATCGGGGTAGCCTCGGTTATTGCCATGCTTGCGATTGGAGAGGGAAGCAACCAAACGATTCAAAAGTCAATAGCAAGCTTAGGAACTAATTCTATTTATATTTTCCCAGGTACCAATGCAAATGGCGGCGTGAGGGGTGGTGCAGGCTCCAATCAAACATTAAAACTAGAAGATGCAGATGCAATTGCAGCACATTGCGACTTGGTAAAGTATGTTACACCGCTTGTTCAGAGAAAGTCTCAAATAATATTTGGAGCCAAAAACTGGAATACAATGATCATTGGGATACGAAACGATTACATGCTCATACGCTCACTCAGCATAACAAAAGGAAGTGGTTTTTCAGAAGCTGATCAAAGGTCTGCAGCCAAGGTTTGTTTAGTAGGAGTTACGGTCATTTTTAATTTATTCGGGGATGAAAATTACAATCCCATTGGGCAGATAATAAGGATAAACAGTATTCCTGTGAAGATAGTAGGCGTATTGGCTAAAATGGGGCAGAATACGTTTGGTCAAGATCAGGATGACATTGTACTTGCTCCTTTCTACACAGTACAAAAGCGAATGATGATTTCGACCGACCATATCGGGAGTATCCTTGCTTCTGGAAAATCGGAATTGCAAGTGGTAGATGCAGTGGATCAGATAACGAGCTTGCTGCGAGAGAAGCACAAAATTGCACCCTCTGATGATATCGATTTTACAGTAAGGACTCAATCCGAATTGAGTAACATTTTTGGAAGTATTACCAAAGTAATGACTATTCTACTAGCAAGTATTGCAGGTATTTCGTTGTTGGTTGGCGGTATTGGTATCATGAATATTATGTTGGTATCTGTAACCGAAAGAACTCGAGAAATAGGTATCCGAATGGCTATTGGTGCTAAAGGTAAAGATGTCTTGTTTCAGTTTGTTATAGAGTCTATTCTGATAAGTGTAGTTGGAGGTATTATTGGAATAGTTGTTGGCGTTTTAGCGGCTGAAATGGTGGCTACTTTTGGGGGGTGGCCAGTTGTTATTACTCCACTATCAATTATTCTCTCATTTGGTTTTTCGTCAGCAATCGGTTTATTCTTTGGTTGGTATCCTGCTAGAAAAGCAGCAGCCTTAAATCCAATTGATGCGTTGAGGTATGAATAAAGGTCTTATCTTTTAACATATTAAACGTTTCCTAAAGTATTCTTCATCACATATCTTAAATGAAATGACAAACATTTTCAATCATCAACTTCGGCAAGTAATTCTATTGGCAGTAATTGTTCTATTGGGTATTTTACTATTCTCTACTTTATTCATTTTTTTGCCAGGCATATTGGGTAGCATAACCATATTCATTCTTACTAGAAAATGGTATTTTGCTCTAACAAACAAAAGAAAATGGAACAGGGGGCTGACATCACTTTTGTTCATTCTCTCTTTTGTGGTATTGATTGCCATTCCAGTATATTTTTCTGTATTGATAGTGTCTCCTAAAATAACTTTATTGCTTAATAATCAAGAAGAGGGTATTAAAACGTTAGAGATATTCTCTAAAAAAATAGAAACATTTACAGGAATGGAACTATTTACTCCTGCAAATGCAGCATCATCAGTAAAAAACCTTGTTTCTTATCTGCCATCTTTTTTAAATAGTACAGTAAATATTCTTGCCAATCTCTTACTAATGTTTTTTTTACTATACTATTTACTATGTCGCGGTAAAACAATAGAAAGATATTTAGGTCATATAATTCCATTAAAACCTCAAAACGTACAGAAACTTGCAATAGAAACGGAAACAATGATCAGGGCAAATGCCTTGGGTATACCTCTTATTTGTTTGGTGCAAGGTGTGTTTGCTGCAATAGGTTATTTAATTTTTGGTTTGAAAGATTGGGGGTTGTGGGGATTTGTTACTGGTGTACTAGCCTTTTTTCCACTAATAGGCACAATGGTAGTTTGGGTGCCTTTAGTAATATATATGTACTCTGTCAATCAAAATATATCAGCCACTGGGTTAATGTTATATAGCATAATTGTAACTGGAAATGTAGATTACCTATCGCGTCTCGGACTATTAAAGAAGATAGGGAACGTTCATCCTTTGGTTACCGTGTTTGGAGTAATTGTGGGGCTGAAACTATTTGGCTTTATTGGGTTAATTTTTGGGCCATTACTTATTAGTTACTTTATGGTACTAATCAAAATTTATATTGATGAATTTGCATCAAGAAAGCCTACTTCAACTATTAGTGTATAAACCAACCATAAGCATCTATCTTTTACTTTCAAAAGTTGATATTAGTCAGATAATGCCTAGTATTAAAACACAAACTTTGTTTTTATGGTAAATGACAATAACAAAATATATGGGTTAACCAATCAGGAAGTAATTGCGTCTAGGCAAAAATTTGGGTATAATAGATTGGATTATAAAAAACAGAATAGCTTTCTATTGGCTATGATTAACATAGCAAAAGAACCGATGGTCGTTTTATTATTTGTAGCGGCTATTATTTATTTTATTAGTGGAAAAGTTGGTGATGCTATTTTCTTATCATGTGCCATCATTTTCGAAATTGGTATCTCTCTTTATCAAGATTCCCGTAGCCGAAATGCACTCGAGAAATTAAAAGATTTTACAAAGCCAACCTGTAAAGTGATAAGAAATGGGGATACAGTAGAAATAAAAACTGACGATTTGGTATTAGGCGATAGCCTTGTAATAGATGAGGGTGTCTCTATTGCAGCCGATGGTGTTATTATTCAATCAAATGACTTTTCAGTTAATGAATCGATTCTTACGGGTGAGTCTTTTGCAGTGTTTAAGGACAAGGAAAAAGAAGATAAGAATGTTTTTGGAGGTACTACTGTTGCAAGTGGCTTGGCTATTGTGGAAGTAACCGCTATAGGTAATGAAACTAAACTAGGCAAAATAGGCAAAAGCCTAGAGAGCATCAAAGAAGAGAAAACCCCGTTGGAAATACAAATAAACAGTTTTGTAACCATTATGGTTATTGGCGGAGCAATTGTTTTTGCCATAGTTTGGGGCGTTAATTTTTATCATTCTATGAGTATATTAGATAGCTTGCTAAAGGCACTTACATTGGCAATGAGTATTATGCCCGAAGAAATACCTGTAGCTTTTACCACTTTTATGGCTTTAGGTGCATTCAGGCTTATGAAGATGGGCATTGTGGTGAAGCAGATGAAAACAGTGGAAACATTGGGTAGTGCTACCGTAATATGTACCGATAAAACAGGAACTATTACTGAAAACAAGATGAGCCTTGCCAAATTATATGTACTAACAGCCAATAAAATAACACAGATAGAAGGTGAGGAAGAAAAGAAGCTTATCCAACTTGCCATGTGGGCTAGCGAACCTATTCCATTTGATCCTATGGAAGTTGCATTGCATAATGCCTACCTAAACATAACCGATAAAGATGTTCGACCAAACTATAAGTTGGTTCATGAATATCCTTTAAGTGGCAAACCGCCAATGATGACCCACATATTTGAAGACCAATCTGGCAAACGAATCATTGCATGTAAGGGTGCAGTTGAGGCTTTAATAGCTGTAACGAATTTATCTGAAAATGAAAAACAACAAATAGAAAAAGCAACCAATTCTTTGGCCGAAGAAGGTTATAGAATATTGGGTATTGGTGATACAACCTTTGAAGGAAATGACTTTCCCAAGACACAACAAGAATTTAAGTTCAATTTTAAAGGGATTGTTGCTTTTTACGATCCTCCAAAGAAAAATATACAACAGGTATTGCAGCTGTTTTACAAGGCAGGTATTGGAGTTAAAATTATTACTGGAGATAATGCTGAAACCACCAAAGCTATTGCTAAACAAATAGGCTTCAGAGGGTATGAAAACAGTATTTCTGGTGATGAATTAATGAAGCTTACGAATGTTGAGTTAAAGCAAACTGTTCAAAATACACAACTTTTTACAAGGATGTACCCTGAGGCTAAGTTGAAAATAATTAATGCGTTAAAGTCTGCGAATGAAATTGTGGCTATGACGGGCGATGGTGTAAATGATGGGCCTGCTTTAAAAGCAGCACATATTGGCATAGCAATGGGGAAAAAAGGAACAGAGATAGCCAAACAAGCGGCATCGCTAATTTTGGTAGATGATGATTTCTCCAAGATGGTGGATGCAGTTGCTATTGGAAGACGGATTTATACTAACCTGAAAAAAGCTATTCAATACATTATTTCTATCCATATCCCAATTATTCTTACCGTCTTCATTCCATTGGCACTCGGTTGGCTATATCCCAACATATTCTCCCCCGTCCACATTATTTTCCTAGAGTTGATAATGGGTCCAACCTGTTCCATTATTTATGAAAATGAACCTATGGAAAAAAATACAATGCTGCAAAGTCCACGTCCTTTTACAAGTACTTTCTTTAATTGGAAAGAATTAGCCACCAGTATTATACAAGGATTAGCCATTACGTCAGGTACACTATTCACGTATCAATATGCCATCAGAAACGGATATAATGAAGCAATAGTGCGTACCATGGTTTTTACAGTATTAATTTCCGCTAACATCTTTCTTACCCTAGTTAATCGGTCATTCTATTATTCCATTCTTACTACCCTGCGTTATAAAAATAACCTTGTTTTGTTAATAATTGCCATCACCACAAGTATTACGGCTTTGTTATTATATGTAAAACCTCTTACCAAGTTCTTTCTTTTCGAACAGTTAACATTTGTTCAATTAGGCATTTCTATTGGTATTGGCTTTGTGTCGACGGTTTGGTATGAAGCTATAAAGGGATTAAAAAGATGGAGAGGCGATAAGGTGAATAATTAAGTTCAGAATCTGTTATTTCAACTCTATCTCTCCGTTAAACAAAGTATTATACACTATATCACCTAATCTTTATAATCTCTTTTTGAATTAGCAAGATCGTTAAAGTAAGCTTTTATAAAATTAGCTGGAGACTTACCATTTAATGGTTCTTTTGAGTATACACCAGTTGCATCATCCTCATCTTTTACTATATCTAGCTGCGATTTGCTGTAAGGACCCGCTATTCCTAGATAACTATCTTCATTTGTTTTATTGTACTTTATTTCAAAAAGATAGAATTTTTGTGACTTCCCGTTATAATTAACCTGTTTTTCACCAATGAATTTCATGTACTCAAATCTATCTTCATCGTAACTATTGTATAGTTGGCTTTCGGCAAATGAACGTTGGTTTAAGTAGCGTTTAGGAAATAAGTCTGTTCTGTTATTTCCTGTTAGCAAGTCGTAAATTTCTTTTCTGTAGCCTTTATCACTTGCCAAACTATCAATAGCTGATGCATCGGGTTGTAATTTTTTATTCAATAATAGCTTTACCGCAGTTTCCCTGATATAGTTATCCTGAACATTTTGGTACAACTTTATCTCATTCCAAGTTTCTGGGCTATCAAATAGTGATAGCAATTCTTCCATGCCAGTGTAATCATTATCTGGAGTTATGGCCTTTCTAATCGCCTTGCTATTTGCAAGTAGTAAAGGCAGTTTTTCTTTAATTGAGTCTAAAGAAAGGTGTCCGCTATCAATGAGGTCTTTTGCCAGTTTGCACACCAATGAGCATACACTCGAATCTTTTGTTAAGCTGAGCCATTCAGGATAAAACTGCTTCGATAAATTGGGGTGTTCTTTAAGGGTATCCAATAAAATATAGCTGCTACCAGTAGTAGGCGGCTTAGATAATAGTAAAGATTTTAATCTGGCATAAGCTGCAATACTATCTTTTTGTTTTGTGAATAGACTAAGTACTGAAAACCTCTGAGAACTTCTGCCTTCTGGTGTATTTAAATACAATTCTTCTACATCATTTACCGAAAGTTTATCTGCATTTTCTTTTATTTGATTTAGTAAAAGCCCACTTGCTCTATAGTAATCGGAAGTGTCTAATGTAAAAGTCTTTGTAAACTCTTTTAATAATCCTTTTACATCTTCCTTACTAAAAAACACGTTATCCCCTTGCTTTACTGCATCATCATACGTTGTGGAATCGTTACTATGTAGTGCCTCGTAAAAGGCATTGGGGTTGTTTGAAATAACAGAATTGTCTTTTGTAAGAATTCTAAAATTACTAAATGTAGAATCAATGGTTTTGTCATTAATAGCAAAAGGGGGAATATATGCCGTTAAGGTATATTTGGTGAGCCCTTGTCTTAATACTTTAACATGCTTTACCTGAGCCAATCGTTCTTTAGTAAACGTTGCTTCGGCAGAGATGATACCGCCCTCTGTATCAAACTTAACGTTGGATATAGTTTCGTTATATCCTTTTTTTCTATTTAGCCAGCTTCTCAATGTGGCTGTATCACTAGCGTTCCAAAAGTATCGACCCATTTTTTGTTTAAATACATCATAGTTTATAAGCCTTTTTTCATCATAACTATTATAGTGAACCAAAGAGTCTGTGTCTTTTCTTTGGTAAGATGTCGTGTCTACTTTTGGTACAATCAATTTGAAAGACGCACAAGAATAGGTCTTGAAAGACGTATCTGGCGCTATTTGCAAATAGTTATTAGGTGCGGGAATAGGCAATATGTTTATTGATTCCAAATAAGAAGTAGCATCAGTACTCGCCGCAGTGTTATCTGGGTAAACAACCATTGCATTGTACATCCTGTTGCCTCTATAAATTTGGCGACCTTTAAACATTACTCCTTTGGCTTGCACTCCTTCATATTCATCGGCCGTGTAGTTGGGTGTTGTTATTACTTTTCTCTCAAAATGGATGGTTTTGTGTGTCATCCTTTCTTCAATACCTTCTATATGGGCAGAATCGTCTGTAAAGTTGTAACCACTAAGCGCTTTTGTTATGTACAAAAAGTAGTACGAACCTATAGTTTCATCTATCCCAATGTACGATTCTTGTATATAGGTACTATCTGCATCATAGTCTTTAGTTGCTTTAGGCTTAACCCCTGGCGAATAAATAGAGAGATAATCATTGTCGAATGTTTTTCTGGTCCAAGAGGATTTAAACTTTGGTAATATTCTAAATGATTGGTAAAAGGAGTCAATTCCACTGTTTTGTTTTGTAAAGCTATTGCTCATCAGCATATACAAATCCTTTTCTTTTACCAGCAATTGCATTTTATAATGCACTTTACTTTTCCCTTCAAATGTATATTCTCTACCATTAGTTCCGTTGTTGGCAACTTCTTTGTCTTGCACATTTATTCCACCTGTGCTACTAATCATTGCTTTAGACATTATTTCAAATAAACTGTCTCTGGTGCCTTTGGTTGCTAACATAGGAGAAACTATGTGCATGGTATAGTAGCCTTCGCTTGTGGTGAGGTCAATGTATGTTTTCATGTTCATTAAGCCCCCCATCGCCTTCACATCACTAGGGGTAGAGGGCATTTTTACCAAATACCCTGCTGTAGAATCTATTACACTAACCCATGGCTTTTCTTTTTGCTGAAATACATATTTAGAGGCATGTGTATAGGTGTTGCATAGCACAGGTTCTACGGTATAGCCCATTTGTTTAAGCAAAGCAATCAGGCCAATATTGCCAGGTAAATGTGCGGCGCCTGTTGCAGAAAACAACGATTGATGTTGCATAATGCTGTCCATCACAACAACCATCTTTTTATTTCGGGCTATCAATACCTTGTTTTCGAAGGTGCTTGGCATCAATTCAGACCATTTTTGTATTTTATTAATATCCTTATCAAGGTAAGTCTGTATTAAAAAATCTATTGTGTTATCCTTCTTTTTTATGTTTTTTACTAAAACCTTAGCATCCGCATCATCGTCCGAAATATCATCCAAGAGATCCATTTCTAGGCTTAGTGGTTCCAAACCTGCAATGTTTTTATCCTTATCCTTGGCAATTTTATATAAAAAGGCATCCATAAAAGTCTGCATATCGTCATCTTTTTTCTTTGGCGACAAAAGCTTTTCTTTCATCAAATATGCCTGCTTGGTTGTTAGTTCTCCGGCATTTACTTTACTGCTTTTATTTAGCCTGCTCTGTACTTCATCAAGGTCTTCCTTGCTTAATATGTCTTTAAGTTTCTTCTCCTTCTTTTTCTTTCTATTATTTTCTATCTGATTAGATAAATAATCAGATAATCCACTGTTAATACTATCAGGATTAAATTCAAGTGCAAAGGCAGTGCATTGATCTATTGCAGCATAAAGAGAATCTGGAAAATTGAAAACCTTCTTGTCCTTTATGTGCAAAGTACCATACAGGTAGGAAGGGCTTTTAAGTTGTTTACCACTTATGCGCCATAACAAAGCATTTTCTAAATCTTGCGCCTTAGTTTCAGAGAGGCACAGTAACGCAAATAATACAATAAAACCAAGCTTTGGGTACTTCATGAGATAATTAGTTTAGCAGATTTATTTAAAATTATGGTGATTAAACATCACGAATATAGAAACTGGATTAATTAAAATTCTTTACAAGGGAATAATTTTTTAATTATTGTGCATTTAGGAGGCTTTTTATTGTATAAACGATAGTGGTTTAACAATAAACTATCTATCACATCTTACCGAAAACTTTGGCAAATGGATTATTGATAATAAAGCACAGATTCTGTTACTTCAACTTCCTTTCTCCTTTTAGTTTTCATTTAAGTAATCATTTCTAAATCAATGAAAATTCCCATGTTTCATTTACACAGATACAGTGCTAGGTACTAAAAAGCATAGAGCTCATCAAAACCTATGAATTCTGTAAATCACCTTATTAATTGTATAATACCCATCCTATACTATACGGATAGTTTTGCATCATTATAAATATAAAAGATATAACATTATGAAAAAAGGTACAATTGTAGAGTTATCGTTATTGATTTTTAGCTTAGCCATCATTACATCATGTGGTTCGTCGGAAGTAAATGGATCCAAGCTAAACCCAGAGATAACTAGTGTTTTAGATTCAGTAAATTCAAAAACAATTATTGAAGAGTCTAAAAAAGTAAAAGGAGAAAAAGAGGTTCATGATTCAGCTAAAGGTTTAGCAAGTATGAAAATAATTGAGCAAATGAAAGATGCTTATATTGGTGAAATAACTGCCAAAGCGAAATATGCGGCTTATTCTAAAACGGCAGAAAAAGATGGCTTTCATTCCATTGCTATTTTATACAAAGCAGTATCTTTTGCCGAAAGCATTCACGCCAGAAATCACAAAGAAGTTTTGCAACAAGTAGGAGCAGCTGTTCCAGCTGTGGTTCCTGAATTTGTCGTAAAATCAACCAAAGAAAATCTGCACGATGATATAAATGGTGAAGCTGATGAGGCTACGAATATTTATCCTAGTTATTTAAAATTGGCTAGTGATGCAAGCAATGATTTGGCATATACCAGTATTATGTATGCTATGAAAACAGAAAAAAAACATAGGATTTTCTTTGAGAATGCATTAGGAGATATAAATAGCAACATGATGAAAAATCTGCCTTCCGTCTATTTTGTTTGTCCGGTTTGTGGCAATACTTATGAGTCTTTTGCACCCAAACTCTGCGACTTCTCCTTTACGCCTAAAGACAAATTCATCAAAATAAGTTCACTATAATACAGAAAAATGAATCAAGCACATTTACATTTAGTTGTCAACCATTTACCTGTTTTTGGATCTTTCTTTGGTTTTTTAGTATTGGCTTATGGTGTATTTTCAAAAAGCCAGCACACTCAAATAACTGCATATTTCATATTTGTTATTTCAGCAATAGGTGCATCAGTTGCCTATTATACTGGGGAGGGAGCAGAAAAAATCTTGGAACATGTTATTGAGGCCAAGGAAACAGTAATTCAGCGGCATGAATATTTTGCGATATATGCCTTAATAAGCTTTATTGTTTTGGGATTGCTATCTGTAATTGCGTACATAATCACTACTTACTATTCTCTCTACTCAAAAATTTCAACCCTACTCTTGTTATTTATTTCGTTGGTCAGCTTAGGTTTATCTAGTTGGACATGTTATTTGGGTGGGCAAATAAGGCATACTGAACTCAATTCGGCAACGCCAACCCTCATTCAAAATGGTAATAAAGAAAAGGATGATTAATGCCATTGTAACAATTGCTAAATAAAGCGGAAATGGGTTGATAATAGTATAGATATTTCAACCCATTATTTACATAAATACTCATAAATATGAAAGTTTTACATCAGCATACAGATATTTACATCAGTAAATACGATGGGGTTAATTATTTAGAATTGATTATTAGAATAGTTGCTGGGCTATTTATCATTTTAAATGGGTTACATATTTTAAACCATAATCCACAATTGGTAGAATTGTTTAGTCATTCGATGGGAGTGCCATTTGCCTCATTTCTTCTAATTTTTATTGGCTCTGCCCACTTGTTTGGAGGCACTTTTATTGTAATTGGATTATTTACTCGGGTAGTAATTATTTTACAAATACCCGCTATACTAGCAGAGATTTATTACATACAACCGCCAAATTCCTTTTTAGGAAGTTCGGAGATATTTGCTTCAGCACTATTGATGATTCCTCTTTTTTTTCTGGTTATAAAGAACAGTGGTAAGTTTTCTTTGGATTATTATAGGATGAAGAAGAAGGAAGCAAAGGGAAATCAGGAATAGAACAAATAGTTTTGTGGTCACTGCTGCAAGGCGAAGGAATGATTTGCCAAAAAGCCTTCAAATTAGTGTAGATATTACATAAGCGAAATATTTAGAGTAGCCTTAGTAGAGATTTTGCAACTAGCGATTTATTTTTTAACTGAAGCATTTTCAGTTAATTCCATTCCCTTATAACCTTCTTCAAATTCAATATTTGTAGATGTCAATCCCACATTTTTGTCTGGTTTTAATACATTAAAATGTAAATGAGGCTTTGTAGTATACCCTGTCATTCCACTCAAGCCTATTGGTTGTCCTTTTATAACAGTGTCTCCGACTTTCACAAATGACCCATTTTTTATTAAATGAACATATTGTGTAAATAGACCGCTTTTAGGATGATAAATTGTAATACAGTTACAGTAATCAACCCAATCTTCGGTCTTTCCTCCAAACTCATAATCTTTAATTACACCTACCACATATCCGTCGGCAGCACTACAAACGGTATCGTTTATTTGCAAAGAAAAATCAATTGCACATTTTGAGTATGCATCGTAATGTGAGTGAGAACCATTGTAGCCTTGAATTATTTTATATCCCTTTTTTTTAGGAAATGGCAAACTGAATACCTCTTTGCAATTATTCATATTTAAATCTCCCAGCACAGAATTAAACTCCAAAATTATTTTTCTATTAGTTTTTAAATAGTATTTTATTACGGTTGTATCGCTTTTTTTGTTTAAGGTTAAAGTGCCGAACTTATTTGTTATATAATGTAAGGATTTATCTGGAGAAGAAATTGAAACTCGTAAAGGGCAATTAAGCGGGTTTTGTAATTCTATTTTAAGTGTGTCATCTTTGTATATATAATTTGCGAAGTAATCAAATTGATAATATTTTTTCAATCGCAACTTATTACTTTCAAAACAACCAAATGCTAATGTCATTCCCCATACATACAATAAAGAATTTCTCATAATTTTTTCTGTTCATCTCTCCACCACAATAATACAACTTTAATAAAGCCAAATTTCAATTGTCAGGGCAAACGCACTAAAATTAATTGGATAAAATATACCACATAGTCACATAGCCACATAGTGTTCAGTAAGGAAACGCTTCGCTTTAAGGCCACATAGACGGGGATATACAGGCTTACAACGCTATGTGACCTACTATATAACTGCT
>CANCVE010000052.1 GCA_947381435.1 Chitinophagaceae bacterium
AAAAACAAAGGTATCGGGACTATACAGGTCTGAAAGAGGGGCAGAACGTTTTGCAATCCTAAGATCTGTCATTGATACTATCAAGAAAAATAATAATAATGTTTTTGATGGATTATTATCCTTGTACTACTGATGGGTTGAGTAGTTACCAATATTTTTCTTTCGTAATAATAAAGAAGTTATCTGTTGAAATTGAACTTTAGAAATAAATGGTTTATCAATATCATCGTCGAAGATGTAGGGAGATACATTTACTTTCTTTTGAAAAGATGAAGGCAAATAATCTGTTTCCATAAAGTCAAAAATGGTTGGAGCCATTTGCATCCCTTTTTCGGTAAGTCCCCAAATGCCACTCTCTCCTTTTTGAGGCTTTTTAATTAGCCCCATTTGCTTTAAGGTTTCTCTTGCCCAATCTATTTGATTATAAATAATAATCATTGGCTTGCCATTCACCTGTTTTGTCTGTTTCAATTCTTCTGGTGTAATAGCAAGTTTCTCAACTACAAGTTTATGAACCTCAGACCTATGAAGTGGTTTGCCAGCTGTTTGTAAAACTTGTAATAAAGGTTTCCAAAAGTGAGAACCAATTCTCTTTGTAGAAGTATCTTCTAATTCAATTCCAAATAAATAATTTTCAAAATCCTCATTATTATATTTCAGATAGCTTGATTTATTAGTTCTATACAATTCATCTTTTATCGCTTCAAAGATTGATGATTTATCTATAATATCCCAATTTAGCTCTCTGAAAATAGTATAATAAGGTTGTGGAATTGTACCTGAAAACGCCTCACTATTTTCTAGTAGTTTGGTTTTTGAAATGATACCAAAGTTGCCTCTTTTATCAGAAAGGAATAAATTGAAGCAATATCTCTGACCAACTGTGAAATTTAATCTATCATTTCTAACAGAATATACCACTCGTTGGTCGTTGGGCTTTATGTTTAATTCAGAAATTATCTCTTTAAGAAAACTAATATAACTATCAAATAGTTTAGGTTCAAATTTCTCTTTTATAATTTCAAACTTTATATCGTTATCTGAGTAGTTGTAAAAGATTGCTTTAATGTGTTCTTGATTTGTAACTTCTTTAATCGTTGCCCAATAGCCGCCGGAGAAATCAACTTCAAATGGATCGAAACCTTCTTCCCAATCAACAATTAAAGTTTTACCATCATTGTTATTTTTAAGTACAGTACCGATGGCTTTAATCGCCATGACAGATTTAGTTTTTTCTCTTGTACATACATCTTTAATTGCTATTTTACTACCAACAGTTACGGCTTTGACCTCTTCAATAAATTTATCATTATACCCATTCTCCCATATTCCATTGTCAATAAAACGTGTAGTTTGATCAGCAGGATTTGCATCATCCCAGAATGAACCTACCAAAAAGTATTGTTGCATAGTTAGTATTTATAAAATGATAGTTTTTTGAATTGATGATACTTTCTGCAAACAGGGTTTGAGCATGTAGTTGTAATCTTTAAGAATGTCGGAAATCAGCATGTTGTATTATTTTTAATTTTTCGATGGCTGTAAAGATGCAAAGAAAATGATTGATTATGGTTTCTATTTTATGCGGTAACCGTATTTTACCGCACTTAAACTCTCCAAATTCTATATTCAGTACCGATGGCACTTGTAATACAATTTCATTGCACCTTACCGTTGGCATAAACACAATAACAGTGAATCATATAAATGTTAGGAATAATGGTATAACAATTAATAGTGACAAAGGGGTGAGTTTTGCGTCTTACTAAACAAATATTTATTATGACACAGAAGTACAACATTTTACAGCACCTTACACCAGCAGAAAAACTTAACATCGAAGCAAACATTGAAGCTTCAAAACTCATTTCCAATCCTTTTAAAATTGTCATGACGGCCGCACAAACCAAGGCCCTCGTCAAGATTGGACCACAGAGAGTTGCAGAAGCCGAAGCCATCCACACCAAATTGCTCAAACCATTTCCATCAACCATTCCCACCACTTATACCCTCGCCGAATTTGAGGCTATGCAGCAAGAACGTATTGATAGCTATTTGATGGCTGCTTTATACAAGGCAGAAGCCGACAAATACACCGCTCATGGTAATATCGTAGGAAATAACCTTTACCTGATGGGTAAGGAAGGTCTCGATAGCGCTAGGTTTCAAAAGGATACCAGTACGGGTATTGCCACAGGTGTAAATGAAATATCTACCGAGTTTTTTACGCACCCCGCAGCCAATGGAGCTACCGTATATAATATTGCTCCTTCAATGGTACTCATAATTAATAACCTTGTTACAGGAAAGAAAATAATTAATGATGGAATTACCATTATTACCATGTTAGTTGATGGTGGTAATTTAGCAAGTAAAATCACAATTTTCCCAGGCGACAGTGCCGAAGTCCCAAAAACTTGGACTAATGTAACCATCACCAATGTTAGTGCCACTAGTTCAGGCAGTTTTCACGTTTTTATTAAGTAAGCTAGCTACAGATGGGTAATAAAACATCTTCTCAATTAAATCCAATCAATGAGCTTGGGCGCATAAAAGTTTTTCGCTTTATAAATTATGTTGCGAATGTAGAGACGCATATCAATACGTCTTAAAAGCGAAAATCTTTTATGCAACCATGAGCTTTAAAAAATTAGCCATTATCTTTTAGTTAGCGTGCCAAGCCCTCTCATTTTGGAGAGGATTTAGTTGAGGTAAATAATCATTTAAAAAAGCCCTTCTTGCATAAAGAGGGGCTTTTTTGTGCTTGTAAGGATCGTTTTAAAGCTAAATCTACGGCAGACTCTCCATAACACTCCTTTAGGGCAATGCCGTTAAGTTAACAGAAAAAGAAAGGTTTAACCGCCAAGAATGCAAAGTTTCCTCGCAAAGGATACGCAAAAGATTTCCTAATTGGAGGTAAAATATTACACTTTCAAGGCGCTAAGAGAGCGATTCAATAAATATGCTCCTTTTTGCTTAACTTTTCTTTCCTTTTTTCTTTGTGCTTCTTTGAGCCTTAGTGGCTTTGTGGCGAAAAAAATCCTTAACTTAATGGCATTGCCCTTTAGGGGATGGGGGTAATGGCAAAGGAAGTAGACGTTGATGCCAAAGAGAGTAGACGTTCGTGCCAAAGAGAGTAGACGTTTGTGCCAAAGGGAGTAGACGTTTGTGCCAAAGGGAGTAGACGTTTGTGGCAAAGGGAGTAGACGTTTGTGGCAAAGGGAGTAGACGTTTGTGGCAAAGGGAGTAGACGTTTGTGGCAAAGGGAGTAGACGTTTGTGGCAAAGAGAGTAGACGTCGATACTAAACCATGTAGGGGCAAATGGTGATTCAATCGCTGATTGGTAAGATTCAAGCAACAAGGTTGAATGAATTGATTCGTTGTAAATTCATAAAACCCAACTAGAATATAAGCTCCAAACTTTTCAAATCGCGCACCATATAAGTGTGGCTGATGTAAGGATCTGCATCTATATGGTTTACAAAAACTGTATCAATGCCAGCATTAATCCCCCCTTGTATATCCGCTTCTTGGTTATCGCCAATCATAACACTTTCGTTTGCAGTAGCCTTTGCCAACGAAAAAGCATAATGGAATATCTCTTTATTGGGCTTCACATTGTTACTTCCCTCAGATGTTACTACATGGCTAAAGTAATGTCTCAAGCCGCTTCTTTCAAGCTTGGCATGTTGCACTTTCTCAAACCCATTCGTAATTAAGTGTAGCTCATAGCCTTTCCCCTTCAGATAATCTAATATCTCGAAGGTGTAAGGGAATACAGAGGTCTTTGTAGGTAAATGTTCAAGAAACTCAACGGATAATTGTTTAGACAATGGTTCATCGGCTATTTTAAAATCTAATAAGGTCAGCCACATTCGCTTCCATTTCAGTTCATCCTGTTTAATGTATCCCATAGAAAAGCGTTGCCATAGCTTGTTGTTGTGGATGGTATATTTTTCGAAGAAGTCTTCAAAACTTGCTATACCTCTTTCGTTTAGTTTATGTAAAATAAACAAATCCTGCAGCGTCTCTTTAGAGTTAGTTTCAAAATCCCATAATGTATGATCCAAATCAAAGAAAAGATGCTTATAGCGAAAACTCATAAAAAAGACATTAGTAAACAGTGAACAGTTAACAGTAATCTGTGAGCAGTTATAAGTGAAAAATCTTTAGTAGTAAGCTTTAATTCTCATAACTAATATCTAATATCTAATATCTCATATCTCATATCTCATATCTCATAACTCATAACTAAATTACAGGTCTCCCAATTGTGGGCGCAAAATAATGTCTTCTACAACACCTTGTGCAGATAATTTAGTAGCAGCAATTACCATTTTGGCAATATCGTCGGCTTCCATTATTCTTTGTGGATCTATTCCACTGCCACTCCAACTGTCTGTAAAGGCTGCTCCAGGAAAAACGCCCGTGACTTTTATGCCTAATGGCTTCAGTTCTTCTCGCAGATTCTTATTAAATCCATGTAAGGCAAACTTACTAATACTGTAACTGCCACCATTACTGTAAGCATTGAGAGATGCAATAGAGCAAATATTGAAAATATGACCGCTTTTATTGGCAATCATGGTAGGTAATAAAGCACGCGTTAGGTGATAGGCACTATATAGATTTGTAGTAATCATGGTTTCTAAAACGCCCTCTTCCTCTTCGCTAATAGAGCCTGGCAGAAATGTCCCCGCATTATTTATTAAAATATCAGGCGTGCCGAAGGAAAGGCACCAACTGGCAAAAGTTTGTATGTCGTCCTTCTTTGCCATATCAACTGGCATTGCCTTAATGTTAGCATCAGGAAAGTTAGTTTGAATTTCTTGCACCAAATTGTACAAAGCTACTTCGCCTCTTGCACACACTAGTAATGTATTGTTCTCGGCAGCAAACTGTAAAGCCATTGCCCGTCCTAATCCTTTCGATGCCCCTGTTATTATTATAATCACTTTTCTTAGATATGAGTTATGAGATATTAGATGTGAGATAAGAGTTATGAGATATTAGATGTGAGATAAGAGGGGTAAAAGCTGTATTAAGATATAATATCTTTTAGTTAATATCTAATAACTCATATCTCATAACTAAATTAAAAGTCCACTCCAATCCATTTGCGTTTATTCTTTTCGTACTTCTCAAAGTCGAATTTATAAAGCTTTCCAGGGCGGTGTGGTACATCGTTTTCTATTTCATTTACATCAATTAATAGTCCCATTGAAGCAAACTTCTTACGGAAGTTTCTTCTATCTAATTGATGATTCAATATGGCTTCGTATAAATTTTGAAGCTCACGCAGTGAGAATTTATCTGGTAATAAATTGAAGCCAAGGGGGTGTTCTTGAATACGCTTTTGAAGCCACTTATGGCAATGTGTCAAAATCTCAAAGTGGTCGAATGCCATCTGAGTAAGCGATGCTACATTGTGCCAGTGCAATTCATGGTCTATTTTCTTTAGTTGGTGATGCTGAATGTTTATGAGCGAACAATAGGCCACAGTAATTACCCTTCCCCCAGGATGTCTTGCAGGATGGCTAAAAGAACGCACCTGATCTAGGTAAACGTCTTCCATACCTGTCCGTTCACGAAGAATACGATATGCCGCATCATCTAGTTCTTCATTATCGCCCACATTATCTCCCAATAAACTCCAAAGTCCATCAAATACAGCAAGGTCACTTCTGATGAGTAGTACTTTTAGTTCATTTTCTTCAAAGCCAAATACCACACAGTCCACAGTAAGAGGAACCTTGGGGTAAGTTTCAACTAATTTAACCGGGTCTTGTACCAAATGACTTCTATTAGTCTCCTCCATTCTTATGGTTTTATTTTTCATAATCTGCAAGCATTACGTTATTAAATCGCCCTAGTAAGGAACGAAAATAATAAACTTTCTTCAATGTGTAAAAAGTACACAATTGGTTGTTTTTCTAATGCTTGCCTTTATCTTTATCCTCTAATAACAGGATATGGACAATAATAAGGAAATTCAGTCTTTTCAGCAAGATACTCTTCAATTATTTGAAGAAATGAAGTTAAATAACAAGATTTCGGTTGACAAAATTGATTTATTGAGAAAAAATCTTCGTTTTCATGAACATAGATATTATTTATTAAATGATCCGCTGATAAGTGATTTTGAGTACGACCAACTCTATAATGCACTAAAAGAAATAGAGTCGGCCAACTCCGAACTTATTTTGCCGGATTCTCCAACGCAGAGGGTAGGCAGTAGTCTTAATAAGAGTTTTGAAACCGTGCAGCACTTAGTGCCAATGCTAAGTTTGGAGAATAGTTATAATGCCGAGGATTTAATAGATTGGGATAGAAAGGCAAAGGAACAAAGTGAGCTTTCTACTATTGAATATTGTATTGAGCCCAAGTTTGATGGAGCTAGTATTTCATTAATCTACGAAAATGACTTGTTGGTAAGAGGAACTACAAGAGGCGATGGGGTAGAAGGAGAAGATATTACCAATAATATAAAACAGATTCGGTCTATTCCTTTATCTGCCCCGTTTAGTAAGTATGGAATACAACAAATAGAGATACGAGGCGAGATTGTGATGACAAAAGCCTCTTTTACAAAGTATAATGAAGGATTGATAGCACAAGGTCTTTCTCCTTTGGCAAATCCTCGTAATGCTGCAAGTGGTAGCCTTAGAATGAAAGACCCTAAAGAGGTGGCCAAGCGAAACCTAGAAGCGTTTTTATATCATGTAAGTTTTTATACCGTATTACCGTTTACCGATGACCGTTTACAGGAAGATGGTGGTTTGCCGTTAACCGTTAACGGTTTACCGCCTTTGAGCGATACTTTAGACAATTTGCAAACTTCGGTTGACGGTCAGCGGTTAACGGTGAACGAACAACGGTTAACTGTCAACGGACAACGGTTAACGGACAACCTACTATCCACCCACTCGAACTCTTTAAAGTTACTTTGGGAATTGGGTTTCCGATCTCCACAAAAAGAAAAGCAGGTAGTAAAAGGCATTGAAGAAGTAATAAAACATGTGCATGATTTTGAGTTGATGCGGGATACCTTGCCTTATGAGATAGATGGTATGGTGATTAAGGTAAACGATTTTGCCCTTCAGGATAAACTTGGCATGACCACACATCATCCCCGTTGGGCAATAGCTTTTAAATTTAAAGCACGCCAAGCTACTACTAAGTTGTTGGGTATTGAGTTTCAAGTTGGCAGAACAGGGGCGGTAACACCTGTGGCAAAGCTTAGCCCTGTGCAAGTAGGGGGCGTTACAGTGAGCAGCATTTCTGTGCATAATGAAGAATACATTAAGGAAAAGGATTTGCAAATAGGTGACACTGTTTTAATAGAACGTGCCGGCGATGTAATACCACAGATAGTTAAAAGTCAACCAGAATTAAGAGATGGGAGTGAAATAGCTATTCAGTTCCCGAAGCAATGTCCTGTTTGCAAAAGTGAGTTGTTTAAAGAAGAAGGGGAGGCTGTGTGGCGTTGTATTAATATAGAATGTGAAGCTCAGGTGGTGGAGAAGATTATTCATTTTGTTAGTAAGGATGCTATGGACATTAAAAGTATGGGCGATGCTAACGTAAGAAAGTTTTATGAACTAGGACTCATTAAGGATATTCCGGGTATTTATTCCATCAACTTCGATACAGTTGGAACATTAGAAGGGTTTGGCAAAAAGAGTATCGACAATTTAGTGGCGGCAATAGAAGGTAGCAAACAGCAACCGCTG
This sequence comes from Chitinophagaceae bacterium, assembly GCA_947381435.1. Taxonomy (GTDB): domain Bacteria; phylum Bacteroidota; class Bacteroidia; order Chitinophagales; family Chitinophagaceae; genus Parasediminibacterium. The sequence continues at coordinate 7,735 of CANCVE010000052.1, forward strand.
TATAGACTCATTTATGGATTGGGGATACGTTTTGTAGGCGAGACTACTGCCAAGGTATTGGCAAATGCCGTTGATAACTTGCTTGACTTTGCCCATAAAACAGAAGAAGAATTACAACAACTAGATGATGTAGGTGTAAAAGTGGCTAAGAGCATTTACCACTTTTTTAGTAATGAACAGAACATTACTATGCTAAAACAATTGGAGTCTTTGGGGCTACAATTAGTGAATACAAAGAAAGAAGCGGTATTAAGCGGCGGTTTATTAAACCAAACATTTCTATTTACAGGTACACTAAGCAAGTTGAAACGAAGCGAAGCAGAGGCTTTAGCCGAACAGCATGGAGGAAAGATTGTAGGTGGTGTTAGTAGTAAACTAAACTATCTAGTGGTAGGCGAAGATGCAGGAAGCAAGCTAGAGAAAGCTAAGAAAATAAACACTATCAAGATCATTACCGAGAATGAGTTTTTGGAATTGATAAAGGAATAAAACAAAGAAACGGTCAACAGTTGAATGAAAGCTGTTGACCGTTTTCTTTTTAAAGGAATTTGATATTCGACAAATGAATCTTTAAAGAACCTTAAACCTCATGCCTACATAAAACATCCGCCCATTTACGGGTCCCCAAACCATACTGCCATCGAAGTAATTGCCAAATGGATGCGTATTATCTATAAATAACTGTTCTTGTTTATAATTAGTTAGGTTCTCGCCCCCTACATATACTTCCCATTGTTTACCCCATTGTTTACTTATCTGTCCAGACATCATGAAATAAGCTGGCGAATTTGCAGACATCTGCATACCAACTGGGTTAGAAGTGGTGATTGGTAATCGTTTGCTACTAAACCATTGTGTGGTATAATCGAACTTAAAATGGTTCTTTGTTTCATAAGCCAAATTGATAAATGCTCGGTGATTGGCTGTCATTGGTTTCTCCATCAATACCCCATGATAAGTAGTTTTTACATCTAACCAACGGTAGGCAAGGCGAACATCTAAACGAGGAATCAATTCATAATTACTTTCTATCTGCACACTGTTTGAAAATGATTGTCCATTTAAGTTGTAAAAGTTGATTTGGTGAGGATTAGCATCTACATCTGCAATGGTCTGGCTTGTAAAGTCTGTTCTATAAGCATCAATACCAATAGAACCCTTGTGAGTATTGATTACAAACTGATGGGTAAGGTTCATGCCATAATTCCAAGCTTTTTCGGGATTCAATCCATAACCATAGGATGTTGAAGGATTCAAGATGTTATATTGCCTATTGCTGATGAATAACCCAGTGTTCTCTGCAAAAATATTGGCTACCCTAAACCCTGATCCAGCAGAGAAACGAAGGTTTGTTTTGGGGTTAATGTCATACTTTAAGTGTAATCGTGGGGTAGTAATGAATCCAAACTGATTGTGATAATCTTCGCGCAAGCCAAGTATTGCCGTAAATTTATCCGTAGGAGAGAAGGTGTACTCAAAGAATGCACCCGGTACCGTCTCTACCCTCTTGTAAGAATTAATAGCAAAGGTTTCATTGTAATTATCGTTTGCAAAACTAATCCCTGTCCTAAATTTATGTTCTGTAGTATGTATGATTGATTGATAAATCAGGTTTGCATAAATAGACGATTGTTTGCCATTATATTGCGTAAGACCATAGTAAGAATTATTAGTATAATCCTTTGCCGAAAAGATAAGCCCTACACTTTTATACTTCTTTCCTGCAAACACATACCCAAGTTTGCCAAAGGCTTCATATTGTGAAACATCAATCCCAACACCATATTTATGGGTGGTTAATTTATCGGTAGAAGGATTAAAATCGATTTCGCCAGCTTGTCTTTTATCGTTAAGTGCCTTAATCCCAAACTGCGCAATGAGTCCATTATTATCTACATAACGCCAACGGTTAATCATGTTTAGTTGATGACCAATGGGTAAATCTAGAAACCCATCATGGTTATCATCCGTCTTTACTGAAGTGTTATTTGCGTGTGTAAAAAGGGTAGTAGCCCAGCGCTTGTTAAGTTTATGTGTATAGTCTACACTCGCCTCCAATCTGCCAAGCATATTTGCATACGCATTTACAAATAGCTTTTCAGCCCTATCAGGTTTCTTTTCTTCTATGTTAATTTGCCCTGCAATGCTTTCATAGCCATTTGCTACCGATCCAGTGCCTTTTGTAACTTGCACTGATTCCAACCATGGGCCGGGGACAAATGTCAAACCATAAGCACCAGCTAAGCCACGTATTTCGGGTATGTTTTCGGTAGTAATTTGTGTGTAGTTGCCTGAAAGCCCGAGTAGTTGTATCTGTTTAATGCCTGTTACTGCATCGCTGTAAGCCACATCTACAGAAGGGGTTGTCTCGAAACTTTCCGAGAGATTGCAGCAGGCCGCTTTAGATATTTCTCTTGTACCTATACTTAGGGTATTGAGAGTACTGATTGTAGATACGTAAGCTGCAAAGGGATGCCCCGACTTGACTGTAACTTCTTCTAATGCTTTTGTTTTGTCATTACGAAGGATAATTCTAATATCCCTAGTATTGGTAATGGTCAATGTGTCGGGGGTATAGCCTACGTAACTAATAACTACTTTGGTAGGTAATTGATGATAAGCCAACCTAAAAACGCCAAGATTATCTGTTACAACACCTTTGTCTGAGCCTATTAATTTTACTGATGCATCTGCAACAGGCAACATGTCTCCTTTCTTGGTTTCTAAAAGCACTACACCAGTAATTGGGGTTGGTTTACTTAATGTACTAGTAGAATCGACAGGTATGGTTGATGGTGGTAAATTTCTTTCATATTTACAGCATCCCGGTAGCTTATTATATGCTGCTTTGGTTGCTTTAATAAGGCGAGTGTCATGCCCTGCTGATGCTAGTTTTTGTTCTATACTTCTAATAGAAAACTTAGTAGTATCGTATGTTACAGTCAATATTTTAGACTCGATTCCCCAGTCTGCCTTGGCAATGCCAAAGTCATTTAGGGTATTTTCTATGCGGTCTTTGCATTGGCTACAGTTGCCATATACCATTAAGGTATCTGTTTTTGTATTCTTCTTTTGTGCGGATGCCGTAATTGCAAGCATCACTATACATAAAAGCATTATATATATCTTTTTCATTTTATTAAATTTAGAATTTGTAAGAGAAGATATGAGTTATGAGATATGAATTATGAGTTATAATCCATAAGAAATAACAATTCTACTTATCCCTTTGGGATACATGAGGGACTCAAATTCTAAATATGCAATAAAGTGTTTGCCTTGATGGCTGATTGGGTGGAGGATAAACGAGTGGATGTTTGGCAAAGGTAATTTGTTCTACAAAATTATCTACAACGTACTGATAAGCAATTTTAGGAACAATTGCGTATGTTGTGGCGATTAGGTGCTGAACGGTTGTTTTATCTTGGTCGGAAGTTAGTTTTATACTGACGGTCTTATTGGTACAACAGCCTTTAGCAATCGGTTTACAATTATCAACAGGCTCGACTGTTGATATAGAAACATTTGATAATTTGTGACAGCAATAAAAGAAATGAAGCGTTACCCCCAATGCAGAGATGGAATAAACCGTAGTAAGTAATATGATTAGGAATTTCTTCATTTTATTGTTTATAAATCGAGAGTCGTAAATCGTTAATCGCAAGCTTGTGCATCACTGGCTATTAACGATTTACGTTTTCCGATTGTCTTATCCTTTTTTCTTTCTATCATACTGGCAGCAGTCGTCAAGCTTTTTATATGCTGCATCAGACGCGGTGGCATCTTGTGTATCATAACCTGCTTCTGCAATCTTTGCTTGTATCTTCTTTGCATCTGTTTTAGATTGATCGAAAGATACGGTCAATACTTTAGTGTCTACATTCCATTTGGCAACTGTGGCTCCTGCTGCTGTAGCGGCTTTCTGTATGTGGCTACGGCATTGAGCACAGTTTCCAAATACTTTAATGTTTTCAGTTTTAACTGATTGTGCATTTACTAAATAAGCGCAGAACGTAAGCGCAATTGTGAAGATGATGTTTCTTTTCATAATTTTCTATTTGTGTAGTGTTAACCCTTTAAAGTGATTATTTGTTTATTTAATTACAAAAGTAATAGTTCCTTAGTTTGCTTTTGTATGAGTGTTGTCAGGTTGTACATTTAGTTTTATTGTTAACAGATTATTTATATTAGTTCAGCTTTATAGTTTAGTTTGTTAAGAGCTTCTTTAATAATATCAACAGAAACGGTGTCAGAGTAAATAGTCAAAGGTTTTGTAGGCAGATTAATATTTACTCCCCAGTTACCCTTTCCTAAAAGTGTGTCCAATGTATCTTTTACTTTATCTATGCAGCCTTCATACATTATATTCGTTTTTAAGACTATCTCTTTCATAACTAATTTTTCCTTTGCAAAGGTGCTGTTTAGGTTTTGCAGTGTAGTTACGTTATGTAGGAATTTGTTTGTAGATAAAAGTGAATTAGCCCTAAACTATCCTACCTTATCAATACACTCGTTCCTTTTGTACTCCAATGCCTTACAAGCGATTTAGTATATTCTAAAGTCCATATATAAGCGCCTGCATCTTGAAGAACGCCATTAACAGTGCCATCCCAGCCTTCATTCAATTCATGTGTTTCATAAATTAGTTTGCCATAACGGTTATATACCCTGAATGTGAGCGTAAGTACAGATGTTTCTCCACCAAAAGGTCTCAAAACCCTATTAATACCCTTGTGTAGCTTACTTGTAGGTACAAAAGCAGAAGGCACATAGAGTGTATCGCAAGTGGCATCTTTCTCGTAGTCAATCTTTACATCATAAATGGCATCAACCAAGCATTCTGCATTATTGTATATATAAATCGTATACTTGTTTGGCATTAAATCGGAAATGGTGTAGGGTATATTGAACTTATCCTCTTCATTAATGGAAAAATGATAAGGACTTTCTTTTGTAATGCCTTTTACAGAAGAGACCGTTATTGATCCACTCTGGGGTTGAATACAGTTCGCCTTATTAGGAGTGTAAATAATTGAAGAAGGTTTTACCCCCAATACATCAAAAGGTTGCGAGGTACTCTTATTGCCACATCCAGAAAGAATAGTATACTTAATAGTGGTACTTCCGGGCTTAATTCCTGTTACTAAACCATCGCTCGATACTGTTGCTATCAAATTATTATCACTACTCCAGATCCCTTTTGGTGTAATGTCAGTCAATGTAGTATTGTCGCCCGCACATACGGAAGTATTACCTTCTATAGGGTACAACGTTATGGCAGTATCTATGGATAATACAAGGATTGCTGTACTGTCGCAACCACCACTATTGATAAGATGTGTGGAGTAGGTGCCTGCTTTAGTATAAGTAACCCCGTTAAACTTATAACTACTATCTTGACAAATACTCACTTTGGTGGTAGATGAATTTGGTTTAATAAAAGTGAAGCCAGTAATGGAGGCATTGCCATGTCTGGACGAAACTACGATGTTGCCCGAAGCCCCATTTCCTACAAAGGCAGTAATGGTAGTGTCGTTTAGCACTTTGAAAGAAGCCGCAGCAATATTCCCAAAGCTTACACCCGTTATTTTAGTAAATCCTTCGCCTTTTATAGTTATTGTAGCACCTGCACAAGCTACTATTGGATTGAAGGAAGAAATAACAGGTGGTGGGGTAGGGGTACAAGAAGTAGGAATATTGGCTATAGCATTGCCAAAGAAACTAGGATACAAAACCACTGGAATGGTAGCGGTAACCGTATTTGTTAGCGCATTGATAACACTAACACTACCATCATTTGAGTTGGCTACATATACTTCCTTTCCGTCTGGGCTTACACTCAGTGCATCGGGTTGTTTGCCTACAGTAACAGTAGCTATAACGGTATTGGTATTAGTATTTATTACAGATACACTATTGCCTACAGTATTTGCCACATATATTTTACTAGCATCGGGGCTTATGCTGATACCTGCTGGCTGACTACCCACTTTTACAGTTGCAATAATAGAATTGGTTGATGTGTTTATAACTGATATTGAATTGCTGCCATCATTTACTACATAAAGTTTTGTTCCTTCGGGATTAATACAAATGCCCACGGGCTGAATGCCTACTTTAATGAGGTCAGTAACGGCATTCGCATTTGTATTAATGACTGAAATTGTATTATCGTTAGAATTCGCCACATACACTTTTGTGCCACTTGGATTAATGCATATTCCCCTTGGTGCAATACCAGTGGGGATGGTGGCAATAACAGTATTGGAAGCCGTAGCTATCACACTTACTGTATTGTCTTTTTGGTTTGCCACATACAGCCTTGCATCATCATTACTTATGCAAATGCCAAAAGGATTGTTGCCTACAGGTATTCTTGCAATCACCTTATTCGATGCCGTATTTATTACACTTACAGCATTGGTAGTGAAATGCCCAATATAGGCTCTTTGTCCATTATGACTAACGGTAACGCCAAGCGCATCACCTCCTACAGAAATAGTATCAGTTATTTGTTTTGTTGCCGCATCAATTACGTTTACCAAACTTCCTGCATAGCTTGCCACATAAACTGATGCGGTATAGGTACTGCCAATTGTGAAAGTGCTATCACTAACAGCTGTTCCAAACGGAGTAACAACCGATATTTTGCCTGTAACGCCATTGCTGATGTAGGCTGTAATGCTAGTGGCACTGTTGATAATAAAAGCATCTGCATTTACACCACCAACACTGACAGCCGTAGCACCACCAAAATAATTACCGCTTATGTTTACAGTTGTTTTAGAGCCACTACAAGTAGCATTAGGCGTAAATGAAATGATAGACGGAATACTCTGCGGAATGTTACATGTATGTACGTTTGCAATGAAGTTACCCCATGCTATTAGATTGCCTCCTATGCTAATTGTTGCTTTTACCTTATTATTCAAGGTATTGATGATGGTCATGTTGCCATCATGATCTGGAACAAATAGTTCTGTTCCATCAGTACTAAGGCTCAATCCACTCGGATTATTACCTACCTGAATAGTAGCAATAACGGTATTGTTTGCCGTATTAATAACATTAACTGTAGTGCCAGCCGCATTATCAACATAAAGCTTAGATCCATCATTGTTTAAACAAAGAATTTGCGGATTATTATCTACAGGTATACTTGTAATTACTGCATGGGTTAACGCATCAATTACATTAACAGTATTATTTGATGAATTGGGAATATATAGTTTGGTGCCATCATTACTAATAGCAATATAGATAGCTGCAAAACCAATTGAGAAAGTATTGATTACCTTATTGGTAGCAGTGTTTATTACACTAATTGTTTTGTCGTATGAGTTAGTAGCATAAACCAATGTGCCATCGGGGCTAATACATACACCATAAGTGCCATTACCACAAGGAATGATAGCCATAATAGAATCGTTTGCAGTATTTATAACAAACACATTACCTACTTTATTGCCATTACTACTTGCATAATCGCATTGGTAAAACTTACTTCCATCTGGGCTAAAACAAGATCTAGTAAGTTGATTCCCCATTTGTAGTGTAGTTTCTACCGTATTATCTTTTGTATTAATAATTGTTACTGTACCCTCACTGCCATTACTAACAAATACCTTACTTCCATCGGGGCTTGCATTAATGCTACTAGCACCTTTGCCTACTGGTACAATGCCTACTAATGTTCTGGTTACCGCATCGTATACATTTACGGTATTATTGCCCGTAGCTATATAGGCATATCCTCTATAACCAATTCCAAACGTAAATACACTATCGCTGGTAGATGAACCATTAGCATTAGTAACAACCAGTTTGCCAGTGTTCCCTTTACTTATATAGGCGGTAATACTTGTGTTATTATTAACTGTAAAAGAATCTACTGTAATGCCTCCAACGGTTACTGAGGTAATGTTACTAAAGTTTTTTCCTTTTATAAAAACTGGTGTACTTGAATTAGGACAGACTCCGTTTGGGGTAAAGGAGGTAATGTTTGGTATTGGGTTGGGACATTCAGTAGGCACATTGGCTATAAAATTACCAAATGCTTTTGGACTACTTGCTCCTGCAATGTTAACTGCTACGGTATTAGTGGCAGTATTTATTACACTTATAGTCCCTTCATTAAAGTTTGTAACAAATACCTGCCTGCCATCCGGGCTTTCGCATAAGTTTTCTGGTCTAGCACCTGTATGTATTCTAGCTATCAGGCTTTTATCTACTGTGCTTATTACACTAATTGTGCTATCCGATATGTTCGAAACATAAACCTTGCTGCCATCTTTTGATGCACAAACGCCATAAGTATTAGTGCCTATTTTAATAGTATTTAAAACTGTATCGGAAATTGCATCGATGATACTGATTGTGCCATCACGCGAGTTTGTAACGTAGGCTATTTCTCCATTGGGGCTAAAACAAATTCCCATTGGGGCTTTGCCGCAAGCGATTTTCTTAATGACGGCATCGGTAGTGGTATTTATAACTTCTACCATAGAGTCATTCCCTATAACTACATAAATCTTCTTGCCATCGGGGCTGCAGGCTAATCCTTGCGGAATATTGTTCATAGCAATAGTAGATATTGTAGTTTTGGTAGCGGTATTGATAACACTCACAGTGCCATCATGCTTGTTAGAAACATATACCTTCTTACCATTGGGTGTAAAACATAAAGCAATTGGCCCTTTTCCTACTGCGATGGTATCTGTAACTACGTTGGTAGCTGTGTTGATGATGTTTACAGTGTTATTGAACGAGTTTGCAATATATACACTCCTTCCATCCGAGCTTGAAGCTACTCCACTAGGAAATGATTGTACAGGAATGGTTGCCACCTTTTGGTAGTTATCCGTATTAATTACATTTATAATACCATTTACCACATCATTTGCCACATACGCATAAGCAATATATCCTTTGCCAAAAGTAAAAACACTATCGCTAGTGGCAGTACCATCAGCATTAGAAACTTCAATCTTACCTGTATTCCCTTTACTTATAAATGCAGTTATGCTAGTTGCACTATTAACTTTAAAAGAATCTACAGTTGTGCCTCCCACCGTTACAGATGTTGTTCTTGTAAAGTTTGACCCTGTAATAAAAACAGGAATGCTAGTGCCGGGGCAGGTTGCATTGGGGGTAAAAGATAGTATGGTGGGTGGGGGAGGAGGATTGCCGAAGCTTATTTTTCTTATTACAAAATTATATTCATCTGCAAAATATATATTGTCACTTTTATCAATACCTATACATCCCTGTGTAATTTGTACAGATGCTTTAGTTGATATTCCACCATCTCCACTATAACCATAAACACCATTGCCTGCGTAAGTAGTAATAATTCCTTTAGTATCAATTCTTCTTATTCTAGATTCGAATTCTGCAAAATAAATATTGCCAAAATGGTCAATAACTATATACCCAGGTACAATTAATTGAGCATTAATTGCCAACCCGCCATCCCCTGAATGCCCCCTAATCCCTACACCAGCAATAGTTGTAATAATACCATTTGTATCTATTTTTCTGATTCTTTCATTACCTATATCTGAAAAATAAACATTGCCAATGTTATCAACAGCAATACCATAAGGACTAGATAGTTCAGCATTAATTGCTAATCCCCCATCACCAGAGAATCCTCTTGACCCATTACCTGCAATTATGCTGACAATTCCATTTGTATCAACTTTTTTAATCCTGTTGCATAAACCTTCTACAATAAACATATTGCCCAATTTATCAACAGCAATTTCTCGGATTAACGAAAACGTGTTGTTCGAAAGTGTTTCACCCTTCACAAAGTCACATATATTTGAAGATGGCCCTGAAATAGTTTTAATAACACCCAATGTGTCAATCTCTCTAATCTTTACACCATTTTGATCTACAAACAAAATGTCATTATTTTTATCAACAGTTATTGAAGCTGGATGATAAACTTGCGCATTTTTTGCAAGACCTCCATCTCCAGAAAAGCCAGCTGAATTAAATTTTCCAGCAATTGTTGATATTATTCCACTTGTATCTATTTTTCGAATTGTATTTGTTGCACCATTAAGTCCAAAATACATATTGCCATTTTTGTCAAATGCAATTGCAGATGAATACAAATCTCCTAGTTGTGCTTTAATGGCAGGACCGCCATCACCAGAATACCCATCAGTTGCATTGCCTGCCACAGTCGTAATTATTTGTGCGGTAGAAGTATTTAAAAGGAAAAATAGAAAGCCAGCTAATACAGTAACTGTAAGATAGCGGCATTGGGTAACCTTCATTTTATATATAGTTTGCAAAGTATAATTAATAGCTATTGCAATGATAGTCAATAAACACAAATAGTGGGAGATGGGGCAACTAAAAGTTATTCATAACCAACTGATAACTATTTACAAATTATTAGTAACTAATTTATTTAATTTTTTACGAATTTCATGTTTTCATCACTATATTTTTACATGTAAGATACAATCCAAGAATACTTGAGCCCTTTCTTTTATTTTGAAGGTGTCATTCAAGAAGTCTTGGGTCGAATCATTTTTTATGAAGGGGCTATCCAAGAAGTCTTGAGTGCTGCCATTGTTTTTGAAGGTATCATTCAAGAAGTCTTGGGTCGAACCATTTTTTTTGAAGTTACGATCCAAGAAGTCTTGAGTGCTACCATTTTTTTTGAAGGTGTCATCCAAGAAGTCTTGGGTCGTGCCATTTATTTTTAAGCTACCTTCCAAGAAGTCTTGAGTGCAACCTTTTTTTTAATTGTACAGTCGGGAAGCCTCTTTTCGCTACCTTTTATTTTGAAGATGTGGTCAAAAAGTCACTTTATGCTACCTTTTGTTTAAAAGGTATAATCAGGAAGCTTTTTTATGCTACCTTTTATTTGGAAAGTATAGTCAGGAAGCCTCTTTATGCTGCCTTTTTTTTGAAAGGTACAGTCGGGAAGCCTCTTAATGCTACCTTTTGTTTAAAAGGTATAATAGGGAAGCTTTTTTATGCTACCTTTTATTTGGAAAGTATAGTCAGTACACTTTTTTGTGGTTTCATTTTTTTTGAAGGTATAGAAAGAAGTCTTTTTTGAGTTACAACATATTCTGTTAAATACAAAAAAAAGCTTCGGGTCTATATGCCAACTTTCTGGAATGCTATGCCGAAATGTAGAGTCATTTGCATTTTATGTATAATACTTATTTAAAGGACTTTTTTCTTAATTCTTATTTTGAATAAATTAATGCCGATATAGAGAGGTAACGGGTTTTATAAGTAACAGGCGGGTTTAAAATAAATGCTTCGGTGACTAAAAAATTAAAGCAACGATGATGAATGTGTGCTAACTAAAACAAACAGTCTTGATGCATATATACTCATCGGATTGCAATTGTTTAATTGGTTACAGGGCTAAAGTTAGGAGAATAACTCACTTTTCGCATATTTATCAACACGATTGCAAAGCCTTTTCATTCAACACATAGTCACATTAGACACACAGAAAAATAAGGTAAGAAGCGTTGCAATTTATGGTTACATAGACGGGAGTATAAAAAGTGAAACTTTTTTTCCTATGTGTCCTTTTCTTTTATCTTTTTAACCCAGCAGACTATGTTCCTTAAGTACCTATGTTTTTAATTTTACTAAATGTGAATAAAAATGCGTAACATCAGTTAATAATTGAACAAATGAAAAAATGCTGATTGTAATCTCTCGGGGCTTTAATAGCTAAATTTTTGGAAAATAAAAATGAGAGCACATAATGTAAAAATTATTTTCTTAATAATTAAAAATATTATACTAAATCACTACCTTGCATTGAAATTATTAATCAAAACAAAAAATATTTGGTACGGTTGTTTTGCCCTATTTTTAGTTTATTTGATAATAATCGGTAAACTTATCCACAAAAAGCATAAAATTATTAGATTAATTTGCAAAAAATGCAATAATTGGTAACAATTACTTAATATTGTCGTTCTTGGTGGCATAAATAAAACATATATTTTTGCAGCTAATAAGTAGGCAGGTGTTCATTCTGCCACCCCACAAATAGATAGAATACATAAATGGCGGAAGAAGAGAAGGCTCTGGGAGAGGTGTTGAGAAAGAATTATTGAGATTAATTTTAAACATAACAACGGCTTTTATTCATCAAAGTATAACATTTATGAAACAACAGTACACTGTCACATCAAATGCTTACAACGGCAACTATTCTGTTGCGAACACACACAACAAAAACAATTTTATGAAAAAATTACTGCTGCCACTCATGGTGGCTTTGGCGTTTATTACAGCTTTGCCTAGTATTGGTGTTGGTCAAATTTTGTTTTCTGCCACTGCAAATAATAGTACTTGGTTAACAGCAGCTAACTGGACTGGAAGTGTTGTTCCAAGCACAACTGGTTATGCTCAGTTTCAGCTAAATCCAAGTGCTGCCGCTGGTCAGGTGGGGATTAATATGAACGGCACTCTAAATAATGGCACTCAAAACCAAGCTGTTGGTGGCATTGAAGTAAGCGGAAATAGAGCTGTACCATTGGTAATAGGAAACAGCACTACTGCAAAAAATGGTACGCTGACCTTGAATGGGGTAACAATGAATTCTGTAGCTAATGTAATTCTTAGAAACACAACTACTCAACTTTTTACTATTCAACCATCAAATACAACTCTTTCTACTACTGACTCACTGTCAATCGCACTAGGTAATGCTACAAATAATATTATAAGTATAGAGGGTACTGGAGGTATTACTTTAAGTGCGCCAATAAAAGGAGCAAACCCTTTGACGCTGCAGGGTGGGGGAACAGGAGTTCTTACATTGTCGGGACCAAACACTTATACTGGTAGCACAACTATAACCGCTGGTACATTAGTTTGTGGGATTGCAAATGCTGCCCTTCCAACTGCAAGTGCAATAGTACTAAATGGCGGGACATTGAGTTCTGGTGCATCTTCTGGATTTACTCAATCTACAGGAACCCTTGCATTAACTAATAGTTCAACAATTGCACTCGGTACAGGGGTTCATACTCTAACCTTTTCGGCAAGTAATGCCGTTTCTTGGACTTCTGCCAAGACACTTACTATCACGGGCTGGACTGGTACAGCGGGTGCTAGTGGCACAGCAGGTAAAATATTTGTAGGCTCTTCTACTGCTGGACTTACTTCTACCCAATTATCACAAATATCTTTTAGTGGATTTACAAATGGAACAATCATACTTTCTACAGGTGAAGTAGTCCCTGCAACTGCAGCTGCTAGCCCTGCACTAACAGCGTACACATTATTGTCTTCCTTGAGCAATACTTATGGTACAGCTTCAACGGGTGTAGCTTTTACAGCAGCCGGTACAAACTTGTCTACTACTATCACTGTAACCCCACAAACAGGTTGGGCAATAGCTACTTCGTCAGGTGGTACTTATCAAACAACTGCAATGACAGGTGTTGCTAATAATACTACTTTGTATGTACAAAATATTGCCACTCTTGCAGCAGGTAATTACAATGGTTCTACTTGTGTGGTATTGTCTGGTGGAGGTGCTACTTCCTCTGTAAATATTACAGCTTCTGCAAGTGGTAATACGGTAGCTAAGAAAGGTCTTACTATAATTAATATTGGTATCTCCGATAAACCAGCCGATGGTACGAATACTGCAACAATTACTGGTACTCCTGCTTATAGTGGTTTAGTTAATAATGAGTCCTTCTCTGTAACAGGTACACCTTCTGCAACCTTCCCTCAAACAACTGTGGGTTCTGGCTTGTCCATTACGGTTTCTAATTATACGGCTCCATCTGCCAATTATTCTATCACGCAGCCTACTGGGTTAATTGCTAGCATAACGGCAGCACCAGTTCTTACTGCTGCAACTTTAGCATCTGCGCTAACCAATACATTTGGTACAGCTTCAACAGGAGTGAGCTTTACAGCTGCTGGTACCAACTTATCTTCTACTATTACAGTAACGCCACAAACAGGTTGGGCGATAGCTACTTCGTCAGGTGGTACTTACCAAACTACTGCAATGACAGGTGTAGCCGATAATACCACTTTGTATGTGCAAAATACTGCCACCCTTGCTGTTGGCTCTTACAACAGTACAGTTTGCGTGGTGTTGTCTGGTGGTGGTGCTGCCTCTTCAGCAAATGTTACTACTTCGGCAAGTGGTAATTCCGTTATTTCAAACAGCCCAGTACTAACAGCTTCAGTTTTGAGCTCTGCATTGAGCACTACGTATGGTACTGCCTCTACTGGTGTAAGTTTTGTTGCTGCTGGAACCAACTTAAGCACAACCATCACTGTAACGCCTCAATCTGGGTATGAAATTGCAACCTCATTGGGTGGAGTTTATCAGAGTAGTGCCATGACAGGTGTGGCAAATAATACAACTTTGTATGTTCATATTGCGAATACTGTAAATGCAGGTAGTTACAATAGTGCTACTTGTGTGGTGTTGTCTGGTGGGGGTGCTGCTTCTGCCGCAAACATTACAACTTCTGCTAGTGGAAATACAGTTGCTCAGGCAACTCAAACAATTACTTTTGGGACATTAGCATCTGTTTCAAGCATAGGAACAGCTGACTATTCTCCTGGTGCAACTTCTCCTACATCAGGCATTAATCCTATTACCTATACAAGTGGTACAGCGGCTACTGCTACAATTGTTTCTGGAAACATACATATTGTGGCTGCAGGTACAAGTGTTATTACGGCTTCACAAGCTGGTAGCACTAATTACGCTGCTGCTACAAGTGTACAACAAACTTTAACTGTAATAGCACCTCCTACTATTACGGTTACTTCTTGGACAATTTCAAGTACTTCTGGTAGTCCTTATGTGGTATCACTATTTACTAATACTGGTACAGCATCTTCTGTAACTGCTTTTACTGTAGTAGCATCTGGACTTGCCACGAATGGAACAGTAACAGTTACTGCTCCGAATGGTTATGAAGTTTGCTTAACTTCGGGTGGTTCTTTCACAGCTAGTGTTGGGATTACAGCAAGTGGTACTTCATTTTCTAGTACACCTGTTTATATACGATTGAAAGCAGCAGCAGTAGCTGGTACTTATGGTGGAGGCACTAACTATGTAGTTTGTACTACTACCAATAATGGAATCACTACAACTTTAAATGTTACAACCAATACAAGTGTTGTATCAAGTGCCATCGATAATGTTCCACTACTAGCCCTTGATTTTAATTCTATTTCAAGTACTAACAATGCTTGGGGTGCTACAACATTTACATCTAATACTACAGCTGGTTATAGTGCTACTAATGGTCAAATTCTCTCAAATGTTGGGTCGTTGCCTACAGGTATAACTACCTCGTTTGTAAGCCGTCCTACAGCAAATTGGGTTCCTGCATCTGGTACTGCTGCAGGTAGTGCTTATGGGTCAAATAATTTTAGTTCAACCGCTGCTTCTGAATCTGATGCAGTTACTGCAAGTAACTATTTTACTTTTACTGTTGCATCTGCTGCCAATTATAATATGTCTGTACAAACAATACCTCCTTATGTTATAAGGCGTACTGCTACAGGGCCTACAAGTGGCCAATGGTCTTATCAGATAAAATATGCTGATGGTACTTATTATCCTGCTACGGGTTCAGGTACTGCTGCAAGTTCAACTTTAAATGCAAGTATAAACGGCACAGGTGCTTTTAACTTAATTGGTTCAACCATAACATGGAATAATAATAGTAATACAGCAGTACCATATAATCCACAACCAGCTATTGATTTGTCAGGTATTGCAGCATTACAAAATCTACCAGGAGGTGCAACTGTTATTTTTAGAATGGCAATTTGGGGTGGTAATCCAGCTTCTACTCAAACGCTTTATATCTTTAATAACTATATTCAGGCTGGTACTTCTCCTGTAACTAATGCCGGCGGAGCTGACTTTTCAATATTGGGTAAAGTACAACAATCTAGTATAACTGTTCCTACCTCTTCATCATTAAGCCCAATAGTAGTACCAAGTTATATAGAAGGTGCAGCTTCTGCTTCAACTCAGGATATAACCCTATCTTCTAGTTATTTAACAGACCTTTCATCTGGTCTTACCAACAGTGGAACTGGTTCATTTACCGTATATGCACCTACAAACTTCGAAATTTATAATGCTACAACCACTAACTATCAAGCAACTGCTACTGTAAATTACTCAAATGGGGCTATTAGTAGTACAACAAGTAGTAACAATGCAGGGACATTAAAAATTAGATTGAAACCTGGGTTAACTAATGGTACTTTTACTGGTAGCATGTATGTTGGAGGTTCAAATGCAACTACTGCACTAAATCCATCAGCAAATGCAATTAATGGTGTTGTTTACCTTAGTGGTACAGTTATTCCTCACGTTGCTAGTATTGCCTTAACACAAGGTGCAACTGCTTTGGTAAATGGTTCTGGTACTTATTCTTTTGGTAGAGTAGCCGTAAACACTTCTTCATCTGCTATTACCTTTACTATTACCAACTCAGGGAATAATTCATTCACTTTTGGAAATGTGGTAAGTAGCAATAGTGCATTCACTGTAAACAAATCTAGTACTGCATCAATAGGTGTTGGTAGTGTTACCCCTACTACAACTACATTTGCAATTACTTATTCCCCAATTGTTACACCGGTTACATTGGAGTCATCAACAATAACGGTAACTGGTTCTGATCCTGACGGTGGTACTTATAGTTATACTTACACTGTAACAGGTACAAGTGTAAATGCTGGTCCACAGTTGAACGTTCAACAAAGCGGTTCAGATATAACTTCATATAATTTTGGAAGTCAGGTTTCTGGAGTTAGTGGTACATCTCCTGTAACATTTACTTTGCAAAGTGTAGGTACGCAAACCGTTAATTTGACGGGTAGTCCAAAGGTTAGCATTAGTGGATCAAATTCTTCTGAATTTAGCATTTCTCAACCTTCAGTTTCTACATTGGCTGTAGGCGCAACTAGTACGTTTACTGTAACATTTAATCCTTCCGGATTTGGCACAAGAACTGCGACTTTAAGTATTGCAAGTAATGATGCTTCATCTCCTTATACAATTGATTTAACTGGTTCAGGAATTGCAACTGCTACTTCCGATATAATTGCAAATGCTGGTTTTACAAACCCTACGAGCATAGCATATATTAATTATACCAGTGCATCAGGTTTAACGACTTCTAACTCTTTAGGTGTACAAGGATATACTCTAAGAGATAATGGTTCAACTTTATCAAATGTAGATAATTTATCTACCACTTTGAATGCTATTACTTTTTCTACTGGAGGTTCAACCGCAATAAAGACAGCTGCTTTGTTTGATGGTTCTACTAACCTTAAAGAGGTGTCTGTGAATGGTGCAACTAGCTTTACTTTCAGTAGCTTAAGTTTGACGGCTGCTTCTGCAAGCAGTAAAAACTTTACTTTATATGTTACTTTCCAACCTACTCAAACAGATCAATCACAATTAGTATTTACGGCTACCAGTGCAACTGCTGCATCTACAGGTTCTGGCTTTGTTGCTTCTAATGCTGGAGGTGCTGTATCTAGCTCAGTGAGTGGAGATAATATAATTACAGTTACTGCTACATCATTAGCCTATAAGCAACAACCAACTGCTGCATTAGTAAATGTTGCAATGAGTCCAACTGTTACAGTTAAAGCTGTGGATGCAAATGGTAATATAGATACTCACAGTGTTTTAGGTTCTGTAAGTATTGTTTCTACGGCAAATAATGGTACATTGAGTGGTACGCCTTTAACTGCAACACTAGTTTCTGGAATTGCTACTTTTGCAAGTGTAGTTCATACTGTGAATGGTTTAAACTTGCAGCTTACTGCATCAGCGGTTACAACACCTGCCTTAGGATTTGTTATATCTAATAGTTTTAATATAACTACAACAGTTGCAGCATGGAACTTTACTGCTGTACAGGATGGAAGTCAATCAGGAAGTACAGTAGCTAATTTAACAACAGTTAGTGCCCTTACTTATGGTAATCCACTAACTACAGTTGCTACTTTCATAGGAAACTCAAATCCTTCAAGCGGTTATTCAGGAGCATCTGGAACCTTTAATGCAGGAAATTCCGCTACAGTAGGAAGTTTGAATACTTCAACAAGCGCTTATTTCCAATTTACATTAACACCTGCTAGGACATTCCATGTTGGAGCTACTGGAATATCTTTTGCATCATATTCAACGGTTACTGGGCCTCAGGCTTATGCTATTTATAGTAGTAAGGATAACTACGCAAGTCCTTTGGCTACTGGTACACTAACTAACAATAGTGCGTGGGCTTCTCTTACTTCTTCTACTTTTTCAAATATTGGAGCAGTAAGTACTGCAATAACTTACCGAATTTATGGTTATAATGGTTCTGGTGCAGCTTCTGGAGTTAACTGGAGAATAGATGATCTATCTGTATTTGGTTCGGTAGAAGCAGATCAGACACCTGTATTGATTGCATATTCTGATGCGGCGCAAACCAATCAAATTACGACATTATCAACTCAGTTTACTGAAGTTAACGGTGTAGCCTCTGCTTCTCAGGTTTATTATTTAACTGCAGATAATTTGGCTCCAAATGCAACAGCTGCTGTTACAGTAACTCCTCCAACTGGTTATGTACTTTCTACAACTTCTAATGGTACATACTCATCAACTCCAATTAATTTAAGTTCTGGAGTTCTAGGTGATTTAGTAGGAGAACCCGTAGCTATATATGTGAAGTTAGCTTCTACTTCAGCTACTAATGGAAATTATAATGGTTCTATTACTAATACCATTAATAATCCTTCTAATTATGTAGTAACTACTACGGCAGGTACGCCTGTTAATGCACCATTAACTGTAACAGGTTTGAAGTCTCAGGATTTTTACAATTTGGGCAGTGGAAACGTTGATAATGTTTTAAATTGGGGAATAAATACCGATGGTGGTGGTACTCACCCAACTGACTTTATATCTGCAGGACAAACTTTCCATATTAATAATGGAACTGCAGTAACCTTAACTGAAACTAGTTGGAATGTTTCTGGTACAGGGTCTACTATTTTACTAGGAAATGGAACTAAAGCTGTAACCTTAACTGTTCCAGCTGCATCAACCATTACTGGTGCAATTACTTTGGCAAATAATTCGACTCTTAAGTTATTGAATTCCACAATTAATCATACCTATACTTCTGTAGCATCCGGTAGTACTATAGAATATGCTCAGGGGAATGCATTTACCATTCCACAAATTACGTATGGTAATTTAATATTAAGTGGTGCCGGAACTAAGACTTTTGCTTCAAGTACTACAATTTCTGGAAACTTGTCATTTAATGCTGTTAATTATGAAGGGGCTACAACATTTTTGACTATATCAGTAGGAGGTAATGTTACTTATTCCGGAGCAGTTACGTCTCTAGTTGATGCTAATACAATGACTTTAAACTTTACAGGAGTTGCTAGTGGAACACAAATTATTACTGGTGATGGTGCTGGTTTACTACGTTGGTTATTTTTAAGAATTTCAAATGCAAGTACTGTTAAATTGGTTAAAACGGGAGCCACAAATCTTAATTTGAAAGTTGGAAATGCTTCATCTGGAGGACTTACATTGGTTGCAAGTTCAATTCTTGATTTGAATGGAAATGATTTGACATTTGCAAATGTATCTGGAGTTGGAGCTGCTAATTTGTCTACTAATGGTACTATTAGCACTACTTCGGCTTCGAATATTAGTTTATATAAATCTAATACTGTTTCATTTGGTACTTTAAACTTAACAAGTGGATCTAATACATTAGGTAGTTTAACCGTTAATCACACAGGGGCAAGTAATGCTACTCTTACAATAGGAAGTGCAATTAATATTACTGGATCATTGAATGTGACAGCTGGGACTTTAACTACTGGTGGATTAGTCACCCTTAAGTCTACTTCAATTACTAATTCAGCTGTTGTTGGTCAAGTAGGTGGTACAATCACAGGCAATGTAACTGTAGAACGTTTTATACCTGCAGGCTTTAGAGGTTACCGTGATTTAGCTCCACAAGTTTCTGGTGCTGGTACTATCTATGATACATGGCAAGAGGGTGGTAGCTTTACAAGTGGTAAAGGACTTTTCATTACTGGACCTGGAGCCACAAATGCTTTGGCTTCTGCTTATGCGAGCAATCAGCCATCTCCTTCAAGTGCTGGTTTAGACTACAGCCTAAATGGAAATGCTTCTGCATTTACTTACAATAATGCAACAGGTTCATTCAATTGGAATTATGGTGGTACAGGTACAAATACCTACACTGCCGGGGCAGTAGCTTACGGTATAGCAAATACTAAAGTTGCATTAGAACCATTTACTGGTTACAGGGTATTGGTAAGAGGTGACAGAAGTTTCAACCTTGCAACCACGCCAGTAGTTAACTATATTAATTATGGGTTACGTATGGTTAATTCAACTGTGTTACGTGCTACGGGTAAATTGATTTCTGGAACAGTTACTTACAATACAACAAATGCTTCAGGTACTACTGCTGATGGTTCTGCGATTAGTTCTACATCAGTTGCATTAAACAGCAATGTGAATGGCTTTAGTATGATTGCAAATCCTTATGTATGCCCAGTGCAATGGGGTACAGGAACAGCTACCAATAGTAATACTGCCACTGTTTATGGTGCTTCAAGTAATATAAATGGTAGTTATTGGTATATGGATCCAACACATGGTGCAGGAACTTATGCAGCTTACAATGCGTTAACAGGCTCTGTTTATGCTGGAAATACTGCTTCTGCATTCATACAACCTGGTCAGGCAGTATTTGTACAAACATTTGCTGCAAGCCCAATGGTAGTATTTAAGGAAACTGCTAAGGCAGCTAGCTCTACAAAAGCAGCAATCTTCGGTACTAGTGCTCCATTGAGTAAATTGTATATTGGCTTATTGAAAAAAGACAGTATTGGTACTTATAGCCGTGTTGATGGAGCAGCAATTGCCTTCAGTTCAAACTTTGGTAATTCAGCATATGGTCCACAAGATGCGTTGAAGTTTACGAATTCAAATGATAACTTATCTATTTCTGATAAAGGTAAGAGTCTAAGTATAGATGGTAGATTGCCAGCAACTGCTAATGATGTTTTACCATTGTCAATCAGCAAAGTAAGCGGTACAGACTACCAATTGGTGGTTGATGCGTCTAATTATACTGCAAATGGTTTTGCACCTTATCTAGTAGATAGTTACAGAGGTACTCTTACATCACTTGGTACAAGTTCTACTACTGTAAACTTTACAGTTGATGCTAATTTGGCTTCTACTTACTCAAGCAGATTCAGTATTGCATTTAAGCCAACTACTTTAGCTGTAAATAGCTTAGTAACAAGTGCAACTTTAAACAACAAGATTGCAACCATCAGTTGGAATACAGTAGGAGAGAAGGGAGTTTCCAGGTTTGAAGTAGAGAAATCTACTGATGCGAAGAGCTTCGTTAAGATTGGTCAAACTACTGCTAAGAATACTTCAACTGCTACTTATAGCACAACTGATAACAATGTAACTGCAACTACTTACTACCGAGTAAAAGCAATCAGCGAAGTTGGTACGGTTAGCTATAGTAACGTTGCACAGTTATCAGTAAACAGTAAACAGTTTACAGTTTATCCTAATCCATTGGTTGGTAAAACGCTGAATGTAACATTTGGTAATATTGC